>NZ_JBVJLO010000021.1:0-158661 GCF_055584685.1 Streptomyces sp. NPDC102258
CACACACATCGCACTCCATGGGCGGATCCTCACACGCCTCCATGCGTGGACCCAACCCGCTGACACCACGTTACTTACCAAACACCCAAGGCGGAACAAAACGCTCTTTCAGCTCCGATTCAGAGGAAACTCAAAGGCACGCCCCGCCCCTGCCGCGGCCCGCGCGGGGGAAGCTGAAGGAATCATGGACGAGCCGCGCAAGACACCGCTTCTGCACCGCCCCGGCGGGGATCCCGTACGGATCCTCGTCGTCGACGACGAACCCGACGTCACCGATGTGCTGGCCGGGGTCATCACCGGCGAGGGCTGGCAGGTGGCCACGGCGGGTGACGGTGCGACCGCGCTCGCCACGGCCCGTGATTTCCGGCCGGACGCGGTGATCCTGGACTGGATGCTGCCCGACCTGGACGGGCTCCAGGTCCTGCGGGCCCTCAGACGGGAGATGCCCACGGTGTGCGTCCTGTTCCTGACGGCCCGCGACGCGGTCGAGGACCGCATCGCGGGGATCACCGCGGGCGGCGACGACTACGTCACCAAGCCCTACAGCCTGGAGGAAGTACTGGCCCGGCTGCGCGGGCTGCTGCGACGGGCCGGGATGACCGTGGGGCCGGGCGCGAACCGGCTCACCGTCGGAGACCTCACCATGGACGAGGAGGCCCGGGAGGTCCAGCGTGGCGGGGATACCGTAGAGCTGTCGCGCACCGAGTTCGAACTCCTGCGCTTCCTCATGCGCAACCCCCGCCGCGTCC
Organism: Streptomyces sp. NPDC102258; assembly: GCF_055584685.1. Classification (NCBI taxonomy): domain Bacteria; kingdom Bacillati; phylum Actinomycetota; class Actinomycetes; order Kitasatosporales; family Streptomycetaceae; genus Streptomyces; species Streptomyces sp. NPDC102258. Next base: position 750 of record NZ_JBVJLO010000021.1, read on the forward strand.
TGTCCAAGGACCAGATCCTCGACCGGGTCTGGGCCTACGACTTCGGCGGCCGCGCCCACATCGTCGAGCTCTACATCAGCTACCTGCGCAAGAAGATCGACGCCGGACGCACCCCGATGATCCACACCGTGCGCGGTCTCGGCTACGTCCTCAAGCCCGAAGCGCTGTGAAACGCCTGCCGCCCCGCACGCTGCGCGGCCAGCTCACCGTCGGACTCGTCGCCCTGCTCGCCGTCGCCTGTTTCGGCGTCGGGATCACCACCGCCCTCGCCCTGCGGGGCTTCCTGATGGGGCGCCTGGACGAACAGCTCTCCGCGTCCGGCGGCCGGTTCGCGGCCAGCCTGGAACACGAGACCACACCCGACGGCGACAACCGCCCCGACACCCGGGGCCAGGCCGAGGCAACCTTCGGCGCCCGCCTCCTGGACCACACCGTCACCCAGGCCGCCGTCGTCGACGCCGCCACCGACCGGCCCCTCCCCCTCACCCCCGAAGACCGCCGCACCCTGGCAGGAACCCCCGTGGACGGGCGCGGGCACAGCATCCGCCTCTCCGGGCTGGGCAGATACCGCGTCACGGCTGTCTCGGGCGACGACCAGGACACCCTGATCACGGGCCTGCCCCTGCACCCGGTGGAAGAGACCGTCCACCGCCTCGAAGCGGTGGAAGCCGCCCTGTTCGGTGCCGCGCTCGTGGCGACCGGCATCGCGGGGACCCTGTGGGTACGGATCTCCCTGCGCCCCCTGCGGAAGGTCACCGCGCATGCGGCGGAGGTCGCCGGGCTACCGCTCGCCAGCGGTGAGATCGCCATGCCCGGCCCCCTCTCCGACACCGACCCCCGCACCGAGGTCGGCCAGGTCGGCACCGCCCTCAACAACCTGCTCGGCCACGTCGAAGACGCGCTCACCCGCCGGCAGACCAGCGAGGAGCGCCTGCGGCACTTCGCCGCCGACGCCAGCCACGAACTACGTACCCCCGTCGCCAACATCCGCGGCCACGCCGAACTCGCCCTGCGCCATCGCGGGCCCGTCCCCGCCGACGTCCGCCACGCTCTGGAACGCATCGACAGCGAGTCACTGCGCATGACCCGCCTCGTCGATGACCTGCTGCTTCTCGCGCGTCTGGACGCCGGACGGCCCCTGGAAGACGAACCGGTCGATCTGACCCTGCTGATCCTGAACGCGACGGACGACGCCCGCGCCGCCGGCCCCGGCCACCACTGGCTCCTCGACCTCCCGGAAGAACCGGTCATCGTCACCGGCGACGCCCACCGCCTCCAGCAGGCGATCGGCAACCTCCTCGCCAACGCCCGTACGCACACGCCACCCGGTACCGACGTGACCATCGCCCTCACCACGGACCAGACCACCACCTGCGTGGAGGTGAGCGACACCGGCCCCGGCATCCCCGACGAACTCCAGCCCGAAGTCTTCGGCCGTTTCGTCCGCGCCGACCACGCCCGCTCCCGCAGCACCGGAAGCACCGGCCTCGGCCTCGCCATCGTCCACGCCGTCATCACCGCGCACGGCGGCACCACCACCGTCACCAGCCGCCCCGGACACACCACCTTCCGCATCACACTTCCCGCCTGAAGCGTTCGCCCTGCCAGCACACACCTGTCGAGTAACCCCGCCGCATGGAACACCCACGACAGAAGCGACGGACAGGCCCTCTGGAGGAAGGCTCATTGTCGCGCCGCGCCTGCGCTGGCCGTTGGGCCGTGGCGGGCCGTCAGGATCGCCTGTCGGCGGAGGATGCCTGCCCCGACGACCATGCTCTCCGCACCGAATGAAATGCGGAGCGTACGCTCCGCCCAGCACCGACCCCGGGTGGCTAGCACAGGGCCGCCTGCTCGTGGCCATGGCCCCGTCGTCAGCCAGCCAGCCAGCCGGATGTGCACCTATCGCCCGCCACCCAGCCGTCGTATGTGAGGGTTTGCGGGGGGGCTCTCGGTGAGACCGAGCGCGGCCGCGGCCTGGTCAGGGGTGAGGTCGTGGAAGGTGGCGCGGGCGTCCCAGTAATCCGCGCACTCGGCCCTAATCTCCAAGCGTTGCCTGCCTCGCGGAGGCGGGCCACCATGTCCGCCGCGACGGCGGCCACGACGTGCGGGGGAACTGCACGACTCCAGGTCTCGGGCCACCCAGCGTTCCTCCTCCGCCCGCTGCTCGATCGTCGATGCGCGCAGCGCGGGAAGATGGCGCGCAAGCAGCCTCAGGGCCTCGTCCCCCTTGCCCGGGTGAGCGGCGTGCGCGGTCGGACGCGCGGCAGGGTGAGCTCGCTGTCACCGCTGACGGACCCGTATCCCGGAGGACTTGCTGCCCGACATCTTCCGGCATTTCTCCCGTGCCGACTACGGCCGCTCGCCCCGCACCGGCTCCACCGGCCTCGGGCTCGCCGCCGTCGAAGGCGTCGCGCATGCCCATGGGGGCTCCCTCACGGCCGAAAGCCGCCCCGGTCACACCCGCTTCCGGCTCCTGCTCCCCTCCGGGCCGCCACCTCGGCCGGGACCCCGTAACCGTCGGAAGAGACGCGCTGCTCACGAGGTTCGGGGCTGGTGGAGGGGGGAGTCGGCGAGTTTGCCGGTGCGGGTCTGAGGCGGGGGCTTGCCGCAGAACTCCGCTTCGAGCACGTCGAGGTAGAGCGCATCGTCCTGGAGCCAGTCGCCGTTGGCGTTGAACGTCAGCTGGTGGTCGCCGTCCCGCGTTCCGAACATCGCGGACAGCGAGCCGTTCGTACGTCCGCTCTTGCCCACCACCTTCACGCCGCAGGATAGGTCCGCGAACTCGACCCCGAGGCCGTAACCGAAGCCATCCTGCGCCGGCACCTCGTCCAGCATCTGCCGCATCTGGGCCGGGGGGAGGAGTTCGCCGCGCATGAGGGCGCGGTGGAAGCGGTTGAGGTCGCCGCCGGTGGAGATGACGTCGCCGGCGGCGCCCAGCCAGGTCATGTTCTGTTCCGTGGCGTCGTGGATCTCGGCGCCGGGCTGGGTCTGGTGGAGCCGGGAGTAGCCGACGGGGTGTGGGACCGGCAGCTGCGGCGCGGTGCCGGGGAAGGAGGTTCCGTACAGCTGCAACGGGCGGATGAGGCGGCGCGTGACCTCGGTGGCGTACGAACGGCCGGTCGCCCTCTCGATGACCAGGCCAGCGATCACGAAGTTGGTGTTCGAGTACGACGGTGCCCGGTGCGGACCGGGCTGCGGCGGGTACCTGAGGGCGATGGCGACGAGTTCCTCGGGCGTGTGGGAGTCGTACCGGTGCTCGGGGAATCCGGGGCCGGCGGCGTCCTGGATGAAGGCGGGGTCGGATGCGTAGTCGGCGATGCCGCTGGTGTGGTTGAGCAGCTGACGCAGGGTGACCTGGGTGCCGTCGTAGCCGTTGCCCTGGAGCAGGCCGGGCAGCCACCGTTCGACGGTGTCGTCCATGCGCAGTCTTCCCTCGGCCTCCAGTTGCAGGAGGACGGTCGCGACCAACGTCTTGGTGATGCTGGCCGCCCGGAAGTGGTCACCGGCCGAGCGGGGACGACCCGTCGCCGTGTCGGCGTAACCGGCCGCGCCGAACCACCTGGCCCCGCCGCCCCGGGAGTGCGCGGCCACTCCGGGCAACCCGCCGGACGAGACGAGGGCCCGTAAGGCCGCCTGAGTCGCGTCGTGCCCGCGTCCTCCTTGCCCGGAGTCCCCGGCGTGCGCGGTCGGAGGGAGCACGGCCGCGCTGATGACGGCGGCCAGCGTCAACGCGAGCGAGGCGGTGCGTAAGGAGCGCTGCTTCATGGTGGGACCTCCGGAGCGCTGGGGGGCCGCGCCGGCCGGGCGCCCCTGTGCTCGAAGAGACTCCCGACGGGCGTACGGGGTTGTCTCACACGGCGCGCAGCGAGGCTGGAGGGATGGTGCTGACCAGGAACTCGACGCGTCGCCGAGCGCGCCGACCGTCAATAGGCCGGGGTTGCCTCACGGGGCGTCGCCACGAGTCTGCGGGGCAGGCTTAGAAGTGCGACCGCGGCCGCGAAGTACGCGGTGTGGCCTCCCAGGCTGAAGCCCAGTACGCCGGTCCGACCCGCCTCGACCTCGACGCTACGGCGGTCTACTACCGGCTGGCTGACCGACGGCCGGACGTGGACGGTCCGTTCAACCCGAGCGCGGCGGAGTGGTCGCGGGTCCTGCGGCGGATTCGGCGCCTTCGGTTGCCGCGATGACCCGGCGCAGGGTGTGGCGAGCCTGCGCCACTTCCTCCGCGCGCCGGTCGAGCTGCGTGAGTTGGGCGTGGAGCTTGTCCAGCACCCCCGGGCACGGACGCAGCGCGCCGTCCGCGAGGGCGCAGGGCAGGACGTGCCGGATCGAGGCGGTGGGCAGCCCGGCCGCCAGCAGAGCGCGAATCTGTCCGACCGTCTGCTCGGCGGCGGCGTCGTAGTCGCGGTATCCGTTGGCCTGACGGGTCGAGGTGAGGAGGCCGACGCGTTCGTAGTACCGGAGCAGGCGCTCGCTCGTCCCGGTCCTCTTGGCCAGTTGTCCGATCAGCATCGTTTCTCCGTGGAGCTTGACCTTGCCATGGTGTCAACCTTCAACGATGGGTCCGGCGGCGGCATTCCGGCGCCGCCGCCGGTCCTGACCAGGAGAAATCCGTTGATCATCGATGCGCACAGCCATGTCCACGATCCCGTGCACAGCCACATCGCCCTGCTGGACGAAGCGGGAGTCGACCGCGCCGTGCTCTTCAGCACCCGGCCACACCCCGAACGGGCCACCGATCTGGTTTCGTTCCGGCGCGAGATGAGCGTGCTGGACGAGACGGTCAGCGGGCGGTCCGGCGGTCCCGACGGCCACCAGGCCGCGTGGCGGGAGCTGGACGCGGCGTGCGCGGCCCACCCCGATCGCTTCATCGGCTTCGGAAAGGTCCGCCTGGACGTGCCGGCCGAGCAGATCGCGGCAGAGGTCGAACGGGACATCGTCGGCCGGGGTTTTCGAGGCATCGGCGAGCTGACCGCGCCGCCGGACGAGGCCGGGCGGATCGAGCCGGTCCTGCGGGCGGCCGCGGATCACGGCGGGCTGCCGGTCGTCGTGCACGGCTTCGCGCCGACCACCGCGCGGGACCTGATCACCCTGGCCCGGCTCGCGCGTCGCCACCCGAACGTCCCGGTGGTGATCAGCCAGTTGGGCGGACTGAACTGGCTGACGGCCATCGACCTGGCCCGGAACACCCCGAACCTGCACCTGGACCTGTCGACGGCGAACGTCCTCTTCGCGGTACGACTGGCCATCAAGGAGGTGCCGGACCGCACCCTGTTCGGCTCGGACGCACCCTACGGCGACCCCGTCCTCGCCCGTACCACCGTCGAACGCGTGACCTCGCCGGGCGCGCTGCGCGATCGCGTCCTGGGCGGCACCCTCGCGGAACTGCTCGGCCTCTGACCGTACGCGGGGGCCAGGGCCTGGCCCGTACGGGCAACAGCGCACAGTGGTACGTCGAGGAGTACGCGGCCGGGTTCCGCGCCGCCCACGCCGACTGGCCCGCCGAGGGACTGCGGTCGCAGGCGAGCCGGTACGTGTCACCGTCGGAGATCGCTCCGCACAGCGCCGGCGCGGCCGTCGACCTGGCCCTCGTCACCGCGGACGGCACGGAGCTCGACATGGGCACCCCCGTCAACGCCAGTCCCGAGGAAAGCTCCGGCGCCTGCTGCACCATGGCGGACGGCCTCTCCCGCCCGCGCGGCTCCACCGTGGCACCCTCAGCCGCGCATTCACGGCCGTGGGCTTCGCGAACTACCCGACCGAGCGGTGGCACTGGTCCTTCGGCGACCGCTACTGGCCCTGACGACCGGGCAACCCGCAGCCCTGTACGGACCGGCCTCCGAGTACCCCACCGACGCCGCCTGAGCCACCCGCCCCAGAGGGAGCACTCACCGCATGAGCACCACCCACACCTCACAGGACTGGCACGCCACGCCCGCTACCAGTCAGGACCGGGTGATCGATGTGGTGGTACTCGACCGCAACGCCGTAGTCGCAGGCCGGTGACGGGCTGCGACGTCTTCATTTGTGGTCGCGCAGGAAGGTAGGGATCTCGTCACGGGTCGGGTAGTTCGGCAGGGGTGCCGGCCTGTCCTGCAGGAACGCGGTGATGACGGCGGCGGCGCGGTCGTTGTTGTCGTCCAGGCCGTTCCACATGTGGTGTCCGACTCCGGGCATGTACTGCGTGCGCTGGACGGCGGGGTCATTGGCCAGGACGGTGGTCGCCCATTGACGGACCTGGGAGGAGCACTCGGCGATCATCAGCATCGCGGGGGTCCGGGATTGCCGCAGTGGTGAGGCGATGGAGGGTGAGTCCTTGACGGTCTGCTGGATGCGGAGGCTGGCGGCGGGGCTGAAGGAGAAGTTCTGTGCGGTGTCCTCTGCGGGAATGCGGTGCGCGTCGCCCGCGCAGTAGGCGGATGCGGTGTCGCTGCCGAGGTCGGCGGCGGTGAAGGCGTTGTCGCCTTCAGCCTGTCCGACCAGTTCGGTGTCGGGGGTGAGGAGCCCGAGGCGCATGAGGCCGAATGCCACGGCGTACCGGGGGGCGGTTGTCGATCGCGGTCCGGTCAGGGCCGGCGCGATGCCCCGTGCGGATTTTTGGCCCGTGTGTCCGGTGATGTGCGCGGTGGGGGCGTCCATAGGGCCGGGCTCGGCTATGACCGCCCGGTGTACGCGTGCGGCGTAGCTCGGGTCGGCCAGGGCGCGGGTGAGCACGACCCCGCCCGAGGAGAATCCCAGGACGTCGACCTTGCCCTTGTTGAGGCGTTCGGTGAAGGCGGCGAGGTCGCTGACCGACCTGGAGATCGTGTATTGGCTCATGGGGAGCAGGTCGCTTCGTCCGCCGCCGGCCTGTTCGTAGGCGTAGACGTCGTAGCCCTGGCGGGCGAGGAGTTGCAGGAATCGGTGGTCGAGCATCGAGATGCCACGGACCGGGCCTCCGTTGAGATACACGAGCGGGACGGGATGCCGGGGGCCGGGGCTCGCAGGCGGGTAGTGGTACACCGCGACCCGGCTGCCGGTGGACAGGCTCCAGTGCTGCGTGGTCACGAACGGCAGGTCGGGCGGGTACCGGCGGGCCGTCGGCGCGGCCGGGACGCAGACCGATGCCGTCACTGCTGCCGCGACGACCACCGGCAGGAACAGCACGAACCGTGTCGGCCGACTGCGGCGCCGGCCACGCCACATCGCGAAGACGACCCCGGCCCCAAGGGTCGGCAACCATGCGGCGAGCCCCGAACCTGCCCCGTCTGTGAGGGCGATCAGCGCGAGAAAGACGACGACCAGCATCGCGACGGCGGCCAGGGCCAGCAGTAAGCGGCCGGTGAAGCGGAGAAAACGCATGACGGATGCGGGCATAGCGGACCTCCAGCAGTTTCAGAACACTGTTTCAAAACGACGTTATCAAAGAGAGTAGGCTCCTGGTCGTGGGTAGGCCGAGAACGAACGACGAAGCCGTCGCAGAGCGGCTTGTGGAGTGCGCGACCGAGATGCTCGCCACCCGTCCGCGAGAATCGCTCACGGTCCGCGCCGTGGCGGCTGCCGCCGAGGCGTCGACGACGGCGGTGTACTCCTTGTTCGGCGGCAAGGACGGGCTGATCGGTGCGGTGCGCGACAGAGCCGTCGCCGGCCTGTTCCAGGACCTGTCAGCGGCGCAGACGTCGGCGGACCCTCTCGCCGACCTCTACACGCTGGCCGTCGCCTACCGCCGCTGGGGGCTCGGACACAGCCACCTGTACACGGTGCTGTTCGGTGGCGTGCAGTCCTTCGACCCTTCGGGGGAGGTCGGTGCCAGTGACCCGATCGGGCCGCTCCTCGCGGCGATCGAGCGCGCGTTGGCGGCGTCCGTCCTCGTCGGCGAGGCAGCGTCGATCGCCTTGTCGATCTGGGCCACCCTGCACGGGCTGGTGACTCTCGAACTGGCCGGGGCCCTCGACGCCGCCACGGCCGAGGCCGCGTTCCGATCGGCGGTTCACGCCACGTTGCGCGGGTGGGCGACCCCGGCGGTGTTCCGAAGCCTTCGCCGAGGCGAACCCGCCCCTTGACGCCGGCGGAACGCCTCCGCCGAGCTCCGTAACGCTATGCGCACGCCGACTTCCGCCCTCCCGGACGTCGGTTGCTTCACCAACGTGGTCGGCGCACCCGTGGCTCCGGACGTTGGCGGACCGGCGTGGTCGACCCGGCGCCGGGTACGCACGCGGCGCGGCTCACCGGATTTCGTACGGTCGTCAACCGTACGGACGCCAACTACGCCCGGTCCTGCATGTGGCGGCCTGCGCCGGCTTGCTGTCGCTCGCCGTGGTCTACGGCGCCCCGGCCGAACCGACCCCACCGTGGCGTCGGCGGTGGCCACAGCGCTGTACGAGCGGGTGCCGCGGCCCATCGCCCAGGGCCTTAGTCCGTCCCCAAAACCAATTCGAGCAGCCCGGGAAAGCGCTCGTCGAACTCGGGCCGCCGCAGCCGGTTGAGCCGCTTGGCCCCGGCGTCGCGCTGTTCCAGCAGCCCGGCGTCCCGCAGGACCGCGAAGTGCCGACTGAGGGTCGCCTTGGTCACCGGCACGTCGAAACTCCCGCACGAACGCTGCCAGTCACCGGCCCCGGCGAGTTCCCGTACGAGTGTGCGGCGGACCGGGTCGGCCAGCGCGAGCAGGGCGGCCTCCAGGGACACCTCCCGAGGGTCGGTGTGGACCGGCGGCACGCGATGGCTCGTCGCCGCCGCTTCGTGTGCCCCGGCCGAGTGCCGGCTCTCCGGCGCAGGCTGCGCGTGTGCTGCCGCCACGGCGGCTCTCCGTCCCGTCGGGGTGTCCGGATCACACCGGGCACCGATTGCAGAGTGTTCGTCGCCATGCGTACACTCCGTGGTGTTCGTCTTGCGGCGAACAGTCTACGTGTGCCTGGCGCGATCCCGTGATGCCTGCCTGCCTGCCTGCCAGGGCCTCGTCCGCTGCGGCCCCCGGCAGCCCGCGGCCACACCCGGCGTCGGGAACGGCCTGGCCGGTCCGGTACGCCGCCGCCCGGTCCCGTACCCATCCTCGTCTTCCGCACCACCCATGAAAGGCAGAGCACATGATTCGCCATGAACCCTCCGCCGCGGCCCGGCCGGGCCCGACCCTCTTCGCCGCCTGCCTGGGCTTCGTAGTCGTCATTCTCGACGTCAGCGTCGTCAACGTCGCCACCAAGGCCCTCGCCGGAGAATTCGGTGACAGCCTCTCCGGCCTGGAATGGGTGATCAACGGCTACACCCTCACCTTCGCCGCCTTCCTGCTCACCGCCGGAGCCCTGGGCGACCGCTTCGACCCCAAGGGCATCTTCATCCTCGGCTTCGCGCTCTTCGCCCTCACCTCGCTGGCCTGCGGCGCCGCCCCGTCCCTGATCACCCTCATCACGGCGCGCGTCCTCCAGGGCATCGGGGCGGCCATGATCGTGCCCTCCTCGCTGTCCCTCGTGAACACCAACTTCCCCGACCCCGCCCGCCGCACCCGCGCCGTAAGCCTCTGGGCCGCCGCCGGCGGCCTCGCGCTGGCCCTGGGACCGGTCGTCGGCGGACTGCTGGTGGACACCCTCGGCTGGCGCTCCATCTTCTACGTCAACCTCCCCATCGCCGCTGTCGGCATCCTGCTCACCCAGCTGTACGCGCAGCCCGCTCCGGCCCGTGACCGCTCCCGCCGACGCTCCCTCGACCTGCCCGGCCAGCTGCTTGCCGTCATCGGCCTCGGCAGCCTGACCACCGCCATCATCGAGGCCAACGCCCAGGGGTGGGGGGCCGCCCTGGTCATCACCTGCCTGGCGGTCTTCGCAGCCGCGCTGATCGCCTTCCTCACCGTCGAACACCGCAGCGCCGACCCGATGCTGCCGCTCCACCTGTTCGGGCGCCAGGCGTTCACCGCCACCTCGCTCATCGGCGTCCTGCTGAACTTCGCCTTCTACGGCCTCATCTTCGTCTTCAGCCTCTTCTTCCAGCAGGTGTGGGAGTACTCACCGGTCACCGCCGGCCTTGCCTTCCTTCCCATGACCGCCGCCATCATGGCCGCCAACCTGGCCTGCGGCTCACTGGTCAAGCGCCACGGTGCCCGGCGCGTCCTGCTCGTCGGCAACGCCCTTGCCGCGCTCGGCTACCTGGCCGTCCTGCCCGCCGTGGGTTCCGGCTCCTACCCGGCCCTTGTCGTACAGTTCCTGGTCGCCGGCTTCGGTATCGGCCTGGTCGTCCCCGCCATGACCAACGCGATGCTGAGCTCGGTGGAACCGGCCAACGGCGGGATCGCCTCCGGCGTCCTCAACGCCTCCCGCCAGCTCGGCGGCCTCATCGGAGTCGCCGCCATGGGACTGCTCGTCGGTCAGGCCACTTCCGGTCACTTCCTCTCCGGTCTGCGGGCCGCCCTGCTCTCAGCCGTCGTGGCCCTGACCGTGGCCGCCGTACTGAGCGCGACCGGCATCCGCAAGTCCGCCGCCCCCGTGCCGGCCGCCCCCGCCCCGGCGGCCTCCGCCGCCCGGTGACGTCCCTCACCTCCGACGGGGCGCGGTTGAACCGACGGCCCACATTCTCCAGCGCCCCGGCCGTTCTCGATCCGGTCGTACCGGATGGGGCCCGGCGGTCGTGCCCAGGGGGTGGCAGCACCCGCGCATGCTCTTTCCATGGCGGCTGGGTAGCGTCCGCCGGGTGAATCTTCACCTCATCAACGATGTGCCCGACGGCCTGACCTGCCGAGCGCGGTCGTTCGTCAGCACGCATGGCGTCAAGGTCGGCGTTCGCCCCGTCGAGGGTCACAGGCAGTGGTGGCTTGAGCGGGACGTCCCAACAGCGGTGATCGATCGAATGGCGGCCTACCAAGAGCGGTGGGGCGGTCTGCTCTTGCCACCCGCACCGCAGTACGACGGAGGTCCCAAATACCTCGATCCGGACTCGCCCGAAGAAGACTCCGCCGGGTGGTGGTTCGAAGCCGGGATGCAGCGGACCGCAGTCCCCTACTCATTCATGATCGGTCCGTCTGGTGAGTTCGGTATCCATGCAGAGCGGTGGGCACCCCTCCATGCGACCGTCGAGGGCTGGGTGGAATCGCTCGCCTTGGCTCACCACGCGTCCATCTGGGCAAGGCAGGTCACCAAACTCGTCGGCGATGACGTCGATGGCATCGAGCTGAACGGCTACACGCCGGTGCGCGAGGTGATGGGCTTGGCAGATACCTGGTGGCGAGGGCCCGAGTCGCTGGTAGCCCTCTACAGCGGGGAGGCTACGTCACTCGATTTCCCCAGGGGCCGCATCGCAGTGATCTACTCCGGTCTCGATGAGTGGGGACTGCGAGGGGGCGTGGAGGACCAGGGCTGACCTTGTCGTTTGACCTCGTCTCGGTTGGGGGTGGGTGTGGATCAGGCGGTCTTTGAATCCGTCAGGTATTCCGCGGTCTGCCAGGACTGCGATGCGGAAGCGGAGTGCTGGGGAGTTCAGGCCCTGGTGGACGGCCGGTTGCGCTGGGACGTTGAGTCGATCTGTCGCACTTGTGGCTTTGCCGTAGCCGTGTGCCGTGGCTCCGTACCGTCAGAACGGCGGGACCAGATGCTCTCCGAACATGGGCGCGCCTGTCTGCAGGTAGCGCCGGACAACCCCGGCATTGGGGCGTGTGTCGGACGGGCTCTAGCTTGGCTGCCGTGAGTACACGGGGTCGGAGTTACCGATATGTCGGACCGGTCGAACTGAAAGCTGCGGTCCGGCCAGGTGGCGGCGGGCGGCGGATCGGCTCGGCGGCTGACTTCGGCGGCTGGATCGCGGAGCAATCGGCGGCGGAGCTGGCCGAACCCTTCACCTTCGTGGTCGGCACGGACGGTGTGCTTCAGTTGGCGCCGCGGCGAAGCGAGCACGTGGCCTGTGCCGGCGGAGACATGGTTCTGAGCGCCGGCGAGATCGGCTTCATGCGCGAGGCAGACCGGTGGACCGTGAGCGAGGTCAGCAACCAGTCCACCGGGTACTGCCCGGACGTCAGCTCATGGGCGGATGTCGCCCGCGCTCTGGACGCTGTTGGACTCGGTCGGCCGTCCGGATCTACCCACGAGGTGGTGTTCCGGCGGTGCCCCGACTGCCAGGAGCACAACATCGTTCGCGAGGACGATTTCGCCTGCGTCTTCTGCGGCAGCGATCTGCCCATGGTGTGGAACGTGGATCCCGGCGTGTGACTGCCACGGGTCGCGACCACTCGTTGATGGCGGCGACGTGGACGGTCGCCTCGTAGCGGACGGCGAGCTTGTGGCGGCGCGTGGCGACAGCACGGTGTGTCTCTTGAGGCGGTTGATCCCGCACCCGACCGCATGGCGTTCGCGGTAGTCGGGGCTGGTCGAAGCGCGGCGACCCGGCCACCGCGGAAGCCGCGCTTCTGGCGGTTGCCCGCCTGGCCGGCCTTTGGCCGGCTCTTCGACGCCACGTTCGAAGGCGGCGACGACAGCAGCTGGCTCCCGCACCGGGCTCTACGTCGGCCCGGCGGCGCCGGAGCACCCCCGCTCCGAGCTGATGCACTAGCCGGTCATGAGGTGCCGCCCACCATCCGCAGGCGTTCGGTGTCCGCGGCGGGCCGCGGGGGCCGGCTCCAGTGCGTGCGCCCCGTCCGCAATATCGAAGAGCCGCTCAGTCGGCCCGGCTGCTGGTGCGCTTGGGCAGGGAGAACATCAGGGCCCACATCAGGGCCAGGATGCCGCCCGCCCACCACAGCACGCTGATGAACGCGTCGCGGTTGGGCCCGGCGTCGGACGACCCGTCGGTGGCGGCGAAGAAGACCAGGGCGGTCAGTGCCGTGCCGAGGGCGATGCCCAGGTGCATGGCCGTGTTGAACAGGCCCGAGGCGGACCCGGCGTCCTCGTGCGGGACTCTGGCCAGCGCCATGTCGGCGAGCGGGCCGCCGACCATGCCGAGGCCGAAGCCGATCAGCACCACCGGAGCGGTCATCGCCGCGAGGGTCAGCTCCGCCTGGAACAGGTCGGCCTGGAGTCCGTACGAGGCCATCGAGGCGAGCGCGACCAGCGCCCCGGCCTGGGGCAGGCGGCGGGCGAAACGGCCGCCGCTCTTCGCCGCGATCGTCGCACCGGCCAGTTCGCCCAGGGAGAGCAGCACGAAGGCCAGGGCCGCGTGGAAGGGGGTCATGCCCAGGCCGAGCTGGAGGTAGAGGGTCCAGGTCATGAAGAACAAGCCGCACAGCAGGCCGAGCAGCAGCTGCGTGGACAGGCCCCCGGAGAACTGCCGGCTCCGGAAGAGGGACAGGGCAACGAGCGGGGCGTGGTGCTGCTCGCGCTGCTGGTGGCGCAGGAAGACGCCGAGCGCGCACAGGCCGGTGGCGAGCATGGCGAAGCACCACAGTGGCCAGTGGTGGGTGTGGCCCTCGGTGAGGGGGAAGAGGATCAGGACGACGGCCAGCGCGGACAGGAGCACGCCGGTCAGGTCGAGCCGGTCGGTCTTCTGTCCGGTCGACTCGGGGATGAACTTGTTGCCGAGGAGAAGCACGGCGAGGCCGACGGGCACGTTGATCAGGAAGATCGGCCGCCAGGACAGCCCGAACAGGTCGGCCTCGGTGAGCAGTCCGCCGAGGACGGGGCCCAGGACGTTGGCGAGTGAGAGGACGGCTCCGTAGAGGCCGAAGGCCTTGCTGCGGTTCTCACCGGCGAAGGTGACGTGGAGGGTGGCGAGGACCTGCGGGATCATCAGGGCGACTCCGCCGCCCTGGAGCACCCGGGCCGCGATCAGCAGACCGGTGCCGGTGGCGAGGCCGCACAGCAGCGAGGCCACGGTGAACACGACGGTGCCCGTGAGGAGGATCCTGCGCCGGCCGTGGAGGTCGCCGAGGCGTCCGCCGGTGATCAGCCCCACGGCGACCGTCAGCGAGTACGCGGCGGTCAGCCACTGCACCGCGGCCGGCCCGGCGCCGGTGGACTCCCGGATCGCGGGCAGGGCGGTCAGGACGATCGACTGGTCGAGGATGTCCATGAGCTCGGCGACCAGCAGCACCACGAGGGCGATCCGGGCGGCCAAGGCCGTCTTCGTCTTCGTCTTCGGGAGGTGAGGTGCTGGGCGGCGCGGGGGCCGGGTGGTGTGCTGCGGCTCGTTGCCGAGCGCGGAGGAAGACACGACGGGGACTCCTGATCCAAAGGAATCGGGGAGCCCAGCCGTCAGCCGCGCCGGGAACCGACAGCAGGAAACCCGGGGCAGACGGCAGAGCTGCACCCGGGGAGAGACAGAAAAAACGGGGGGGGTGACGCAACTCAGGCCAGCGCGACGTCCGCCCCCGAACACGTGCGACACATCAGCACGTGGGGAAAACGGACGACTACATGGCCTGATTGATAGGACGTCACCTCAAGATCGACACAGAAGGCAGAAGGAACAGGAATTCCGGTCGCTGCCGCCGACAACCACCGACGCTTCGGCGCAGGAACTCATCCACAGTACGACACCCCCGGGCCCCGCCGCACACCGGATAAAGGTCCCGCCATGCCGACTGCCGGCTGCCGACCGCCGGCGTCCGCACCGCACCGTCACCGCGCGCGGCAAGCCCCTGTTCGGGTGCCGCCAGGCCTGGCTCCACTCGAACGTGTGAGTTCAGAAGCGCCCGCCCCCGACGCGTCCGGGATGCATGCCCCATTCGCGACTCCGTTCGATCGATTCGCCCGATCGGGGCCGTTACGGGTCCCGTTCCGGCACGTTTCTAGACCACCAGTGCCACTCCGCCGCCCAATTGGAGGACTGCATGAACGCCTTACCCACACCCGCCCACCCTGAGTCCGGATTCGAACAGGGGCGGCCCGCATGAGCGGCCGGACGGGTTCCGGAACCCCCGAGAGCGCAATCCCCGGGCCGCGGTCCGAGCCGCTGCCGCTGCCCCTGCCACCCGCCTCCGTGCCGGCCGGGCCCGCGGACGGCGACGTCGCCGACGAGATGGAGGAGGCGTACTGGTCCGTCCACGACGGGGCCGCCGCCAACGCCACCGTGCGCCAGGTCCTCACGCGGCTGCCGAGCATCACGGCCCTCGTCGGGCGGTTCGCCTGGCAGGCGGACCGGACCGCGACGACCGCCATCGTCATCTGCCAGCTGGCCTCGGCCGTCATGAGCGCCGGCGGGCTGCTCGCCTCGGTCTCCGTCCTCCAGCACCTCTTCGCCCAGGGCCCCACCCCCGAGCGCGTGCGCGCCGCCGTCCCCCAGATCCTCCTCGTCGTCGGACTCCTGGCCGCCCGCGCCGTGCTGGAGGCCGCCGTCGCGGTGGCGCAGGCACTCGTCACCCCGAAGATCCGCACGGCTCTGGAGTGCGAGTTCTTCCGGCTCACCGCGCACGTGAAGCTGGAGGCGGTCGAGGACGCCGAGTGGCACGACGAGGTCCACCGCGCGAACGACCGCGGCCTCTTCTACGCGCGGCAGATCGTCGGGCAGGTCATCTCCCTCGCCTCCGCCCTCCTCGGTCTCCTCGGAACCGCCTCCGTCCTGGGCATCCTGCATCCCGCCCTCCTGCCGCTCCTCCTGCTCTCCGTCCTGCCGGTGGGCGCGGCGGCCGTCCGCAGCGCCCGGGCCCGGTTCCACTCCTTCAAACGGTGGAACGCCCTCCAGCGCCGCGTCCGGGTCTTCTCCTGGCTGCTCCTGGACGTGGACGCCGCCGCCGAGCTGCGCTCCGATACCGCCCAGGACGCCCTCCTGGACGAGCACCGGCGTCTCACCACGAAGATCGCGGCGGAGGACACCCGGCTCGGCACCTACTCCGCGGTCCTCAACCTGGCCGGACGCACCGTCGGAGGCCTCGGGACCGGCGTCACCTACACCGCGCTCGGCGCCATGCTGATCTCCGGCTGGCTGCCGCTGGCCGCGGGCGCGGGCGCGGTCCTCGCCATCCAGGCCGCCCAAGCGTCGCTGACCCGGCTCATCGAGACCGCGCACCTCGTCTACGAGCACGCCCTCTGGGTCTCCGACCTCCTCGCCGTCCAGGAGCGCTGCCGCCGGCTGCTGCCCCGGACCGCCGAACTCCGGGCACCCTCGCGGGTGAAGACGATCGCCATGGACGACGTCCACTTCACCTATCCCGGCAAGGACACCCCGGCTCTGAACGGGATCACCCTCAGCCTGTCCGTCGGCGAGACCATCGCCTTCGTCGGCCTCAACGGCTCGGGCAAGTCCACCTGCGCCAAACTCCTCGCCGGCCTCTACGAGGCGCAGCGGGGCCAGGTCCGCTGGGACGGCGTGGACGTCCGCGAGATGGACGCCCCTTCCGTGCACCGCCAGGTCGCCTGCGTCCTCCAGGGCCCGGCCCACTTCCCTTTCAGTGCCCTGTCGAACATCACGATCTCCACCGGGAGCCTGATGGAGGCCGATCCGCAGCGGGCGATGGACGCCGCCCGGGCTTCGGGCGCCGACGGGGTGGTCGCCGGGCTGCCCCGCCAGTGGGAGACCCTGCTGTCGAAGCGGTTCAAGGGCGGCCAGGAGCTGTCGGGCGGGCAGTGGGCGAAGGTCGCGGTGGGCCGCGGCCTGTACAAGAAGGCACCGCTGCTGCTTCTGGACGAGCCGACCGCGAGCATGGACCCGCCGTCCGAACACGCCGTGTACGAGGCCGTGTTGCGGGGACGGCTGCGCGAGGACCAGATCACCGTACTGATCTCCCACCGGCTGGCCAGCGTCGTGGACTGCGACCGTATCCACGTCTTCGACAGCGGCCGGATCGTCGAATCCGGTTCCCACGACGAGCTCATGGCCCGAGGCGGGAGGTACGCCGCCATGTTCACGCTGCAGGCCGACGCCTACCAGCCCCGCGCCGCCGCGACGGGCCCCGAGGCATGAGCCCCAGCGGCGCCGCCCGCACCTGAATACGACGCCTGCCCCGCCGACTCCGAGGTGATCACGTGCCCCCCGCCCTGTCCCACATCCGCAGCACCGTCGAGGCCTACCTCGACCGACACCCGCGCGAGCGCACCGGCCTGGCCGGTCTTCTGGCCGCCTTGGCGGAATCCGCTGCCCCGACCAGCCGCACGACGTTTCCCGCGCACCTCACCTGCAGCGCCGCCGTCATCGACCGTGACCGCCGGGTCCTGCACGCGGTGCACCGGTCAACCGGACTGCTCCTCGCGCCGGGCGGCCACGTCGAGGCCGACGACCGTACGCTGCTCGGTGCGGCGCTGCGGGAGGTGTGCGAGGAGACGGGGATCAGCCCGGGCGACCTGTGCCTGACCTCCCGGTTTCTGGACACCCCCATCGACATCGACGTCCACGCCATCGACGCCGATCCGGCCAAGGGCGAACCGGCCCATCACCACTACGACCTGCGCTTCGTCTTCCACACCGGTCACGGGCGCCCGAAGACCGTCCTTCAGGACGAGGAGGTCACAGGGGCCCAGTGGCTCCCCTTCGACCAGGTCACCTCTCCCGCCCTGCGCGCCAAGCTGCTGGTGGCCGGTCTCGACGGCCGGGCCGAGCCGGTGAACGCCTCCGCCCTGCTGTACGACGGGGCCGGCCGCTACCTGCTGCACCTGCGCGACAACTACCCGGGCATCTGGGAGCCGGGTGCGTTCGCGCTCCTGGGAGGCGGCCGGGAAGCCGGTGACCGGTCGCTGGAAGACACCATCCGCCGCGAGCTCGCCGAAGAGGTACCCGGTCTGGTGGTCGGGGAGCTGGAACCGTATGCGGTGGAAACCGCGACCGGCGTCGACGGACTCGCCGTCCCCGTCCAGGTCTTCGCCGGCCTCTGGCGCGGCGTCCCCGACACGCTCGATCTACGGGAGGGCGTCCTGCTCCGCTGGTTCGCGCCGGACGAGCTGCCCCGGCTGCGGCTGAGCCCGTCGACGAGCGACCTCATCCGCCGCCATGTCGCCCGCGAGGCGGCCGCCGGCTCGCGCCCGGCGCCCGTTTCGCACGAGGCCGTTCCCCTCGTGATGGGTGTCCACCTCTACCTCGAAGACGACGAGGGCCGCGTCCTGCTCGGGCTGCGCCAGCCGGACTCCGCCTTCGCAGGGGACACGTGGCACTTCCCGGCGGGCCACTGCGCGCAGGAGCCGGCGATCGCCTGCCTGCTGCGGGAGACCCTTGAGGAGACCGGCCTGGTCATCGATCCCGCCGACGTCGAGTACGTCCATGCGGTGCACCTGGTCGACTCGCCCGGCGCCCGGCCGCGTATCGGTCTCGTGTTCCGGGCCCGCCGGTGGAAGGGCGTCCCGGAGGTCCGCGAGCCCGACAAATGCCTCGGCTGGCAGTGGTGGCATCCGGACGAACTCCCCGAGCCGCTCGTCGCCTACACCCGGGCGGCCATCGAAGGCATCACAGCCGGGCGGCTGTACACGGAGCTGGGCTGGTGAGGGCGGCCGCCATACCTGGCGCATCCGCCCGGCCGGCCGGGCCTCAGCATCTCGCGGCAGCACCCCCTGCCGCGGCCGCCGGCCCGCGTAGCCCGACGCACTGGTGTGCCCGTACGGCCCGAGGGGGACATTCCGGCGTACTGGACCGGCGTGCCGGGTTCGACGGTCGCGGTGGGAGCCCCGTCGGCGTACGTGCCGGTGAGCGTGTAGTCGCCGTCCCGCAGGGGGCCGGGGTCGGTGGTGAACCGCACGTCGTGGAGCAGCAGGCGTACCGCGCGGACCCAGTCGAGCAGACCGTCGCGGGTGGTGATCCGGTTGGAATCGGGGAAGCCGAGGCAGCGGGCGAGTTCGGCGCTGTGGACGGTGAACTCGTCGGCGATGAACTCCGAGGCGTCGGCGAGTTCCATGTCGCCGTTCCACAGGTCGACGAACTTCTCGAAGAGGACCTTGCCGAGGTCCGTCTCCTGGCCGGCGGACGTGGTGCTCATGCCGTCGTCTCCTTCTGGGAGGCAGGGCGGGTCGGGGCGTCCTGCTGGGCGGTGACCCGGACTCCGACGAGAAGGGGCAGGACGGCGAGGGCGCAGACTCCGCAGATCACACCGATCACGGTGAACGAAACGCTGCTCTGCAGCAGTGCCGCCGCGATGCTGGTGGCCAGCATCATCCCGGCGTACTGCGCGGAGCCGTTGAGGGCCAGTGCGGTGCCGCGCATCTCCGGGCGCAACTCGCTGACCAGCGCTTTGAGGGCGGGCTGTCCGACTCCGACGGCGGTGCCCCAGACGATGAACACGATGAGGACGGGGACAAGGTGCTCCCCGATCAGCGGTACGGCGCTCACTCCGGCGGCCGCGACCTGTGCGGCGGCGACGAGTACGCGGCGCTTGCCCAGCCGGTCGGCGATACGGCCGCCGAGGAGGGCTCCCGTCATGCTGCCCGCTCCGGAGCCCGTGATCGCGAATCCGGTCTGTGCCTCGTTGAGGTCGAAACGCTCGGCGAAGAAGATGCCGATGTTCGAGAACATGCCGTAGAGCGCGGCGCTCCACAGCAGGGTCGAGGCGAGAACGCACAGCACCGCGGGCGTGGTGACGGCGCGGCGGATCATCCCGAGGTAGGTCGCGACGGGGTTGCCCGGCGCCCTCTCCTGCGGGTCCTTGGGAGCGACGGCCGGGAGGCGGACGAGGACCATGAGGTAGACGGCGGCCGCGACGACCGCGACGGCGAAGAAGGCGGCCCGCCAGCTCATCAGGTAGGCGAGGTAGGAACCGAGCGGTACGCCGAGCACGGTGGAGCTGAGCAGTCCGGCCACGACGATGCCCATGATCTTGCCGCGCTTCTCGAACGGGAAGTTCTCGGCGATCATCGCGTACACGCTCGGCATGATCATGGCCGAGCCGAAACCGGCCACGGCACGGCTGATCAGGATGAGGGTGAAGTCGCCGCCCAGGCCGGTGAGGACGTTGGCCAGGGCGAACACCACCAGGCCGGTGCAGAGGATCCTGCGGCGCCCGAGGCGGTCGGACATGGCGCCGCACAGGGGTGCCACCAGGGCGAAGAGCAGTGCGTAGGCGCTGACGAACAAGCCGCCGGCCCGGGCGGCGGTGTTCGTGTCGGCCGCGATCTCGGGGATGAGCGGCACGGTGATCATCGAGTCGAGGCCGACGAGGAACGCGCTGCACACGGCGACGGCCAGCACGCGGCCCGGGAGTGCTGTAGTGGGTGAGGGGGTGGTCATGAGGAGCTGTCCTCCGGTCGTCTTGCGAGGTGCCCGGGTCAGACCCGGGACGGGATTTCCTGTGCCGGGGCCGGCCCGGCGGCCGTCTGAGCCATGCGGCGTACGGCCGCCGGCGGGATGACCGGCGTGCCGACGGCGCGTCGATGGTGAGCACGTCGGCCCCGATGCGCATGCGCGTCCGTGTCCTTTCGGCTACGCCACGGCAGCGGTGTCAGTGGTGGCAGTGGTGGCCGTGGCGGTGACGGCGAGCACGGGCCAGGTGACCGCGACCGGACAGCGGATCGATGTAGCAGCGCACCGCCTGCCGGTGGTCGAGTCGTCAGGGCCAGGTCGAGCCAGACGCTGGTGCAGTAGCTGCCGGACGCGACCCGGTGCACCGGGACCGCGGCACCGAACTCCCGTTCCTCGATCCAGGGCCGAGGACGAGCGGGGTGTCCGGGCCGCCGTCCCCGGCCAGCTCACGCAGCCGGGCGGTGGTCGCCTCCGCTCCGTCGAACGCCTCCACACCGCTCACCCGCAGACCCTCGCCGCGCGCGAACACCAGCAGCGCGCCGGAGTTGACGAGGTCACCGGAATCCACCAGCGGGTGTGGTGTCGGCAGCGTCGTCTGCTCCGGCACCGCGAGTACCGCCTGTTCGGACCGTGCGGCCCGCTGGTAGGCGGAGATGCTTCGCAGCGCGGTGAAGGGGGCCGCCAGAAGGGGTGCACGTCCGGCAGCGCGTGGGTGCAGTTGCTCGTCCACGGTGGTCCGGTGACCTCGCGTGGGAGAGGCCGCCGGGGCCTGCCTGATCGCCGCGCGTCGAAGGCGGGCCGGCTGCGCGGACCGCGTCAGCCGCGGCCTGGGGCACACGCGCGGCTGGTCCCGCTGCCCCCGGAGGAAGCGGGACCGCAGGAATACGACCAGTTCACCGGGCACATCAACGGACGGCCGCAGTCGGCGGACCATCGATCGAATGCGGTAGGGCGAACCGGTCGACCATGGTCATGAGGGCCGCCTCGACCTCCGGGTCGGCGATGGCGTCGTCGGCCGTGATGCGGCCTGCGGCCACCATGTCCGACGCGCTCTCGCGCTCGTCGGGTAACCATGTGGCGGCGTTCAAGACAAATGAATGCGCTGACTTCACCGCGCCCTCTCCCCCGTTTGAACGGTGCGCCGAACACAAACCCCGTGGCGCCCCGTTGGTCTTCGCCCTGACCTTTGCAACCGGTTCGACACCTCGTCAAGGCGATTCGAGCCGGGCACCGCCGCCATGCTGGAGAACAAGCCACGCACGTCACCGAACGGGCCGAAAAGCGGAAGAGCGCTCGGCGGTGGGGCGAGGAATTCCGGAAACCGCCGAATCGGATGCACACGCGGAGGTCCCGATGCTCTGAATGCCCTGTGGCCATCCGCCCATCACCCTTGCTCCCGGTCAGGCGGCGGCCGGGAGGGGGAAGCGTACGCCGGTCAGTTCCTCGGAGAGGTCCCAGAGTCGTCCTCCGGTCGCGGGGTCCGAGGCCCGCGCCGCCAGTTCCACCCGCTTGGGCGCACCGCGCAGTTCCCCCAGGCCGTCGGGGCCGTACAGAGCGCCGCCCTGGACGTCCGGAGCGGTCGCCGCGTACAGCTGGGGCAGGGCGCCCTGGTCCGCCGACTGGGCGAGCGGCAGCAACAGGCGGCCGAACATCAGCTTCACCATGCCGGTGGGGGACGTGGTCTGGAGGCTGGTGGAGGCGTAACCGGGGTGGGCCAGCACACTGCGCACCGGGCTGCCGGCCGCGCCGAGCCGCCGGTGCAGCTCCCATCCGAAGACGGCGTTGGCGAGCTTCGACTGGTTGTAGTGGCCCATCGGCGAGTAGTGGCGCTCGCCGGTCAGGTCGTCGAAGAAGAGCCGCGCCCGGCGGTGGTTGGCGGACGTCACCGTGACGACCCGGGGGTCCTTGCCGTCCGCCATCAGATCGAGGAGCAGGCCGGTGAGGGCGAAGTGGCCGAGGTGGTTGGCGGCGAACTGGACCTCGCGCCCGTCCGGGGTGAGCGTGCGGGGCGGGGCCATCAGTCCGGCGTTGTTGACGAGCACGTCGGGGCGCACTCCGTCGGAGCGCAGCCGGGCGGCGAACGCGCGCACGGAGTCCAGGTCGGTCAGGTCGAGCGGCAGCACGTCCAGGCGGGCGCCCGGCGTCGCCGCCTCCGCGGCAGCGCGACGGCCCTTCCCCTCGTCGCGCACGGCGAGGACCACGCGTGCGCCCTTGCGCGCCAGCGCGCGGGTGGTGGCCAGTCCGAGTCCGCTGTTGGCTCCGGTGACGACGACCACGCGTCCGCTCTGGTCGGGGATCCGGTCGGTGGTCCAGCGCTCTGGTTTATTCATGTGACTTACGCTGCCATTGCTGACACCAAGTGTCAACGATGACTCTTAGGGTCATGTGTGGCTCGCGGATACGATGGCCGTATGACTCCCAGCCCCGAAGGAACCCTGGCCCAGCGCAAGCGCCAGCTCGTCGCCGACGAACTGACGCGGGCCGCGCTCGGCCTGCTGGCCAGCGAGGGCTTCGACGCGGTCACGGTGGACGAGATCGCCGCGGCGGCGGGCGTCTCGAAGCGGACGTTCTTCCGCTACTTCGCGTCCAAGGAGGACGTCGTCGTCCAGTTCCTGGCCGGAATGGGCGCGGACATGCGCGCCGAGCTGGCGGGCCGCCCGGCCACGGAATCCCCGTCGACCGCCCTGCGTCACACGGTCTGGCGTGCCATCGACGCCTGCGCCGGCCACTCCGAACGAACCCTTCACGTCGTCCAGCTGATCCTGGGCACCCCCGCCCTCCTCGCCCGCTTCCTGGAGCTCCAGGCGCAGTGGCGCGACGAGTTGGCGGCGGAGGTGGCGGACCGTGTCGGCCTCGACCCGGAGGTGGAGCTCTACCCGCAGCTGGCCGCAGGGATGGCGCTGTCGGCCTTCCACACGGTGCTGCGGCGCTGGAGCGACAGCGACGGCGCCGAGAACCCGGCCGCCTTGACCGAGCGGGCCTTCCTGGTCACGGCACCGGCGCTGGATGCCGTGGTGCGGCCTTAAGGCGTCTAGCGGGTGCGCGCAGCGGGAGGCCCTCTCGCGCTGCGCCCGAGTCGACGGCTCGGTCCCGGACCTTCCAGCACGCGTCCGGAACCGCCGTCAGGCTGGAAGGGGCTCAGGTGCCAAGGCGCCCTGTGATCGCGGCCGCCCTGCGGGGCTTGAGGTCACGCTCCGCATGTGAGGCCAATTCAGGACGGGATCGGTGCAGCCCGTTCTCAGGTCAGGAAGCGTTCCACCGCCATGCGGGCCCGGGCGTTCGACGCCGCGGACTCCGACAGGGCCCGGGCCAGGGCGGTGAGCCATTCGTCCAGGTCCACGGAGCGCCGCGAGAGGACGACGGCTCGCACCTCGTGGCAGATCTCCGCGGTCGTCCGGGCCGTGTCCGCCCGCAGGGTGAACCGCCGGTCGCCCAGGGAGACGGCCACTTCGGTGACCGTCCCCGCCCTCCCGGCCAGCCGCTGGCCGAGGGAGCGGCTGCGCGTGACCCGTACCGCGTCCGGCGGCAGTGAGTCCGCGAGGTTCGCCGTGAGGACGGCGGCGTAGAGGTCCAGGTCGGCGGTGTCGCGGCGCAGCGCCGCGGCGAGCAGTTCCACGTCCATGTCAGCCATCGAGGCCCAGCACGAGGGTCGGCCGTTCGATCACGTGGTCGTCGCGCAGCGGGCGCACTGCCGTACCGATCGCGAAGAACTCGGTGGTGTGGCCGCCCCAGCGGTGCGTGTGCTGGTGCAGCTGGACCGCCACGACGCCCTCGGCGTCCAGGGCTTCCCCCTCCGCCTTCATGCGGCTCATGGCCAGCCCGCGTGCGTCGTACAGCGCCTGGGTGAAGGGCTCGATCTCGACGTTGCGGCCCGCGGTGCCCAGCGCCTGCGTGAAGCGCTGGTGCGCCATGTGGTAGACGCACGAGCCCATGACCAGGTCGAGGGGTGCGTACCCGGCCCGGACGAGCGTCCAGAAGTCCTGGCCGGACAGGTTCGAGGTGAAGGGCTTGTCCTTGTTGTTCAGCCAGGTCCCGCCCGGTCCCGGGTCCGCGCCGTCCGCCTTCACCGCCGTGCCGACCGCGATGAACTCGGCGACGTCCGAGCCGAACTCCTTGAACTCGATGTCCAGCCGCACGCCGACGATCCCGTCCGCGCCGAGCGCGCTCGCCTCGGCCTCCATCCGGCTCATGGCGAGTTCGCGCGCGTGGTACATGGCCTGCGACAGCTTGGTCAGTTCCTGGTTCTTCGTCCAGCGGCCCAGCTGGATGCCGACGTGGTAGACGGAGGAACCGAGGACCAAACCCAGCGGGCGGAAGCCGGCCTCGCGCACGAGCAGGAACTCGTTCACCGTGAGGTCCGAGGTGAAGAAGGCGCCGCGATCCGTACCGGACGGCGGCCGCGCGAGTCGCCGCATGGCTTCCTGCGCGGCATCCTCGTAGGTGTCCCCGGAAGCGCCGTCGGCGGCCGGGTCCATCCTGGTTCGCTCGGTCATGTCAGTGCTCCCGATCGAGTCGCATGAAGGTCAACGGTCCGGGGCCGGCGGCCCGCGCCGAGCGGCCGAAGCGCGCGACGGCGGTGCCGACGAACGCCGCCTCCGCGCTGAAGTCGTACGCGTAGCCCAGGGGGACGTCACCGCACTCGGTCCGTTCCACGGTCAGGTCCGTCTGGTCGACCACCACCCCGTCGCCACCCGCCGCGGCCGCGTCCAGGGTCAGCCGGGTGCGGGCCTCGTGGCGGGCGCGGTTCACCACCAGGGTGTAGGCGTCGACCTCCTCGTTCGGGGCGGTCCAGCGGCCCCTGCGGGTAGTGCGCCAGTCGTCGTGGCGGCCGCACACGGCGATGCCGAAGGCGAGACCGGTGGGTACCCAGCCGGAGTGGATCAGCCGGGCGAAGTCCTGGCCGCTGAGGTGTGAGGCGAAGGGCTGGTGGGGCCGGATCCGCGAGCGGGCCCGGACGGCTGTGCCCCGTACGGTGCACTCCAGATCCCCCAACAGCATGGGCCAGGTCTCCAGGGTCACCCCGACGATCCCGTCGGCGTCGAGCGCCCGGCACTCGTCCACCGCACGGGTCAGCGCCCGCTTGCGGACGGTGTACAGAGCCTGGGTCAGGGGGGCGTAGGACGAGGTCCGGCGGGAGGGCTTCGGATGACCGTCCGCCGACGGGGCCGCCCACGCACCGGGGCAGCCTCCGACGCCGGTGTAGCCGGTGGAGTGGACGGTCGTGCCGATCACGTGCCCGACCGGGTCGAAGCCTGCCGCGTTGACGGCGGCGAACTCCGGGGCCGACAGGAACGAGTCCCAGGTGCTGTCACCGGTCCCGACCGAACCGGCGTTGCGCGGGTGTGTCATCGGTCCCTTCGCGATCGGCTTCCCGGCGGCCGCCTTCCGGCTGTCCGGCGTCCGCCTCCCCGGCTCTTCGCGCGGACCGCGAGTGCCACCGGGCAGCCTGTATGACCGGACATCCGGAAGGATCGAAGATCAATTACTCCAACACCTCCGCTCGGTAACCCCCGTTGGCGCACCGCGCCCCAGCCAGCACTGTCGGGGACCCGGCCCACCTGACGAGGGTCCCCCCTCCACCGCCCCGCCAAGTATCTTCGGCGCGTACGCGTCGCCTTGTCCTGTTGTTAAGGAAGCACCACATGTCTGCGCTCCGTCCGCGCACCGCGCGGATGACGGGTCTGCTCGTGACCGCCGCGGTCACCGCGAGTCTGATCTCCGCCACGCCCGCCCTTGGCGTGGCCGGGCCGGAAGCCGCCGCCGGCAAACACGCCTACACCGTGAAGCTGACGCTCGGAGCGGAGGCGAACAGCCGCGCTTGCAGCGGGACGCTCGTCGACGCTTCCTGGGTCCTGACCGCCGCGAGCTGCTTCGCCGCCACGCCGGGTGCCTCCGTCCCGGCCGGTGAGCCGTCGCTGAAGGCCGTGGCGACCCTCAGCGACGGCAAGGCCCTCGCTGTCTCCGACGTGTTCCCGCACCCCGACCGGGACCTGATCCTGGCCCGGCTCGTCGCTCCCACCTCCGGGATAGCCACCGCCGCCCGCGCCGCGGCCGCGCCCGCTGCCGGTTCCGACGTCACCGCAGCCGGATTCGGGCGCACGAAGACCGAATGGGTGCCCGGCAAGCTGCACACCGGCACCTTCACGGTCAACACGAGTGACGCCACCACCCTTGCGCTCACCGGCAAGGGCACCGACGCCATCTGCAAGGGCGACACGGGTGGCCCCCTGCTGAACGCGGCCGGTCAGGCAGCGTCCCGTCGTGTTCAAGTCCAGGGCGACACTGCAGTCCGGTGAGACGCTGCTCGGCGAGAGCGGCCGTCTGACCGTGCAGGCTGACGGAAACCTGGTTTTCTACCACATCACCGGCGGTGAGGGTAAGGGTGCCGCGCTGTGGGCCTCCCACACCGGCGGCAACCCGGGCGCGTACGCCAAGATGCAGGCCGACGGCAACCTCGTCGTCTACAAGAAGGGCGCCAACGAGGCCGACGGGGCCAGCGCCCTGTGGTCTTCCCGCACCTACGGCAACACCGGTGCACGCCTGGACGTGCAGGCGGACGGCAACCTGGTGATCTACACGAAGGACGGCGGCTCCAGCCAGGGCGGGGCCCTGTGGTCCACCGGCACCGCCGGGCGCGGGCCCAAGCTCGCTTCGGGTGACAAGCTGATGCCCGGCGCGTGGATGGGCAACGACACGTTCGTCGTCATCATGGACATCCAGGGCAACGTCCTGGTCCGTGAGCGGGCCACCGGCCGCGAGCTGTGGGGCAAGTACACCTGGAACTGGGACGCTTACCTGCAGATGCAGGCCGACGGCAACCTCTGCCTGACCGCCGAGGCCGGCGCCCCGCAGTCCTCCCGGCTCAAGGCCCTGGCCTGTGACGGCCGCGGCGAACAGAAGTGGAACTACGACGGGACCACCCTCACAAGCGCCGTCAAGCCCGAGCAGTGCGCCAACGTCTTCGGCGAAGCCGTCACCAACGGCTCCCCGGTCGGCCTGTGGGCCTGCGGCACCGGCGCGAACGCCAAGTGGAACCGCCCCTGACCACCGCCCCACGGCCGGAGTAGTGCGTACGAGCGACCTCCGTACCTGAGCGAAACCGCCCCCACGGGACCTGGCTGCCAGGGTCCGCAGGAGCGGTGGCAGGGGCGGGACGCGTCCGGCGGCCCCGCTCCCCCTTCCGATCCCTAGGCCGGCGGACAGTGGGAGCCGGCGAGGAGGGTCGTGTCGAAGTTCTGGCGGAACGCCTCGTACACACCGGCGTTGTCGATTTTCAGCAGGGTCTCGTCTTGGGAGCGAAGGTTGGGGTAGGTGTAGTTGTGGCTGCCGGTGAAGACGAGTTTGCGTCCCGGCGTGCCCAGGTACGTGCCGTCGATGAGCAGGTACTTGGAGTGGATTCCTAGGCCGCCGGACTCGGTCCCCTCGCACTTGCGGAGCTCGTTGAGGTGGGCGGCGGCCAGGGTGTTCCTGACGGCTGAGCCGACGTTGCCGTTGTCCCCGTTGTACGCGACCCGTATCTCGCAGCCCGCGGCGCGCATGGCGCTGAGCTGGTCGGCGACCTGCGTACGGGTGAAGGCGTACATGCCGATGCGGATCTGCGGCCGGGGTGTGGCCGCGCAGTCCACGTTCCTGAGGAGGGAGACGACCGTGTCCGTAGCGGCGTCCTGGCGTGGGTCGACCGGCGAGGTGGGCGCGGGGTCCCGGTCGGACTCCACGCGCGGGAAGAAGTAGGTCTTGTACGGGCCGATGTCCTTGGTGGTGTAGTTGTCGGCGAGCCCGGCTCCGTGGGTGCCGTGGTCCAGGAGCTGCTTCCAGTAGCGGTCGTACTCCTGGTACAGGCCGGTGTCGGGGATGGTGACGGCGTTGTTGTACATGCCGACGCGGTGGTTCGTGGTGAGGTTCGCGGAGGACTGGAACACCACGTTCTTGGTGCTGCCGACCTTCTCGAAGAGGAAGAACTTGTTGTGGTTGATCGCGGACTCGCCTTCGCCTGAGCCGTCGGCGGGAGGCAGCATCCGGTTGCCGACGCAGCCGCGGCCCTGGGGGCAGGCCACGACGAACGAACCGGCGCTGTCGGCGTCGACGTCCTGCCCGTAGTCCACCTTCCCCAAGGCGGCGGCGAGGTTCGCGTATTCTCCGCCGGCCGCGGTGACGGTGTCCGCGTCGAGGACGAGCTGGATGCGCAGGTCGCCCTTGCGGGCGAGAAGAGCCTTGCGCACCTCGTCATCGGTGAACAGGTAAACGGAGCCGCGGACGAGCGAACCGGGTGCGGCACGCTGGATCAGGTCGATCAACTGGTCGCGGATGGCGTTCTGGTTGCCCCAGGCGCTGGGGCTGACGCCGGCCGGTCGCGGGGCCGTCTTGGCGGGATCGTTGAAGGTCGCCACCAGCTCCACCGGCGCCGGGTCCGCGGCATATCCGGCGAAGTCCTCGATGGCGTACGGCATGGACTCCTGGCCGGCGCCGGGGGCGGGAAGGCCACCGGTGGCGTACGCGGACATCCCGACCCCTCCCAGGCTCACGGCGGCGGCCAGGACGATGAGTGTTCGGCGGAGGTGGCGCATCGCGGAAAATCCTCTTTGCAGCTCGTACGGTGATCGTTTCTCGGTGGTCATTGTCGTGGATCGCTCGGGGGGTTCCCGGATGACGGAGCCACGCCACGCCGCCGCCCTCGCGGGGGCCGGCCTCCTCCCGGACCTGGCCCCCGCCTGGGCGTTACGTCAGGGCCGTGATCACTTCCTTTGCCGCCCTCTCCCCCTCGGTCGCCCCGCCTTCCATGAATCCCTGGAAGTCGTAGCTGCAGTGCTCGCCGCCGATGTGGATGCGGCCCTGTGCGGTGCCCTCGTACTTGGCGTACCGGTGCAGGTAGCCGGTCGGCCAGTACGAGTACGCGCCGAGGGAGTACGGATTGCGGTGCCAGGCCGACAGTTGCGCCTTCCCGTTCCAGGCCGTCTTGGTGCCGGGGAAGAAGGCGTCGATCCCGGTGAGCATCCGGCCCGCGAGGGCGCGTACGTAGGGGTCGGAATCGGTGGCGAAGGGGGTCGCCGGGGTGAGGGCGCCGGCCAGGGTGCCGCCGCCGTACTGGAGCAGGATGCCGCCGTTGCCCGGCTGGACCTTGGTGGTGTCCCAGGTCTGCTGGACCTCGCTGTCGGTGAAGCAGTCCCCGGCGGAGACCCCGGGCCAGGGGCCGGTGCCGCGCCAGGGGCGGCTGGTGAACTGCATGTTGAGCTTGGTGCAGTAGCCCATGCGGGCGTCGCGCAGGAGGTTCTTCATCAGCGGGTCGAAGCCGGCGCCGGTGATGTCGATCCGTTGGAGGATGGGCAGCGGCAGGCACAGGATGGTGTGGTCGGCGACGACCGTCCGGGTGGAGCCCGCGTCGTTGAAGGTCAGCGTCTGGGTGCCGGCGTCGGAGACCCGCACGGCGACCAGTTCGCGGCCCATGACGAGCGAACCGGCGGGCAGGGCCTGGGCGATGGCGTTCGGCAGCTGGTCGTTGCCGCCGGTGATGTGGTAGCGCTCGTTGGACAGGCCCCAGACGTTGAAGTTGCCCGGATTGGTCTGGTAGCCCATCAGCAGGACCAGGGCGAGGGCGGACTGCTGCTGGGTGTCGGCTCCGTACTCGACGGCGTACGCCACGTCGATGAAGCGGCCGAGGCGCGAGCCGTGGCCGCCGGGGATGCGGGTCTCGATCCACTCGTACAGGGTCATGTTGTCGAGGGCGGTGCCCGCGGGGGTGGAGGAGTTCCAGGAGACCTCGCCGGCGTCCTGGAGGTCGCGGTGGAGGGCCTGGTAGACGGCGTTGAAGTCCTCGTCGGCCTGCTCGCGCGGGTAATAGGCGCCGCCGAACCAGAGGATCTCCTCGGCTCCGTTGGGGCCGCCGCCGAGGAAGTCCTCGGTGGGTAGGTTGAAGCGGCGGCAGAGCTCCAGGATCTTCTTGTGGCTGGTGTCGATGAGCTCGCCGCCGATCTCGGAGGTCTGCCCGTAGGCCCACAGGGAGCGCTGGGTCCACATGCGGCCGCCGACGCGGGCCGGGTTGGCCTCGTGGAGCGTGAAGGGGACGCCCGCGTCCTTGAGGGTGAGGGCGGCGGTCAGCCCGGAGATGCCGGCGCCGACGATGGCGACGCGGGCGGGGGTGACCGGCTTCTTCTCGGGGGCGCTCTCCGTGGCGTAGGCGGTCGCGGGGGTGGCCGCGGAGACGCCCGCCGAGGCGAGGGAGGTGGCGAGGCCGAGGGCGGCGGCGCGCCCGAGGAGCTGGCGGCGGGTGGAGCCGCGGACCTCGGCGACGGGCTGGCGGAGCCGGCGGCCGGCGGCGTGCTCCTCGGCGAGCTGACGGAGCGCGTGCATCAGTGGCGTACGGGCCATGGGCATGGGGGTGGCTCCTTCTCAGATGTTCGCGGCGGTGGGGGCGGGTTCGTCGGTGGAGCCGGCGGTGGGACCGGCGGCGGGCCCGTCGGTGGGCCCGTCCGTGGGCTCGTCCGTGCGCTCGGCGGCGTCCTCCAGGACGACGCGGCCGATGATCTCGTAGCGCGCGGGGGCTTTGAACTTCAGCCACAGGCCGAGTCCGAGCCCGCCGAAGAAGACGACCCCGACGATCCACGGGATCAGCGTGAAGAAGAACGAGTCGGCGGCCAGCCCGGCCGCCGTCTTCATGTTGGCCAGCAGCAGCACGACCACGGCGGCCATGGCGATGCCGCCGACCAGCGGGGCCGTGAACGTACGGAACCAGTGCCGGTCTTGGGGGTGGTTCTTGCGGAAGTAGCCGATCACCGCGAAGGAGCACAGGGTCTGGACGATGAGGATCGCCATGGTGCCGAGGATCGCGAGCAGCGTGTACAGGTGGATGTACGGGTCCTGCCCGGTCAGCCAGAACAGCGCGACCAGGGCGGTGGCGATGGCCGTCTGCACCAGGGAGGAGATGTACGGGGAGCCGTGCCGGGCGTGCGTACGGCCCAGGCCCGGGTGCAGGAAGCCCTCGCGGCCGATGGCGTAGAGGTAGCGGGCGGCGCACTGGTGGAAGGCCATGCCGCAGGCGAAGGAGCCGGTGAGCAGCAGCCACTGGAAGGCGTCGACGGCCCAGGCGCCGATGAAGGTCCGGGTGGGGGCGAAGAACAGGTCGAGCGGGCTCGCGGACGCGGAGAGCTCCACGGACGCGGCGAGTCCGTTGCCCGCGATGGTCATCCAGGAGACGTAGATGTAGAAGAGGCCGACGCCGACGACGGAGATCAGGGTGGCCTTGGGGATGACCTTCTTCGGGTTCTTGGACTCCTCCCCGTACATGGCGGTGGATTCGAAGCCGACCCAGGACCAGAAGGCGAAGAAGAGGCCGAGGCCGGCGGAGGTCCCGGTGAAGGCGTTCTTCGGGTTGACGGGCTCCAGCGGTATCCCGTCGGGGCCGCCGCCCGCGATCAGTACGGCGGTGGCGACGGCGAAGAGTACGGCGATCTCGGCGATCAGCATCACGCCCAGGGCCTTGGCGGTGAGGTTGATGTCGAAGTGGGCGAGGGCGGCGGTGATCGCGAGCATGGCGGCCGCGTAGACGATCCAGGGCAGGTCCACGCCGAGCTGGTCGTGGACGGTGGTCTTGGCGAAGTAGGAGAAGACGCCGACGATCGAGGCCTCGAAGACGATGTAGGCGAGGACCGCCAGCATGCCGGAGGCCATGCCGGCGATCCGGCCGAGGCCGTGCGAGATGTACCCGTAGAAGGCGCCGGCGGCGGTGATCCGTTTGGCCATGGCGACGTAGCCGACGGCGAAGACGGTCAGTACGGCGGTCGCGAAGAGGTATCCGGCGGGGGCGCCGATGCCGTTTCCGAAGCCGACGGCGATGGGCAGGTTGCCGGTCATCGCGGTGATGGGAGCGGCGGTGGCGACGGCCATGAAGACGACACCGACCAGGCCGACCGAGTTGGCTTTCAGCCGCTGGACCTGGGGTGCGCCGCCGCCCGTGCTGTGATCCGTGCCCATGGCTCCTCGTTCCTGTCGTGAGGGCGCTCACTCTCTCCCTGCGTGACGTGGGCCACAATCGGCATGCAGTCCGATAATCCCCTTACGGGGGCGACGAGTTGTCGGGCCGGACGGGGGTCTGCGGTACCGCGTAACCGTTCGGTGATGTGCGCGGAACAAGCCGGCCGCCGGCTCCTGGCCGGCGTGCCCGGGTACGGCGGCCGGGGGGCGCGAGCAGTTGCTCGGGCGTCGCCGAGTGGTGGTGCGTGACGATGTCGTACGCAGTGCCCCGCACGGCGGTGGTGGTGCGCCGCTACTCCCGGGAACGCGCGCACGCGAACGGGCGGGGCCGCAGCACGCTTCGCCTGCCGATCAACGCCCTTGCGGCGGCGTGGGGCCCTGGCGTTCCCAACCGGGAGAGTGGATCTCCAGGCCGACGTCCGGGTTGCGCACCTCCGCCCCGCAGGTGCGGCAGGTCCAGGCCGCGTCCAGCGGGTGGTCGGGGTGGTCCGGCCGGTCCGCCGGGTGGTGACGGAGTACCACCGGGGGCTCCGGGGACAGCCAGCGGTCGCCCCAGGCGAGCAGTGCCTGGGTGAGCGGGGCGAGGTCCCGGCCGGCGTCGGTGAGGTGGTACTCGTAGCGCGCCGGGCGTTCGCTGTAGAGGCGGCGTTCGACCACTCCCGCCTCTTCCAGCGCACGCAGCCGTGCGGTGAGGCGGTCCCGTGGCGCGCCGGTGTTGGTGGCGATCCGGTCGAAGCGGTGGTTCCCGTAGAAGAGCTCGCGCACGGCGAGCAGCGCCCACTTCTCGCCGAGGACCTGCAGGGCGGCGGCGATGGAGCAGGGGCGGCCCGGCAGCGGCGCGCCGGCCCGGCGGTCGGTGGTGCGGTCGTCGGAGCGGCCGGCGGCGGGGTGGGTCGTCACTTCACCAGGGTGCCATAGCGGGTTGCGTATTCAAACTCACTTCCGCTACTTTCCCGGCCATGGAGATAGTTGGAACATCAAACCCACTGGTTGCGCCTGCACACCCGGACCAGGACCGGCCCCACCGCCGTGCCGCGTTCCTGGTGGTCGCGGCCGCGGTCTTCGTCTCGAACCTCGACCTGTTCATCGTCAACGTCGCGCTGCCGGCGATGCAGCAGCACTTCGAGGGCAGCAGCCTGGCCACCCTCTCCTGGGTGCTGAACGGCTACGCCATCGTCTTCGCCGCACTGCTGGTCGTCGCCGGACGGCTGGCCGACCGGATCGGCCACCGGAAGGTGTTCCTCGCCGGCCTGACCGTGTTCACCGCCGCGTCCGCGCTCTGCGCGCTCGCTCCCGCCGTCGGCTGGCTGGACGCCGCCCGTGTGGTCCAGGCGGCGGGCGCGGCGGCGCTGATGCCGACCTCGCTCGCGCTGCTGCTGGACGCCACTCCCCCGGCCGAGCGCCCCGGCGCCATCCGGGCCTGGGCCTCCATCGGCGGGATCGCCGCCGGCCTGGGACCGGTCCTCGGCGGACTGCTCGTCGAGGCCGACTGGCGCTGGGTGTTCCTCGCCAACGTCCCGGTCGGCATCGCCGCCATCGCCGTCGGCGTACGCGTACTGCCCAGGCCGCGCGGCCGGGACAACGGGCCGCTGCCCGACCTGTTCGGGGCCGCACTGCTCACCCTCGCCATCGGCGCCCTCGCCGTGTCCCTGGTCAAGGCGGACACCTGGGGCTGGGGGTCGGCCCGGGTGCTCGGCGGCCTGCTCGCCACCCTCCTGCTGACCGGCGGTTTCCTGTACCGCTCGGCCCGCCACCCGGCCCCTGTGGTCGAACCGTCGCTGATGCGGGTGCCCGGCTTCGCCTCGGCCAACGCGGCCGCGCTGCTGTTCACCGCCGCCTTCGCCGGGATGCTCCTCACCTCGGCGTTGTGGTGCCAGCAGGTCTGGGGATACTCGGCGCTGCGCACCGGGCTCGCCATCTCCCCGGGGCCCCTGCTGGTCCCCCCGGTCGCGCTCGGCAGCGCCGCCCTGGTGCGCCGGCTCGGACCCGGCCGCCTCGCCGCCCTCGCCACCGTGCTGTTCGCCGGCGGCGTCGCCTGGTGGGCCGTCGCCATCGAGGTCCGCCCCCACTACGCCACCGCGCTGCTCCCGGGGATGCTGCTCACCGGCCTGGGCGTGGGGCTGGCGCTGCCCACGCTGATCGGGGCCGCGGCGGCGGCGCTGCCCCCGGCACGCCTCGCCACCGGATCCGCCGTCACCACGATGGCACGGCAGATCGGAGCCGTGGTGGGCGTCGCCCTCACCGTCAGCCTGATCGGCACCCCCCACGGCCCCGAGGCCGCGCTGGAGGGCTTCCGGCACGGCTGGACCGCGGTGATCGCGGCCGCGTTGCTGGCCGGCGCGGCCGCCCTGGTACTCGCCGCCACCCCACGCAAAGCGACACCGAGGTAGCTCCCCGCACCGCGGGCGGCACCCCCGGGGAGACCATCACCGCCTACGGTGAGCGGGTGTCACCAACAGGTGTCCGGACGCGGTGAACCAGACATGACGCCACCACTCCCCCCGCCCTCCGGCGAGGACCCGCAAGCAGCCCCCGCCTCCCCCTGGCAAGGCGAGGGGCTCGCGCGGCTCCAGGCGGCTCTGGTCCGGGCCATGATCCGGCTCACGGCGACTCCCCTCGGAGGCGGCCCCGTCATCCGAGGGGTCACTGCTCCCGGGTGTTCGACCTCACCCACTGGTGAGACCGACGACCGGCACGCCACGGAGGTGACCACGCCGTGGCGTAGCTCAGACAGCTGTGATGCGGAGACGTACGACGGGGCTCCCGACGTGTCTTCTTAGTCATCGGGCCGTTGGCCGTCAACGACGCCTCAGCCAAGGAACGCCGATGAAGAAGCTGTCCGTACTACTCGTAGCAGTGGCTGCTGTGACCGGCACTGTCGTGCCGGTCTCCATGGCCCACGCGGCTGACGGGTACGACCGGTGCCCCGCCGGCTACTACTGCATGTTCTCCGGCCTCGACGGGACCGGGGACATGATCACGGTCAGGACGAGTGCTCCGGATCTCGCGGCGCTCGGCATGAACGACCGGGCCAAGTCGGACTGGAACCGGACGTCGTCGACCATCTACCTCTGGTCCGACGCCAACTACAGCGGCTGTACGCAAGTGACTTCTGCCGGCGCGACCGGCAAGGGCAACTTCTTCCCCGAGTTCCGGGACTTCTTCAGCTCTGTGCAGTTCGACGGTTCGGGCGGGCCGGCCTGCGGCTGAGCCGGTGAGGACGGCTGGGCCTTGGGATCGGCGTGGCCGGCTCGCCGGATGAGGAGTTGGGTGGAGCAGGTCGGGGCCGCCGGTAAATGCCTCGACATCGGGCGCGGTGATCGGGGACGCTTCGCGCGATGACCAGAATCGACGACACCCCGCCCGCGTGGGACGAGCGCACCCAGCTCACCACGTTCCTCGACTACGCACGTGCCACCGCCCGCGCCAAGTGCGACGGCGTCTCCGCGGAGAACGCCCGTAAGGCGCTCCTGCCGGGCTCACCGCTGATGACCCTGAGCGGAGTGATCAACCACCTCCGCTGGGTCGAGTACTACTGGTTCCAGGTGGTCTTCCTCGGCGAGGAAGACCGGGGCCCCTGGACCGAGGAGGACCCCGACCGCGAGATGCGTATCGCCGTCGACTTCCCGCTCACACAGCTGGTTGACGAATACGGTGAACAGAGCGCCCGTTACCGCGAGCTGGTCGCCGGGAACAGCCTGGACGAGCGGGCCAAGGGAACCATCCGCAACGGCCTCCACGTAGACCTGCGCTGGATCCTCCTCCACCTCACCGAGGAAACGGCCCGCCACAACGGCCACCTGGACATCCTGCGGGAGATGCTCGACGGTACGACCGGCGGCTGACGGGTCGGCTCAGCCCGCGCCCACCTTCAGCCCCTTGCGGGCCAGCAGGTGGGCGTCGAGGAAGCCCCGTTCGGTGGCCGGGTCGTGGAGGAGTCGGGCGAAGGGAACGAGGCCGGCTTCGGTCAGCAGGTCGCTGAAGCGGTCCGCCGGCCAGCTGTAGGCTGGGGCTACCTTGTGGTCGAAACGGATCGGCTCCGGCTCTTCGGTCGCGAAGAAGGAGACCAGGAGCAGGCCTCCGGGCGCCAGGACCCGTACCTGCTCGGCAAGGAGCGCGGAAAGCTCCCCGGGCGGGGTGTGAATCATCGAGTAGTGGGACAGAACGCCGCCGAGGGCGCCGTCGGCGACCGGCAGGGCCTCCATCCGCGCCTCCGCGAACCGCAACGCCGGGTGAGCCCGCCGGGCGTGGTCGACCATGCCCGGGGAAAGATCGAGCCCGAAGGCGTCCAGCCCCAGGTCGTGCAGCATGTCCGTCAGATGCCCGGGCCCGCACCCGACGTCGGCCACCAGCGGGTTCCCCGTCTCACGGACCAGCTCGGCGAAGGTGGCGATCATGTTCCGCGAGAACGGATGCGTCTCCAGCCGGTTGGCGAACATCGACGCATACAGCTCGACGACCCCGTCATAGGCCGTCCTCGTCCGCTCCTGGTGGTCCGTCACGGGGAGGAAGCTAACACCGTCCCGGGGTTTCGGGGTGAGGAGTCGTTCTCCGGTGGGGCGGGCGCGCTCTTTACCTGTTCGGGCCGTCGCGGTTACCTGGGACGTACGGGTACGAGTCACCGGGGGCGGGCATGGCGGGCTGGCATGGGGGATGGGGACGCGGGATCTGGCGGACCGGGGTGGCGCTGGTCGTGCCACCGCTGGCGGCGGCCCTGGCGTTCGGGGTGGCCTGGGAAGCGGCCTACGGGTCGCTGGGCAACTGGGGGTTCTTCCTGGGCGGGCTGCTGCTCCCCCTGGCCCTGCTCGGCTGGCATGCCGCCGTCGCCGCCCGGCGCGGGGCCTCGCTCATCGCGCTGTCCGCCCTCCCCGCCGGCCTCGGCGCCATGCTCGCACTCGCGTCCGTGGGGCACAGCGCGCTGGAGGACCGGGGCATCGAGATCCGTTGTGTCGTGCTGAAGGTCACCGAGCACACCGAGACGGACTCCTCCATGGACGCCGATGGCCATTGGACCTTCACGACCCGGACCTCGTACGACCACCGCCTGGACTGCCCCGCGGGCGGCCCCGAACACCTGGACACCGCCTCACGGCTCGCCAAGGAGGGCGGGTCCGTGGCCGTCGTCCGCGACCCGCAGGGCAAGGTCTCCCCGCGGGCTGCCGTGGACGTCCACGGCTGGGGCCTGCGTACCGCGGCCCAGGTGTCCGTCGGGGCGGCGGTACTCCTCGGGCTGGCCGGCGGGGTCCGCGAGGCCTACGAAAAGCGGGGCCGGAAGCCATGGCGGCCGACGGAGCGGTAGGAGCGTCCCCACGGCCCCGCGGTCCGCTCAGCGTCGAAGCAGGGAACAAGGCGGAGATCCGTCCTCCCGGGGTTTTTCGGTGGGACGGCTGCGTTGCGTGTCGTCCACTCGAAGGGCAGGTGACGAGAGGGCGGACCTTCTTCGCGAGCGGCCGAGTGAGCCTCGTCGTCACCCTAGGGTGGCGGCATGGTGGAGGCGGGACTCACGGTCCGGAAGTGCCGGTTGCTCGGGATGTGGGGGTCCGTGCTTTTGGGGGCCGGCGGCTGGTCGGCCGGGGCGCTGCCCCTGGGGGTTCCCGACGGGGTGTGGGGGCAGCGGAGTGCGGCGTTGACGGCGGTGGGGGCCGCGGTGGCGTACGCGGGGCTGGTGCTGCTGGTGGCCGCCTGGTGGTGGCTGGGGCGGCTGGTCCGGGACGGGGACACCGCCGGGGGGCGCGGGCTGCGTGCGGTGTGGTGGTCCTGGGTGCTGCCGCTGGTGCCGGGTCCGTTGCTGTTCAGCAGCGATGCCTACAGCTACCTGGCGCAGGGGGCGCTGGCGGAACGGGGCTGGGATGTGTACCGGCTGGGGCCGGAGGTGCTGGGCGGCCCGGTCGCGGACAGCGTTCCGGAGATGTGGCGCGACGCGCCGGCGCCGTACGGCCCTGTGGCCATCGTGGCCACGCGGTGCGTTGTGATGCTCACGGGTGAACACCATGTGGTGGCGGGGGTGTTGGGGATGCGCCTGCTGGCCCTGTGCGGTGTGGGGCTGATGGTGTGGGCCGTGCGGCGCATCGCGGTCGAGGCGGGCGTCGGTGAGGACGGGGCGGTGTGGGCGGCGGCGCTCAATCCACTCGTTCTGGTGCATCTGGTGGGCGGGGCGCACAACGAGGCGCTGATGATCGGGCTGATGGCGGCCGGGCTGCTGTGCTTCCGCCGCGGCCGGTGGGTTCTGGGGACGGTCGTGCTGGTACTGGCCGCGCTGGTCAAGGCTCCCGCCGCGGTGGCCCTGGGCTGTGCGGCCGCTGTCTCGGTCGCTTCCGCGGCCTCGGGGGCGCGGGCGGTCACGGCCACGGGCGCGGCCACGGCCGGGCGGTGGCCGGGAAGGCGGCGGGCGGTCGGGATCGCGCTCGTGGCCGCCGTGTCCCTCCTCCTGGTGGTGACGGTCAGCGGTCTGGGCTGGGGGTGGCTGGGGACGTTGCGCACTCCCGCGCAGGTGTACGCCGTGCTCTCGCCCAGTACGGACGTCGGCCGTCTGCTGAGCCTGCTCTCCGACAGTTTCGGCATGGGCGCCGACACGGGTCTCGACGCGGTGGCCGGGGTGCGGATGGCCGGGATGCTGCTCGGTGTGTGCGCGGTGGTCATCTGCGTGTGGCGGGCGCCGCGTACCGGTGCCGAGTACGCCACGGGTCTGGCCCTGCTGGCGTTGGTGGCGTGTGCTCCGGTCGTTCAGCCCTGGTACCTGCTGTGGGGGGCGGTACCCCTGGCGGCGGTCGGGTGGCGGTCGCTGGACCGGACGTGGGTGCGGCTGGTGATGGTGGGGGTGCTGTTCATCGTGCTGCCCAGCGGCTCGTCGCCCTCGGTGACGTACGTACTCGCGGCCGTCCTGGGGGTGTCGGCGGCCGGCGTGGCGCTCCTGGCGTGGGCGCCCGCGGCGCTGCTGCCCCGGATCGGGGGCCCCGGTTTCGTGCGCGCGGCGGCCGGTACCCGCCGGTGAGGCGGACGGGTGGGGCGGGTGGGGCGGCCTGCGGTCAGAGGTGCTTCTTGTAGAACGGGATCAGGTGGCTCAGGGCGATCTCGACCGGTTCGGGCCGGTCGTACAGGTCGTAGTGGGAGAAGCCTTCCGCGACGACCAGTTCCTTGTCCTTCGACGCCGCGCGGCGGTAGATCTCCAGGCCGTCCCGGTAGGCGCCGAACGCACCGGGCTTGTCCCCGACGACGACGCACAGCGGCCGCGTCAGGAGGACTTCGGCGCGGTGGAAGGCGTCCCAGCCGATCGCCGCTCCCTGCCGGGAGAAGAGTCCCTCGGTGCGGCCGCCGGGCTTCTCGCCGCGCTCGGTGCGGTAGTAGTCGGTGGCCTCGGACAGGTCGATCTCGGTGAGCCCCTGTTCCCTGGCCGCGGCCGGTGACGCGGGCAGGTACTGGGTCACCTTCCGCTCGCCTCCGCGCGCCTCGGCCGTGCGCTGCTCGGCGATGGCGTCGAGGGCGCCGATGGGGTCGTAGCCGCTGAAGGACTCGTGCATCAGGCGCCCGAAGTTCACGCCCGTCACGCTGCCCACGGCCTTGATGCGGCGGTCGGTCAGGGTGGCGTTGACGGCGTAGCCGCCGCCCCCGCACACGCCGATGACACCGATGCGGTCGGCGTCGACGTACGGCAGCGTCACCAGGTGGTCGATGACGTGGCCGATGTCCTGGGACCGGACCACCGGGTCCTCGATGGCGCGCGGTTCACCGCCGCTTTCGCCCTGGAAACTGGCGTCGAAGGCGATGACGACGAAGCCTTCGCGGGCCAGTGCGCGTCCGTAGACGTGGCCGGCCGTCTGCTCCTTGCACGAGCCGATGGGGTGGACGGCGACGATCGCGGGGTACGCGGTGCTCTCGTCGAAGCCGGGCGGGAGGTGGATGTCGGCGGCCAGGTCCCAGGCGAGTGCCTTGACGGCCACGTGCCTGACGGTGTCGGTCACGGGGTCCTCCTCGGTGTGGTTGGGGGGATGGGGAGCGGGAGAGCGGCCGGTACGGGGACCGGCCGCTCGTCATCGGGTCGGTCAGCTCGCGTCGGCCGGCTTGGTCGGCTCGGCCGGCTCGGCCGCGAGGTGCTCGGTGAAGAACGGGGTGGCGGCGGAGACGGCCTGGTCGACGTACTTGGGGACGTCGTAGAAGTCCATATGGGTGCCGCCCTCGACGAGCAGGAGCTGCTTGGTGGTGCGGGCGCGGCCGTGGAGTTCGGTGGACATCCACAGCGATCCGGCCTCGCTGCCCGCGACGACGAGGAGGGGCTGGGTGAGGAGGTCCTCGACCATGCGGAAGGCGTCGAAGGTGAAGATCCGGGAGACGCTCTTGGTGAAGAGGAACTTGTTCTTGGCGTTGGGGTGGGCCGCGCGGGGGGTGAGGTAGTAGTCGCCGGCCTCGACCAGGTCGCGGGGGGTGTCCGCGTCCGGCTCGGCCGGGACGTAGGGCAGGTAGGCGGGCTCAGCGCCCTGGGAGGCCTCCGCGGTGCGCTGCCGGGCGACGGCCTGGAGGGTGGGGACGGCGGCGGCGTCGGGGTCGGTGCCGTACCAGCCGCGGCGGAAGCTGGTGCCGATGTTGACGGCGCTGACGGTGGTGAGTGCCTTGATGCGGTGGTCGGTCATGGCGGCGTTGACGCTGTAGCCGCCGCCGGCGCAGATGCCGAGGGCGCCGATGCGCTCGGGGTCGACGAAGTCGAGGGTCTGGAGGTGGTCGACGGCGGCGCGGACGTCGTCGACGCGGGCGTAGGGGTCTTCCAGGTGGCGGGGTTCGCCGCCGCTGTCGCCCTGGTAGGAGGCGTCGAAGGCGAGGGCCACGAAGCCCTGCTCGGCGAGCTTGCCCGCGTACAGTCCTGCGGCCTGTTCCTTGACGCCGCCGCCGGGGTGGACGACGACGATCGCCGCGACGCTGTTGTTGCTGCTGCTGAGGTTCTCGGGCAGGTAGAGGTTGCCCGCCAGGGTGATCTGGCCGTTGGGGAAGGTGATGGCTTCCATCGTGGTGCTCCTGGCTGCGGGGGGGGTGTCAGTGGGTGGGTGCCGCTGGGCCGTACGCGGCGCTCCGCGCGGCGTTTCCGGTCCGGGGCGGCGTGCCCGTGGGGGCGGGCACGGGGTCGGTCCGTCTACGAGCCGAGCCGCCGGTTCAGCCCGAGGTCGTACGGGGCCGGTCGTACTGCTCCGCGGTGACGGGTTCGCTCCACTCGGTTTCCGGGGTGTCCTCCCCCGTTCCCTCCCACAGGGCGAGGTGCTCCATGAAGTGGTCCGGGCCGGCCCCGTGCCAGTGCTCCTCACCGGGCGGACAGGTGACGGTCTGGCCCGGGTGGGCTTCCAGGACGACACCGTCGCGGGTGCCCACGAGGGCCACACCGGAGGTGACGTGCAGGGTCTGGCCCAGTACGTGGGAGTGCCAGTGGGTGCGGGCGCCGGGAGCGAAGCGGACCAGGTTGGCCCGCAGCCGGGACGGTGCCCGGCCGGCGTGGATGACGTCGAACCAGACGTCTCCGGTGAACCAGTCGGCCGGGGCCTTGGCCGTGTTCCGGCGCGGGACGAATTCCATGTCGTGTCTCCCGGGGGGGCTCGCGGTGTGCTCGCGGTGTGTTCGCGGACCAGGGAATTTCCGTTTCCCGTGGTCACATCAAAAACTCTCGCACGCGCTCCGAGCCCCTGAAAGAGGAGGATTCCATCCCGGGAGAAATCCATCCAGGGATAAAAGTCTCCCTCCCACAGCATCACGGACGGGTCCAGAATGGGCCCCATGAACAGCAGCGCGCGCCCCGGTGCCCTCGGGGCCTTCCTCAAGGCCCGCAGGGCCGAGCTGACGCCGGGCGCGGTCGGGCTGCCCGACACCGGCAGCCGCCGCCGCGTGCCCGGTCTGCGCAGGGAAGAGGTCGCCGCCCTCACCGCCATCAGCACCGACTACTACACCCGCCTGGAGCAGGGCCGCATCCAGGCGTCGGCTCCGGTACTGCACACCCTCGCGCGCGTGCTGCGCCTCGACGACGACCAGCGCGCCTACCTCTTCGAGGTCGCCGGCCGCCTCTCCGAGCGACCGGCCCGCCGCGCCGTCCAGCAGGTGCAGCCCCGGCTGCGCCGCCTCCTGGACGACCTCGCCACCACCCCCGCGATCGTCCTCGGCCGCACCATGGACATCCTGGCCTGGAATCCCCTCGCCGCGGCGCTCGTCACCGATTTCTCGCAGATCCCGGAAAAGCAGCGGAACTACCTACGGCTCGTATTCACCGACCCGAAAATGCGGGAACTGTACGCCGACTGGCAGGACGTCGCCCACACCTGCGTGGCCCAACTGCGCATGGAAGCGGCCCGCGACCCCGGCAGTCCGCGGCTGACCGCGCTCGTCGGCGAGCTGTCGGTCCACGACCCCGACTTCCGCCGCTGGTGGGCCGCCCACCACGTCGCCGTCCGCGGCATGGGCACCAAGGTGCTGCGGCACCCGGTCGTGGGCGCGCTGACCCTCGACTGGGACACCCTCGCCTCCACGGTCGACACCGACCAGCAGCTCGTCGTCTGGACCGCCGAACCCGGCTCCCCCTCACACGACGCGTTGCGCATCCTGGCCGCCTGGTCCGACACCGGCCTCGCGACGCGGGGGCGCGGGGCCGCGCCGCGCGGCAGCTAGAGCGGCAGGGCGCGCAGGGCGACGGCAGTGCGCTTTCGGTCAACTCCGCTTCCACCGGGGGCTCTGGCGTCGGAATGCGGCGAGAATCGACGCCTGGCCGTTGTCGGCCGGCGCCGTGCCCGGCTCCGGCTCGGACACGCAGCAGGGAAATGCGTGCCGATGCCCGGTGGACCCCAGCTCACGCGGGAGGGCCTGGATCCGCAGGACGCCGCCGCGCTCGCGTCGGCCGTCGCGTACCTGCGTACGCACGACACGGCCGCCTCCCTGACCGCGGCGCTGCCCGGTCTCGGGGCCGAGGAGCGGCGGGCCGTGGAGGGGTACTGCGCCTTGGCCCACGTCGCCGTGATGGTGTTCCCCGCCTCCCTCGACCGGCTCCGCGACGCCTTGCGCGGGATGGGCCTGACGGCCGGGGCGGCCACGCCGAGCACCGTGGTGCGCGACCGGCTCGCCCGCAGACACGGGGTGGATCCGGCCGAGTTGGACGTGGTGATCCTGCGGGCCCCGGTCGGCGGCGGTCGCCCGTACGAGGTCGAGATCTTCGTATGGGCGGGCGGCGGCGGGCCGGGGACGTCCGAGATCGCCGTGCGGGAACGCGCCGAACGCAACGAGTCGCACATGGCGTTCGTGGTGGCGGACGGGGATGCGGTGGTGCTGGAGGGCCTCCAGTCGCTCC
Organism: Streptomyces sp. NPDC102258; assembly: GCF_055584685.1. NCBI lineage: Bacteria > Bacillati > Actinomycetota > Actinomycetes > Kitasatosporales > Streptomycetaceae > Streptomyces > Streptomyces sp. NPDC102258. The sequence goes on from NZ_JBVJLO010000021.1 coordinate 44,056, forward strand.
TGGGCCGGGCGGGACTGCGTCCGGACGGCGGCGGGCACAACCCGCACGATGACACCACCGTCCGCTACTTCCGGGGCGAGCGGCCCACAGGCAGCGCCTTCACCCGGCGGCTGGAGCTCACCGTGGCCGGGCAGTACGCGGAGGCCCCGGGCTCGGACCCCGCTCCGGCGGCGGAGCCGGCACGGCGGTTGCTGGAAACCATGACGGGGGCCTGGGCGACCCGGGCCGTGGCGGTCGCCGCCGAACTGGGCGTCGCCGACAACATGGCGGCGCCCGGGTCCACCGCCCCCGTACGGTCCGTGCCCGTTCTGGCCCGGCGGGTCGGGGCACACCCGAACGCCCTCGGCCGGCTGCTGCGCTACCTCGCCGCCCTCGGCCTCGCGGAACCCGAGGGGGACGGCTACCGGCTCACGGCGGCCGGCGGGCTGCTCCGTACGGATGTGCCCGGGTCGATGCGCCCCCTGGCCCTCATCTACGGCGGCGCGTTCTACGAGTCGTTCGGCGGCCTCGGGGACGCCGTGCGTACGGGCACCGATGTGTTCACGGGCTCCCACGGCCGGCACCACTTCGACCACTTCGCCCGTGATCCCGCCCTGGCCTCGCTCTTCGACCGGGCCATGGCCGCCGGATCCGCCATGTTCGAGCCCGTACCGGCCCTCCCGGAGGACCGACCCTGGTGGTCCTCGGAGCGCTGCAGGACGGTGTCATGCAGAGCGCGGCGGCCGCCGGACATCGTCTAGCGCCGGGCGGCGCGGCCATGTTCGAAGGGCTCGCCGATCTCGTCCTCCCGCACGCGGCCCGCAGTACGCCCGGCACGTCCTCGGCGCTCCCGTACGCATGCCCCAGAGCAGCCCAGTCGATGTCGTCCAGCCCAGCCAGCAGGTCGTCAGACCAGTTCATGATCCACACACTGCGTGCACCGCTGCCACCAAGCCACGCAGGTGGTTCACCAGCCTCGGCCGAGCGGGCAAACACGCTTCTCAATTAGTCGAGATCACTTGTCAGCGGACAACTGGTACGGCCGCGAGCCCCACCTCACGGCGTGACACCGTGGGCGCACGGGTATGTGACGCTGATCCGCGACGGTGGGAGCGGGTCCCGCCGCACCACGTGAGGGGGCCAGGTGGCGGGTATCGAGCGGGAGCCGGCGGCGGTGCGGATACCCAAGACGGCGCTGGACGCCTTCGCCGCGGCGCTGAGCGTGCGCACGGTGGCGATGCGGACGTGGCCCGACGGCATCGAGTGGATGTACCCGGTGGGCACGTGGGACGAGGCGCACCTGGAGGTGGCGCTCATGCCCGGCGGCGAGGAGGTGTGGCTGCGGATGTCCACCGACCGCTCCAGCGTCGCCGTGTGGACCATCGAGCAGTGGTGGGCCTTCGCCGGGGCGCTGCCCGGAGCGACGCCGCCGCAAGCTTGAGTTGCATGCCAAGGCGGTTCGGCCAGCTCACGAACGGCACGGACAGCGTGGCTCCGGCGAGCCCGGGTCGTCAAGCAGATGAAAGCGGTTACGACGCGTCAGGCCGCCGACCGCCAACCGTGGGGCCCTCCAGTGAGCCCGCCCACGACCCGACGTACGGCTACGGCCCGGAGACACGAACAGGTCTGGATTGGGCAGCACGACCTGGCACGGCTGCTGTCGATATTCCGCTCAATGATACGCGACCAGAAGCCGGGCTTGTGGGATCACATGAGTGACTACGGCCTGTCCTTCGAGCGCCGCGCGGACTCGGTCGATGCCAGCTCGCAGATCCGGTACGGCAAGCGCTGGACGGGGCCTGCCGTGCACATGCGCTGTACCACGACCGAGCCGGTCTACGACTGGGCCGGGGCACACCGTACGACGGGGAGGCAACGTTCACCTGGAACGTGCCGGGCTACGGCTCGCCCGCCACGGAGGACGAACGCTTCCGAGGCGTCACGCACCAGGCGCTGTGCGGGTTCAGCTGGACGAAGGGTGGCAGGCCGCGCCAGGTGGAGGTGCTGGTGACTATCGCGCGGCTACGCGTTGCCGCCCGAGTGGCGACCGGTGGATACGGCTGTAGCTAGGATGCGCAGCGGCCCGGCCCCAACAACTGCAATGGCAGGCCGGGCCGTTGTATGGGTGGCTACTGCCGGAAGCCCCACGGGTCGGACGAGGCGGCGTCCAGGACGTCCCACACGGTGTCTTCGACGTGCTCGGGCAGGGAGTCGAGGACCTTGGCGGCCGTGGCGGAGAAGCGGACCGCGTACGGCTGCTGTGCGGTCGCCGGCGCCTGCTGCTCGATCTCCCCCACGGCCTAATCCCTTACGTCCAGGACGGCGTCGCCGCCCCTTGATGTGGCCGTCCCAAGCGCCGTCAAGTCAGAAACTCTTCCCGCAGCAACACGAAGGTGTCCGACATGGCGTCCTCATCACTCACACGGCCCTCCCGGGGCGGGGGTGCGCCGACAGCCTGCAACGCCCCCTGCACCCCCCGGGATATCCACCGCCTCGTGAGACGGCCGCATCGGACGGCATGCCACACCGTAGGTTGACCGAGCTGGCCCGTGCCCTGGCCGAGTTCACTGGCGGCCTGGAACGCGGCCCGTAACCGCCGAAGACCCTCACTAGGGGCCAAGCGAGCTGGCCACACTTCAAGAGGTGTTCTTCGTATGCGGTCAAAATGATCAAATGAGACGCGGCACGCCCTTCCGTGTGTCTCTACGAGGCGACCGCGCGCTCCCGCGCGGGCCCCGTCCAGCGGTCGAGCGCCGCGTGCAGCCCGGCCGGGTCGGGGCGGTCGCTCGCCCAGGCCACGTATCCGTCGGGCCGCACGAGGAGCATGCTGCCGCGCCCGCTCCGCCACCGCGCGCACACCACGCCCTCGGGCGCGGTGCTCGGGACACCGTGCGGACTCACGATGACGAACTGGCCCCGCCGCAGTGCCTCGTAGAGACGGCCCTCCAAGAGTTCGAGGTCGGGGGCGCGCTTCCCGGTGAGCGGGTGCGAGCCGCGCTCCGCCCGGTAGGAGATGCCGACGCCGCTGATCATCCCGAGCGCCTTGTCGGCGGCCGGGCGTACGGAGTTGAGGGTCCGGGTGGCCAGCGAACGGGCCGCCCGCTGCAGCGGCGTGTGGGCCATGGCGAGCCGGACCAGCGCCCCGCTGCTGCGCAGCACCGACGCGCCGACCGGATGGCGCTCCGCCTCGTAACTGTCGAGCAGCACCTCGGGGTCGTCGACGCGTCCGCGTATCGCGGCGGCGAGCTTCCAGGAGAGGTTCGCGGCGTCCTGGAGGCCGGTGTTCATGCCCTGACCGCCGGCGGGAGAGTGGACGTGGGCCGCGTCTCCGGCGAGGAAGACCCGCCCGACCCGGTAGGACGGGGCCTGGCGTTCGTCGCTGTGGAAGCGGGAGATCCAGCGCGGGTCGTGCAGCCCGAGGTCGGTGCCGAAGGCCTCGCTGGCGATGGCACGCAGCTCGTCGAGGTCGACGGGGGCGGTGTCGGGGACCTGGTGGTCGCGGCTCCACCCCATGACCCGGAAGTAGCCGTCGCCGAAGGGGGCGATGACGGCGAAGGAGTCGCGGGAGCCCTTCACGCTGAGCATCTCGTCCGGCTCCTTCTTCAGCCGCACGTCCGCCAGGACGATCGAGCGGATCACGGACGCGCCGGGGAACGGCACCCCGAGCGCCTCGCGGACCCCGCTGCGGGAGCCGTCGGCGCCGACGAGATGGCGGACGCGGGCGGTGAGACGCCGCTCGCTGTCTGTCTCGCGCAGTTCGGCGGTGACACCGTCGCGGTCCTGGCGCAGGCTCACCAGCTCGGTGGCGTACCGGAATTGGACGCCTTCGGTCACGGCGCGTCGCTCCAGGAGGCGCTCCATCTCGTACTGCGGGGAGACCAGCAGGAACGGGAAGCGGGAGCGCAGCCGCGTCAGGTCGACCCTGACGTGGCCGAACATGTCCATGCGGCTGATGGTGGTGCCGGTCTCGATGAGTTCCTCGGCCAGGCCGCGGGCGTCGAGCATCTCCAGGGTGCGCGCGTGGACGCCGAAGGCGCGCGTCATGTTGCTGATCCCCTGCGGCCGGCGCTCGACGACGGTGACGCGCACGCCCGCGGCGGCGAGGTCGCCGGCGAGGAGCAGCCCGGTCGGCCCGGATCCGACGACGAGGACGTCGGCTGTTAAGGCGGCATCGGGGATGTGGGTGGAGTCGTTCATGGCTGCCTCCTGGACGGCGGCCGGCGGGTGGGCGTCGGTCGCGGGTCGGCGCTTGTAGGTCACCTTCGCGGGTCACGTTCGTAAGTCAACGCTTGTGGGTCAACACCTGTGGGTCAACGCTCGTTGGCAACGGTAGAACCGTGGAAACTGGCGTGTCAACAGTCGTTGGCCTACATTTGTTGGCATGACGACCGAAGCCCCCGCCGGAGGCCCCCGCCGCACCTCCGGAGCCACCAAGGCCGCGATCATCGACGCCGCCCGCGAGCGCTTCGCGGCCGACGGCTATGAGCGCGCAACCATCCGGGCCATCGCCAGGGACGCGGGGATCGACCCCTCGATGGTGATGCGGTACTACGGCAACAAGGAGGGCTTGTTCGCGGCCGCCTGCGAGATCCAGCTCGGCTTTCCGGCTCCGGACACGCTGTCGGCCGACGGGCTCGGAGAGGCGCTGGTCGCCCACTTCTTCGACCGCTGGGAGGGCGACGAGGTACTGACCGCCCTGCTTCGGGTCGGCGTCACCAACGCGGCCGGCGCCGAGCGGGTGCGGGCGATCTTCTCCGAGCAGATGGTGCCGCTGGCCGCCGCGGTCTGCCCCGACCCGGACGAGGCGCCGCGCCGCGCCGCCCTGGTGTCCGCGCAGATCCTGGGCATGGCCCTGACGCGCTATGTGCTGCGCTTCCCGCCGACCGCCGCGATGAGCCGTGAGGAAGTCATCGAGTGGCTGGCCCCCACGGTGCAGCGCTACTTGACGGCAGAGCGCCCACTCGTGCTCCACCGGGGTGGGCCGGACCGCTCAGAGTGATCCAGGGAGACCCAGGACCGGCCCGTACACGTACACGCACGAGGAGCAGCCGGCAGATGCCCGAGCTGTTTCCAGCGGGCGAGCCGCCGTCGGTGCGTCACATGGTGATCCCGGATATGCGCGGGTGCGCGATGCCACCGTCCTCGTAGTCGAGTTCGACCCGTATGAGGTCGGCGAGCCTGCGCCCGTGCCGGTCCTTGAGCGGCACCGGGTTCACCCTCGGCTCCGCACACATGTGGGAGTCCACGCAGTACCGGTCGAGCTCCATGTCCGGGTACGCGTCCCGCAGCCGGCTTTCCGTGGCCTCGCGGGGCGCGCGCAGGTCGAGTTTGTAGTCCAGCCCCATGAAGGCACCCATCGTGCACCGGCGGTCATGGGTTCCCGCGGACAGACGGGTGGCGCGGAGGAAGTGGGCGCCTCGGCGCAAGGTACGCCGAGGCTGCTGGTGAAACTCCCGACCGCCCAGTACCAGAGGTACCAGCCGCCGGCTACGAACAGGGTGACGGTGGCCACGGTGATGGCCACAGCGATGCGCTGGTGTCGGGCATGCGGGGCGTAGTCACCGAGCGGGAGTGTGTCGAGCAGTCGAGCATCGCCGTTCGCGACCCCGGGGCGGCAATCTCCGAGCACCTGGTCTCCCGACCGACGTCGTATCTGGGCCAAGAGATCGGTTGAGTGTTCGGGGGATTTGTGCAGGTCTCACATCACGGCGTCTGGGACCGGGGTTTCCCGGTCAGATACCTGCTGGTCCGCGAGGACGAGGAGGGCGAGGACAAGTATTGGGGGCGCTGCGCGGGCGTCGAGGGCATGTTCGTGGACAAGACGCCGCCGCGTGAGGTTTTGACGCTGCGAGGGTGTACTCCCACAGGTCCGTCGTGCGATGCCCTGTCGTCGGCCGCAGGGACGAGCGGCCTGCTGGGCGATGTGCGTGTCGAGGTATGGGACGAGCAGCAGCCGCTGCAGTGGTGGACCACACCCTTCGGATGTCGCCGCAGTTCAAACTCTTCGCGGGAACCCCATGGCGGCCAGTCCCACTGGACACTGCGTGGGAGTGGATGGGCTGTTCGTCCCGCGCGGGACCCCGCCATCGACTCCACTGCACCTCATCGGGTGCGAAGCCGCTGAAGCCTTGCTCGCCGCAATGCATCGGCCCCGCGAGTGGGACCGGGACTGGGTGCAATTGTGGGCACTGCACCGCCACGGCGGGGTGATGTACCGCCACAACGCGCAGGGCAGATCCGCATGGCTGGCCCTAACGGCCGCCCGCATGAATGGCCAGGGCCCGGACCGCTCTGGCGGCACCTACCATCTCGACGGCAGGTTCGCCACCGACGTGCCCGGTCTGCATTGCGCGATGGCAGAGGCTCTTGTAGGGCCCGGGTGCTACTTCGGCTGGGCGTGGGACGCATTCCGGGACTGCCTGAGTGGTGGGTTCGGCGTGGCGCTGCCCTTCACCTTGATCTGGCACGACGCGGACGTGGCGCGCCGAGCTCTGGCCGGCGTCGTCTCGGACCCCGATGAAGGGCTCACCTGTTTCGAGGACATCGTTCGGCTTCTCCAACGCTGCGGTGTCACCCTCGTTCTTCAGTAGCGGGGGAGCAATGGGGCCTGCTCCCCCGTCCCGGCCGCAGGGTGCGCGGGGCGTCAGTTCAGGAGGGCGGTGGGTAGGTAGGGCGAGGTGAGGGGGATCGGGGTGTTGGAGCGGTGGGCGTGGCAGGTCAGGGCCAGGGCGTCGAGGTTTATGGCGGCTGCGGGGTCGGTGGGCAGGGCGGCGAGGGTGTGGTGGTCGCGGTGGTCTTCCAGGGCGTCGGCAAGAGCCAGGGCGAAGCCGGCCGCGTCGCCCACCACCAGCTGGGACAGGAGCCGGGCGGGCGGGGGGAGGTAGGCGCCGCGGTCGTGGGCGGCGCACTGCGTGAGGGCCCGGTCCAGGGCGGGCACCGGGTCGGCGCCGGTGAGGTGGGCGTGCAGCGCGGCCGCGTAGGGCGCGACGGGGCCGGCGTAACGACCGCCTTCGAGCAGCGCGGGCGGCATGGCCAGGCATTCGGCGATCAGGGCGTCGTCGCCGTCGATCAGGGCCAGGGCCACCGCCTCCTTCCAGGGCTGGGCGTACCCGTCGTGCGAGGGGCCTTCCGCGGGGAGGGTGCGGGTGGCGTCGCCGACGGTGACCTCCTGCTCGGTGCCTGCTTCGGCCCGTGCCAGCCGGCAGAGGGCGGCCCCCGCCTGCGCCGCGAGCCGCAGTGCCTCCCGCAGCCGCGGGTCCTCGCCCCGCGGGTCGTGCGCGGCCCGCGCGAGGAACCGGCGGGTCTGGCTGGTCCTCACGTAAGACAGCGTTGCGACGGCGCGGTCCGGGTCCGTCGCCGGGTTCCCGAACCTGGCGAGGTGTCGGGCGGCGTTGGCGTCGAAGCGGTCCAGTTCCGTCACGGTGTGGCGGGGCAGCGGGCGGTCGACGACGAGGGGGCCCGCGGCGAGCGCTTCCAGGGCGTCGGGCCGCTTGCCCTTCCCGTACGCCCCCACGCGCGGGGCGGTGGGCGGGAAGCCGGAGACGGGCGCGGCCGGCAGGTACGGTGAGTCGACCCCCAGGGGCCATTCCTTCAGCCGCGTGGCCATGCCCGCCAGCGCGATCGCGTCGAACGGCAGCAGGGTGCGCGCGGCGGGTCCGTGGGCGGTGGGGGTCTCGTGGCGGGCTCGGTGCTGCTCCAGCTGCGCGGTGAGCGCGCGCTCGAAGGCCGCCCGGTCGTCCGCGGCGAGCGCCCTGAGGGTGGTCAGCGCCGCCCGGTACGCGGGCCAGTCGGTCCCCTCGCCCGTCCGCGCGGCGATCTCCTCGACCAGCGCGGCGCGTTCCGCGTCGGAGCCGGCCGCCGGCGTGTGTCCGGGGCTGGTCTCGGCGTATCCGTGGAGAAACGCCATGAGCGCGTGGACGAGCGCCACGTCGGGCCGTTGCTCGTTGCCGCGCAGGGTGGGTGCGGCGGTGAGGAAGAGCCTCGTGTTCGCGTCGGAGGCACCGGTGGTGAAGGCCGGGAAGTACGCGTCGAGCCAGGTGTGGGCGGCGACCGGGCCGGGCCCGCCGTCCCCGGTCTCGCCGTGGTTCACGCCGGTGCCGGTGTACTCGATGAAGACGTGGTCGCCGAGGCCCGCTTCGAGCGCGAGCGAGCCGATGGCGGCCGCCGCGGCGGACTCGGCGGCGATGCGGGCGTCCTTGCCGTCGAGGTCGGGGTGGGCGAGGGAGCGGGCGCCGAGGTAGTCGAAGAAGGACTCCGCGATCATCTCCCAGCCGTACGACGGGGATTCGTCGTGCTGCATGCGGTGCACGTCTCCGGCGATCCGCTCGGCGAAGTCCTCGACGGCACGCGACAGCCGTGCCTCCGCGACCTGGTGGCGTTCGATACGCACGTGCTTGTCCCCCGTGGTGACGCTCGTTGTGGTGCTTGTCGTGGTGCCGTCGCCCCGGTGGCGGCGCGGCGGCCTCGCGTCGAGCATACGAACCGGCTCCGACAAAGCGTTCCGGCCCCCGGGGCTCGGGGCCACCGTTTCGCCGCCTCGACCCTGTCCCCGCCGTTGGCGGCCGTCACCCGATTGCATGGTTGGCCTGGGGTTTTCGTGCGCGGAGGACGGGGCTTGTGGTTTCCTGGGGCCGCCTCGCACCGTGACGGGGTGACCACTTGGAGTGAGGGGATGGTGTCGTGAGCGTTCTGGACATCAAGTTGGAGCGGGCGTTCGATGTATTCGACTCGGACCGCGACGGCAGGCTCGTGAAGTCGGACGTCATCGGCCTCTCGGACCGGGTCGCGGAGTCGCACGGCTACGCCCCGGACGCCGTGGCCGCGTTGCGGACTTCGCTGGCGGACCTCTGGGACACCGTCTTCCAGACGATGGACAAGAACGACGACGGGGTGGTCGACCGGCAGGAGTTCCGGGCCGCGTTCCGGGCGCGGATCGTCACGGACCAGAACCGGATCTGGGAGCGGATCCGGGTCATGAGCAACGCCTGGACCGAGCTCGCCGACCTCGACGGCGACGGCATGCTGACCCGCGAGGAGTACACCTCCCTGTTGCACGGCATGTTCGGGCTGCCCCGGGAGACCTTCGACGAGGCGTTCCAACGGCTCGACGTCGACGGTGACGGGCGGTTGAGCCGTGACGAGATCAGCTCCGCGATGAAGGAGTACTACACGAGCGAGAAGCACACGGCGCGCGGGAACCAGTTCTTCGGCCGGCTCTGAGCAGCGGCATCCGGGGGCTCCGTGCCCCCCGCCCCGCCCTTGCCGCCCTCGCCGCCGCGAGGGAAGCCGATCCCTCGACACCACCTGCCTGGAGGACCTCTTGATGGCCGATGCCGCACTGCCGGTGATCGTTCTCTCCGACTCCGATCCGCTCCGCCGGCACGAGACGGCCGAGCTGGTGCAGAGCTGGTACCGGACGTCGTTCCGGGTGCTGCAGGTCGGAGGGCCGGCCGAGGTGGTCCGGGCGATGGCGGGGTTGGCCGAGCGGAACGTGCCGGTGGCGGCCGTGCTCGCGGACGAGGCGCCGGAGCCCGCCGCCGCGCACCCCGGAGTCCGCTGGCTGCCGCTGACCGGGGTCTCCGCGGCCGTGCCCGGCGCCCGTACCGAGGCCGACGGGGGCGACGAGGGCCGGGCCGAGCGGCTCCGGGACGCGCTCGACGACTCCCTGTGCACCTGGAACGCCGACCGCGCGGGCGACCTGCCCACCGCCGAGGTGCGCGGCAGCCGCTTCTCGCCCGCCGCGTACGCGGTACGCGACTTCCTCGGCCGCAGCGGCGTGCTCTACCGGTGGCGGCCCGAGCAGGAGGTGCGGGAGGCGCCGGTGACCGTCCGGCTCGGGGACGGCACCGAGCTGGTGGACCCGTCGATCAGCACGCTGGCCGAGCGGCTCGGCCTGATCCGGCCGGCCGGGCAGGACCACTACGACGTCGCCGTGATCGGCGGTGGCCCGGGAGGCCTGTCGGCGGCGGTGTACGCCGCCGCCGAGGGCATGAGCGTGGTCGTGATCGAGGACGACGCGCCCGGCGGACAGGCGGGGACGACCTCGCGGATCGAGAACTACCTCGGCTTCCCCGTCGGGCTTTCGGGCGGTGACCTGGCCCAGCGGGCCCTGCAGCAGGCGCGCCGGGCGCGCGTCGAGTGGCAGCCCACCCGGGTGGCCAGCCGGGTGACGCCGACCGCGACGGGCGGCCACACCGTCGAGTTCGTCAAGGCCGGCACCGACGAGACGGCCTCGGTGACCGCGGCCGCCGTGGTGGTCGCCACGGGGGTGGACTGGAACCGCCTGGCGGCCCCCGGGGTCGAGCGGCTCCTCAACTCCGGCGTCTACTACGGCTCCTGTCTCTCCGACGCCCCCTCGACCGCCGGGGAGGACGTGTACATGGTGGGCGCGGGCAACTCCGCCGGACAGGCCGCCCTCTACTTCGCGCGCTACGCCCGCTCCGTCACCCTGCTGGTCCGGGGCACGGACCTCGCCGCGTCCATGTCGAGCTACCTGGTGCAGCGCATCGAGCGGACCCCCGGGCTGAAGGTGCTACTGGGCACCGAAGTGGCGGCCTGCCTCGGCGAGTCCACCCTCACCGGGCTCACGCTCCGGGACCGCCAGGGCGGCGAGCGGACCGTCGCCGCGCACTGCCTGTACGTCCTGATCGGCGGCCGCCCGTCGAGCGAGTGGCTGGGCGGCGCGCTGAAGGTCGACGAGCGCGGGTACGTCCTGACCGGCGGCGGGGCCGGTCCGGACGCGCTGGCGATGGAGACCAGCCGGCCCGGGGTGTTCGCGGTGGGCGACGTACGGTCGGGGTCCGTCAAGCGGGTCGGCGCGGCCGTGGGCGAGGGCGCCGCGGTGGCCCAGTCCTTGGTGGAGTACCGCCGCCGCCACCCGGAGCTCTTCCAGGACGCGCGCACCCCCTGCGGGTTCTGACCGGCGCGGGCGTCCGCCGCCCTGGCGGCAGGCCGCAGCGGTCTCAGCGGAACGCGGCGATGTTGCGGGCCGCCCAGTCGGCGAAGGGGCGGGGGGCGCGGCCGAGGATCCGCCGTACGTCCGGGCTGACGCGTACCTCGGCCGCGCTCGGGGCGCCGAGGATGTCCAGGGTGTCCTCGGCGAGTTCGGCCGGCATGCTCCGGGCCATGGCCGCCCCGGCCTCCGCGCGGGTGAGCTCGTGGAACCGTACGGGTGCGCCCAGCACGTGGGCGATGGCCTGCGCCTGCCCGCGCGGAGTGATCGTCTCCGGGCCGGTCAGTTCGTACACCGCGCCGCTGTGCCGGTCGTCCAGCAGGCAGGCCGCCGCGGCCTCGGCGATGTCGGCCGGGTCGATGACCGGCACCCCGGTGTCGCCGAAGGGCGCGGCGACGACCCGTCGTTCGCGGACGGAATCGGCCCACCACAGGGCGTTGGAGGCGAAGCCGCCCGGCCGCAGGACGGTCCAGTCGGGGCCGGACTCCCGCAGCGTGTCCTCGACGGCGCGCATCGCGATGCGGGTGGGGCCGTAGGGCCTGGTCGCCACGGCCAGCGAGGTGAGCAGGACGATCCGGCGCACCCCGGCGGCCGCGGCCCGGCGGATGATGCCGGCCGGGTCGGCCCCGGCGGCGTGCAGGTCGCCGGGCAGCATCAGGAACAGCGCCTGCGCCCCGTCCAGGGCCGGTTCGAGGGTGGCGGCGTCGGTGAGGTCGGCCTTCAGGTGGCGGACGCCGCGGGGGACGCCGTCGGTCGCGGGCGTCGCGTGCCGCGACACCGCCGTCACCGGCCGGCCCGCCTCGGCCAGCGCCCGCGTCAGCGGCCCGCCCACGTTTCCGGTGGCCCCGGTTACTGGCCACATGGGTCTTCACGGTCGCCTCACTGAGCGTCAGGTCCCGCGCCAGTTCGGCGTTGGAGAGCCCCCGCCCCATGAGCGTCAGCACCTCGCGCTCGCGCGGCGTCAGCGCGGCCAGGTCCCGGTGGACGGCCGGGGCCGCGAGGCCCGCACCGGTTCCGGCGGCGCCCGCCGCGAAGCGTTCCACCAGGCGGCGGGTGATCGAGGGGGCGAGGAGGGCGTCGCCGGTGCTCACCAGGCGTACTGCCGCGGCCAGATGCGCGGGGGTGACGTCCTTGAGCAGGAAACCGCTGGCTCCGGCGGCGAGGGCGGCGTAGACGTAGTGGTCGAGGTCGAAGGTGGTCAGCATGATCACCCGGCAGTCCGGCGCCCGCGCGAGGATACGGCGGGCGGCTTCCAGGCCGTCCATGACGGGCATCCGGATGTCCATCAGTACGACGTCGGGCCGCAGCCTCAGTACGGCGGCCACGGCCTCGGCTCCGTCACCGGCTTCCCCCACCACGTCGATGCCGCGGGCGGTGAGGATCAGGCGGAAGCCGGTGCGCACCAGTTCCTGGTCGTCGGCGATCACGACGCGGGGGGCAGCGGATGCGGGGGGCGGCGTCGTCATGGCCGGTCCAGCGGGATCCGGGCGCGGACGCGGTAGCCGCCGCCGAGGCGGCGGCGGGCGTCCAGGTCGCCGCCGTAGACGGCGACCCGCTCCCGCAGACCGAGCAGCCCGCGTCCCGTTCCGTCGGCCCGGCCGGGGGCCGGCTCTCTGCGCGCGGGCCGGCTGTCCGACAGGACGCTCGGTCCGCTGTTCAGCACCTCGACGCGCAGGTAGTGGTCGGCATAGCGCACCGTCACCTCGGCTTTCGCCCCGTCTCCGTGTTTGAGGGCATTGGTCAGGGCCTCCTGGATGATGCGGTAGGCGGTGACGTCGATCCCGGGCGGCAGCGGACGCGGCTCACCCGAGACGCGCATCTCCACGGACAGGCCGGCGAAGGCGATCCGGTCGATCAGCGAGCTGAGCCGGCTCAGGCTCGGCTGCGGTGACAGGTCCATGCCGTAGGGCTCGTCGTCGCCGTTCTGCGCGGGCGCGAGCAAGCCGAGCAGGTGCCGCAGCTCGGTCATCGTGTTGCGCCCGGCGGTCTCGACGGCGCTCATCGCGGCCGCGGCCTCCTCGGGCATCGTGGCCAGCACCTCGCGGGCGGCCCCGGCCTGGACCACCATGAGGCTGACGTTGTGGCTGACGATGTCGTGGAGCTCGGCGGCGATCCTGGCCCGCTCGGCGTCGACCGCGGTCCGCGCCGCGCTCTCGCGCTCCCGCTCCAGCAGCCAGCCGCGCTCCTCGATGGCCGCCTGGTGCCGCCGCCGCGCCCGAACGGCCGCCACGCACAGACACCCGGCGGCACCAACCGCCGCCGCCAGGGCGATGATCAGCCACACCGTCCCGGATCCCGATCCCCTCACCGGAACATCTTCGCAGCCGTACGGCGCGCACCGCATCGGCCCCCGGATACAGCCGCGTACATCTCCGGGATGACCTGCCCGGACCGATACATCCGGGGAGGGACGCCCCGTCCGCCGACTCCCTCCTACATTGCGCATCATGACGACTGATCACGGAAGTACCCGGCACGTGGTGGTGCGGCTGGACGGCGTGCACAAGGAGTACGGCGACGCGAAGGCCCTGGACGGCTTGTCCCTGGAGATCAGGGCAGGGGACGCGGTCGCCGTCATGGGCCCCTCCGGCTGCGGCAAGTCCACCCTGCTCAACATGGTGGCCGGCCTGGACCGGCCGACCTCGGGCACGGTCGAGGTACAGGGACATGACCTCGGAAAACTCAACGAGACCGGCTTGGCGCTGTTCCGGCGACGGAACGTCGGCATGATCTTCCAGTTCTTCAACCTCATCGACGATCTGCCCGTCCTGGACAACGTGGCGCTGGCCGCGCAGCTGACCTGCACCCCGGCCCGGCAGGCGCGCCGCCGCGCTCTGGAGCTCCTGGACGAACTCGGTGTCGCCGAGCGCCGGAACAACTATCCGGCGACGCTGAGCGGCGGCGAGCGCCAACGCGTCGCCGTCGCACGGGCGTTGATGAACCGGCCGGCCCTACTGCTGGCCGACGAGCCGACCGGGGCCCTCGACAGCCGGTCGGGCGAGCAGGTGATGGATCTGCTGATCGACCTCAACCAGATCGGCCAGACCCTGCTGATCGTCACCCACGACCCGCGACTGGCCACCCGCTGCGCCAGTCGGCTGATCGAAGTCGCCGACGGCCGGGTCGCCCGCGAGAGCACGCTGGAGGCGACCGCGTGAGCGCCGTGTGGAGAGCCTCGCGCGCGGCCGTGAAGCGCCGCCGGGTCCAGACCTTCGTCATCGGGCTCGTCGTGTTCTGCTCCACCACGACCGTCCTGCTCGCGCTGGCGCTGCTGAGCGCCGCTTCGGGCCCCTTCGACAAGGCGTACGCCGAACAGCGCGGTGCCCATACGGTGGCGACGTTCGACACCACGAAGGTCTCGCCGGAGCAGCTGGCGCGGACCGCCCGGCAGCCCGGGGTGGAAGCCGCGGCAGGGCCGTTCGGGCAGGCCGTCCTCGACATCCCCAAGGACTGGCTCTGGACGGCGGGCGGCACCCTCACGGTGGTGGGCCGGGCCGATCCGGCGGGCCCGGTGGACCGGATCGACCTCCTTGAGGGCCACTGGGCGACCGCCCCCGGCGAGATCGTCGTCAACTGGTCCTCCCAGGGCTCCCCCGGCACCGCGCTCCTCGGCACCCGGCTGGAGACCCCTGGTGGGGTGACGCTGACCGTCGTCGGATTCGCCACCAGCATGAGCAAGTCGGCGAGCGCCTGGGTCTCCCCCGAGCAGATGGCCGCCCTGCACCCGGCCTCCGCGCAGATGCTCTACCGCTTCACGGACTCCGCGACGCAGGCCCGGCTCAGCGCCTCGCTGGCCCGGGCCACCACGGGACTGCCCGGGGAGGCGCTGACCGGCGCCCAGACCTACCTCACCCTCAAGCAGGCCTTCTCCGCGCTGGCCGACTCCTACCTCCCGTTCATCACGCTCTTCGCCATCCTCGGCCTGCTCGTCTCCACCCTGATCGTCGGCAACGTGGTCAGCGGGGCGGTCGTCTCCGGGTACCGGCACATCGGGGTGCTCAAGGCCCTGGGCTTCACCCCCAACCAAGTCGTCGCCGTCTACCTGACGATGCTCTCCGTACCGGCCGTGGTGGGCTGCGTGCTGGGCACGCTGGCCGGCAACGCGCTGGCCGGGCCGATCCTGAGGGTCGCGTTCACCGGCATCGAGGTGGGCCGGGCCCCGGTCGGCGACTTCAGCCCGTGGGTGTCCGTGGCCTGCCTCGCGGGCATGGCCGCCCTCGTCCTGCTGGCCGCGCTGGTCCCCGCCCTGCGCGCCCACCGGCTGCCCGCCGCACGGGCGATCAGCGCGGGCGGCGCGCCGCGAACCGGGCGCGGGCTGCGCGTGCAGCGGTGGCTCGGCGCCAGCCGGCTGTCGCGTCCGGTCAGCATGGGCCTCGGCCTGCCGTTCGCCCGCCCCGGCCGCACCCTGCTGACCCTGGCGGCCATCGTCCTCGGCGTCACCACGGTGACCCTGTCGACCGGGCTGACCAGCACCATGGTGGCGTACGGCGAGACCGGGCGGGAGGACGGAGGCGCCCGGATCCACGTGACGACCGGCGGGTCGGGCAACGACCGGACCCCGCCCCGGCTCGATGACCCGCAGATCGACCAACGGCTACGGTCACTGCCGGGCGCGGAGGGGGTACAGGCCCGCGCGCTGTCCCAGGTGAACCTGACCGGGCAGACCCAGCCCGTCTACGCCGACTTCTATCGCGGCGACGATTCGCTGTACGAGCACACCATCGTCAAGGGCCGGGCGCCGGGCGCGGCGGGCGAGATCGTGGCCGGTCCGGCGTTCCTCACCCAGCGCGGGCTGGAGCTCGGTGACCGGGTCACGCTGGAGCTGAACGGCAGGAGGATCACCGCGACCGTCGTGGGGCAGCTCATCGAGGGCAACGCCCGGGCCCTGGAGGCCACCTGGGAGACCCTCGCCCTCCTCGCCCCGGACGCCCACGCCACCGAGTACACGGTGCGGCTCGCCCCCGGGGCCGACGCGCGCGCCTACGCCGAGGCGGTCGCGGCGCTCGACCCGGGTCTGTCCGCGTCGGTGATGGACTCCGGCAACGCCGGCACCGCCACCGTGATCACCTTCTCGACGGTGTTCACGGTGCTGCTGACGCTCGTCGCGTCGCTCGGTGTCTTCAACACCGTCCTGCTGAACACCCGCGAGCGGCGCCGGGACCTGGGCATGCTCAAGTCGATCGGGATGACCCCCCGGCAGGTGGTGGTGATGACGGTGACCTCGGTCGCCGGGCCGGGCGCGTTCGGCGGGCTGCTCGGCATCCCGCTCGGGATCGCGGCGCACCGCCTCGTGGTGGACCACGTCGGGGTGGTGGACTTCCCCGCGTACATGAAGGACGTGTGGCACGTGCCGCAGCTGACCGCGCTGCTCCTGGCGGGTGTGGTGATCGCAGTCCTCGGCGCCCTGGTCCCGGCCCGCTCGGCGGCCCGGATGACCATCGCCTCGGTGCTGCACACCGAGTAGGACGAGTAGAACGACTGGATCACCCGCCGGCTCCGGAGAAAAAGGGCCCCGACCGGCCAGGGGGGGAGAGGCCGGTCGGGGCGGGCCCTGACGCAGCCGGGGGGGGATGGCTGGTCAGGGCGTATGGGGGACGGCATAAAAGGGGGCTCCGGCGCTTCCGCCGTCAGCACACTTCCGCCGGACCCCTGCCACGGTACTCCTCGTAAGCGGCACCGCCGTAACGCCGCACGCCCGAAAACGGACCGCTTCTTCAGATCGCACCCTCGAAGACGGATCAGGAACGGCTCATCCTCACCAGCCCCGAGCTCGCCGAACGCGGTGAGTGACCGCCTGTCGGCCCCCTCCGGCGCGTGCGCCGGTCACGTCACCCTCCGGGCATGACCGGTCGCAGGGGGCTGAACCTCCAAAACGACCGCGGTCCCGGCCACGGTCCGGTCCTCGTGCAGGGTGATCTGCCGGCCGGGTCGGACGTGCGTCCAGTGGGAGGGGGTGAGGGGCACGAGGCGCACGGTGGCCTGCCCGCCCGGCTGCAGAACGGGCATGTTCTCCACCCAGAGCGCGGCGATGCTGACCGCGCGTTCTCCGGTGGGCGAGAGGTGTCCGATGTCCCACATGGGCCGCAGGACGCCGGCGCCGGGGATGGGTGTCGTACGCCGGCCCTCGCCGGCGGGGCGGAGCCTCAGCTCTGCCCGGATCACGCCGTTGCGGATCTCGGCGCACCGCCAATGGCACCAGGCCGCGCTCCGCTCCAGCCGGAGCTGCTCGGCCGCTTCGGCGAGCTTCTCCCACAACGCCAGAGGGAGCGGGCGCACCTCCGCGAGCTCCTCCAGCAGGCTCAAGGCGATCTCCCACTCGTCGTGGGCGAGGTAGTCCCAGACGTCTCGCAGCGTGATGTCGTTCTCGGTGGCGGTCTCTTCCGGGACCAACAGGGAGGCTGATTCGAGCAGCGCGGGGACGTCCATGTGCTCGTTGTCGACCATGTGCCAGACCGTCCTGGTGTGGATGAGCCGCGGCCATGACACGGCGCCGCGGCGGCGAATCCGGCCCGCAGCCCGCTTGGCGTGTCCTCAAGCGCGTGTCATTCCTCGTAATGGATGTGGTGTCGGGCGGCGATGGGGTTGATCTTCTCAGGGTCCAGTTCGCCGCCGGTGAGGACGGTCGGGCCGGCCTCGACCAGGTCCTCGACGTAGCACTCCCAGCCGCCCGGGGAGGAGATCTGCAGGATGCGCGGCGGCGGGTCGCAGGCGCGGCGCAGGGCGTGCGGGACGCCACGGGGCAGCAGGGCGAAGGCCCCTCGCGGCGCGAGGTGGGTCTGGTCGTCGAACTCGATGGCGAGGACCCCCTCAAGGACGTAGACGCACTCGTCGGCCCGGTGGTGGACGTGCCGCGGAATGTCCTTCGCCAGCGTCACTTCGAGGACCGACAGCCGCCCCTGGGTATCGGCCGTGGCGGCCTTGACGGCGAAGGCGAGCGGCAACGGTACGCGGCCCGGCCGGACGGCACCGGGTTCGAGCAGGATGAAACGGTCCTCGTCGTTCGTCATGGGTGGCACTCCCTCGTGTCTGCCGGGCTGTCCGGCGGTCTCCTCTCCTTGACGAACCGGCGTGCCGAGTTGTGACGGGGCGCGCGGGGTTTCAGGGGGGTGTGGCCGCGCAGTTCCGTGCGCGACCAGCCGGCGGCCTGGGGCGGCGGCCGAGCCAGGTCCGGGCATGGCGCTTGCGCACCGCTGCGCGAGCGCAGGAGGGTGTGGGCATGACGACGACGCCGTGCGCTGTGCTGTTCGACGTGGATGGCGTATTGATCGACTCCGGGGCGGCCCACGACCGCGTGTGGGCCTCGTGGGCGAAACTACGCGGCCTGGACCCGGAGTACGTGCGGCAGGTCACTCAAGGCAGGCGGCGCCAAGACACCCTGCGCATCGTGGGTCCGGACCTCGACATCGCGGACGAGAACCAGGTGCTGGATCGTTTGATGGCCGCCGAGGAAGAGGCCATGCGCCCCTACGCTGACGCCGCCGGCGTCCTGCGCGCGTTGATGACGCCCTGGGCAGTCGTCACCTCCAGTCGGAGGGCGGCGACTCGGTTACGGATGGAACGCCTGGGGCTTCCCGTGCCGCACGTGCGCATCTGTGCCGAGGACGTCCAGCGCGGCAAACCCGCACCGGACGGCTACCTCGCCGCGGCGGAACAACTCGGCGTAGACCCGCGCCGATGCGTGGTGGTCGAGGACTCACCGGCCGGCATCCGGGCCGGCCGCACCGCCGGCTGCACCGTCTACGCCGTGACAACCACGCATACGCCCGAACTGCTCGCCGAAGCCGATGCCTGCTTCCCCACCCTGGGCCACGCCGCGCAAGCCATCACGGAAACGTTGGGACCGGCCGGCCGCTGAGCTCCGGCCGCGGTCCCGCCGCGGCCGGGCAGTACAGTGCTGCCCTAGGTCTGAGCAGGGGCCTCTCCGTGGAGCGGGTGATCGCCGTGGGCGGTGACCGCGTCACCTACGCGCCCGGCGACCGTACGCTGACGCTCAATGGGAAGCCGCTGGACGAGCCGTACCTCCAGGGCGGCGATCCAGTGGCGGGTACGCCCGCGGCGTTCGACGTGTCGGTGCCCCGGGGGCGGTTGTTCCTGCTGGGCGACAACCGTGGGAACTCCGCCACCGTGTTCCGGGTTCCGTGTCGGCCTCTTCGACGCCGTGCCCCCGCGCCGGTGCCGGGCCCTGTCTGCCGCGGGCCGAGCACGTGCCTGTCATTTTGGGTCGGGGAGGCCTATGGACGCCCGTTCCTGGGGGGTCAGGGGCGGTGCGTTCAGGGGAGGGTGTCGGGGGCCGCGGAGGGCGGCGAGGAGGACGCGTGGGGTGACCAGGGTGGTCAGCGGGGCCTGGAGGGAGGTGACGTCGAAGAAGTCCTTCGTCATGGTGAAACTGCCGCAGCAGGTGTTCAGCAGGCGGTAGGTGTAGCCGGACAGGACCTTGTCCTTGCGGGTCGGGGTGCTCTGGGCGCTGCCCTGGGCGCCCGGATAGAACACGTCGTGTCCGAGGGCCAGGTCCCAGGCTGCGGCGACCGGTTTGGCCATGGCCTTCTGGACGCGCCGGGAGAGCCGGGGCGCGTCGACGCCGTGGGCCGCGACGAGGTCGCGCAGCGCGAGCGCGCCCTGGGCGGCGACGGACATGGCGTGCCCGTAGATGGGGTTGAAGGCCGCCTGGGCGTCGCCGAGGACGACGAACCGCTCCGGCCAGTTCCTGACGTTCTCGAAGTAGCGGCGGCTGTTGCGCGTGCTGCGGTTGAGCGTGACGCCGGTCAGCGGCTCCAGGCCGGAGATGATCTCGCCGATGAGGGGATGGCGCAGCCCGCGGGCGAACGGTTCGAAGTCCTCGCTGTGCGCCGTGGGCTCGCCCCCTCTGGTTCCGGCCGTGGTGACGATCCACTGGCCGTCCTCGATGGGGAGGATGCTGCCGCTCTGCCCGGGGCGTGCCGTGCGGGGGTCGGACTGGACGACGACCAGCGGGAAGCCGGCCGTTTCCGCGGGGGCGCGGAAGACGCGGCTGGCGTACGTCAGGCCGAGGTCGAGGGAGCGTTCGACGGCGGGAGCGACCCCCAGCTCCGCCAGGTGCCGCGGGGCTCGCGAACCCCGTCCGCTCGCGTCGACGACGAAGTCGGCCTCCAGTACCGCTTCCCGGCCGTCCGCCCCCCGGGTGCGGACGCCGGTGACGCGGGCGGCCGTGCCGGCGAGGCCCTCGACGCGGGTGCGCTGGAGGACGGTCACCCGGGCGTCGGCCAGCAGGAGGTCGCGGGCGACGTGGTCCAGCAGGTCGCGGCCGCAGGCGATCAGGAAGGCGGTCTCGGCGCTCCAGCGGCGGAGCCAGCCCTCGGCGGTGAAGCCGACCATGCCGGTGGGGATCGGGATGCGGTTGGCACCGGCGGCCGTCCACCGCTCGGTGATGCCGGGCAGGAGGGCCTCGGCGGCGTGCACTCCGCTGCTCCAGAACATGTGCGCGTGACTCGCCTGGGGGAGTCCCGTGCGGGGGCCCGGGCCGGCCGGCAGTTCGTCGTTCTCGACGATGAGGACCTCGTCCGCCACCTCGCGCAACGCGGCGGCCGCCAGCGTGCCGGCCAGGCCGCCGCCGATGACGAGGGCCCGGTGGCGTATCGCTGCGGGGCGAGTGTTGCCGGGGTGGGTCATGTGACTGCTCTCTCAGGGCCGCCGGGGAGGGGAGCGGGCGGGCGTGGTGGGGGAGGGCCGGGGGGCGGATCCGTGTGAATGGAGGGCCGAGCGGCCGGTGCGGTCAGCAGGGCGTCCGAGAGCCGGACGAGCTGGTCGTCGCCGCCCGAGAACATGCCCTCAAGGCCGCGGTCCCCCGCGTCGCTCTCGGTGCCGCGCAAGGCGTCGAACGCCGCGACCACCAGGGCGACATGCCGCGCGGCGCCGGGTTTGAGCTCGGCGGGGAGCGTGTCCGCCCGTCTCTCCCCTTCCGCGTGGTGGCCGAGACGGGGCGCGATCAGCCGGAGGCCGTCGCGGATGTCGCAGGTCCGGCGCAGCTGGCGCTTGCCGAGCGAGGAGTACCAGGGGATGCGCGCCAGTTCGTACGGGGTCACCGCGCGCATGGTGAGCCACAGGGGCCGCAGCCGGCGGTACTGGGACCATCGGCGCCACAGGCTCATCCCGCCCTGGCTCGCGGAGGGCAGGGCGAGGCCGACGCACTGGAGGAGCGAGGCCAGTGAGGACACCGTCGGGGCGACGGTGGTGCTGACGCCGTCCCAGTCGTGGCCGGCCCATCGCGCCCCGAGGGCCAGGAGTTTGCAGGCCACGTAGCCCAGGCTCAGGACGGATCCGCTCACGATGAGGAGCAGCCCGGTGCGCAGCAGGCCCGGGACCTCGCGGGACCAGCGCCAGCACAGGCGGGCCAGGACCAGGTTCGCCAGCCCGTAGGACAGGACGCAGAGGACGACCATCTCCCGGACGTACGGGGTGGTGGCGTAGTAGGTGTCGAAGTCCCGGAGGCGCTCCTCGGACGCGTCTCCGAGGGCGAACAGGGTGAACTGGCTCGCGATCACCGCTCCGTAGACGCCGACGCACCAGCGGGTGGCGGCCCGGCGCCGGCCGCTCGGGCCTCCGCGCCAGGTGATGGTGAGGTTGATGAGCGCCGCACTGGCGGCGGTGACGATGCCGTAGACCAGCGGTACCGAGAAGTTGGGGATCCCCGTGATCGCGTTCACCTGGGAGATCGTCGGCGGCGCCGCGAAGAAGAAGACGGCGGCGCCCAGCGGCAGGAGCAGGGTCACGGAACGGACGAGGGGATCGCGCCAGTGTCTGACGAGTCCGGGCGCCCTCAGGGCGAAGGCGAGCGAGAGGACGCCGACGAGGAGGTAGAAGTACACCGTGGTCATGCGTGCTCCCTCTCCGGGTCCGGTCTGTCGGCCTGGGCGGCCGTCGTCGAAGTCGCCCTCGCCCCGGCGGAATCAGACACGGTCGGCCCCGTACGCCGTGAGGGCGACGGCCACAGCCGACTCGACCCCCGCTTGTAAGGCGGCGGCGTGGCGCAGGCGACGCGACGCGGGCGCCGGGACCGCCGAGATCCCGGTTATCTGCGCCACGGTCGGCCTCCACGCTTCAGGACGCATGGCCGGCCGGGCCCTGTTCCTCCGGGGTGTTCCCCTCGGCCGCGCGCTCGTCCATGTAGTTGTCGAGCCATTCGAGCAGCTTGGTGCGCCCCTGGGCAGGGAGCAGGGCCGCGCGCAGGGCGATGCCGTCGACGCCGTGCCGCTCGTAGAGACTCGGGCGTCCGGCGCCGGCCGGGGCCGCCGCGAGGGCGCCGCGTTCGCTGTGTTCCCGGTACTCCTGGAGCAGCGCTTGCTCGACGGCGGCCAGGGCGCAGCTCAGCGCCTCGGTGTCCTCCGACTGGAGGAAGCCGGCGGGCCGTTCGAAGAACCTCTCCAGGCGGGCGCAGTGGTCCATCGTCGGGCGGCGGTCGCCGCCGAGCAGCGCCTGGACCTGCTGTCGGGAGATGCCGCTCTGGCGGGCGATCTCCCCGTGGGAGAACTTGCGGCCGTTCTCCTTGAGGTACGTCGCGTGGAGCAGGTCGAGGCGCTGGCGGAAACGCTCGTGGATGTCCGGCTCGCCGGCCGGCCGGCCCTGGAGGAGCGCCCGTACGACGGTGAGCGGGACTCCGCAGGCACGGTGCAGTGCCTCGGGGTCCAGCACCTCGGCGCGGCCGCGGCCCAGCTTGGCTCCCAGGTCCACGACCCGTTCGACGGCCGCGGCCAGCCGCGAGCCGGGCCCGGCCGGTACGGAGGAGAAGGCTTCTGTCACCGGTCTGGACTCCGACTCCCGAGGGCGCGCAGGACATGTCACGCCGGCCCCAAGGGGCGTCGGCGCAGCGGCTGTTGCGGGGCCGATACTGCCACAGCGGTGGCAACTGAACCAGGTGTCTTGGGCCAAACTGCCACGCTGGTGGCAGGAAGTCGACGGCCGGGCCGCCCCGCGTACGTCGCCCACCGGCCGGGAGAGGACGTCGTAGTGTGGGCCGATGGGAAACGTGTTCGGTGGTGGCGGGCAGAGTCTGGATCTGTCCAACGGTGGCACCGAGGTGTTCGTCGAGGTGCTGATGCTCGCGGTGTCCGCCCTCGCTGACGCCGAGTGGGACTACCGATTCGCCGCCCTCCTGACGCTGCAGGACCAGAACGTGATGGGGCGCGGGGCCGTCGGCTTCGACCTGGAGGACATCGTGTGGGGCACGTCCGAGGCGGAGCGTGCCCGGGCGAAGGACTTCGTGCTGCGCTCCACCACCCTCGCGCTGAGCCGCCACCGGTGGAACGAGCTGGGCTACGAACCCCCGTTCGCCCGTGACCACCTGCGCCGGTTCCGCGCCATGGTCGAGTCCTTCGTACCGGTGGGCGGTACGGGGCTCCCCGGACGCTTCCCCTCAGCGGAGGAACGTGCGGTGGCTTCGTGCGCGCACCACCGGGTCCTCAGCGCACTGCCTCACTGGGAGGGCTGCATCTTCTGCAATCGCCCCCGCACACCCTGACACCCGCGCCGCCCCGTTTGCGTCTGTCAGCCGGCGGGTCAGGACGGGGCGAGGACGCAGAGCTCGTGCCCCTCCGGGTCCGCCAGGCACGTCCACGGGACGTCGCCCTGGCCGAGGTCGAGGTCGGTGGCGCCCAAGGCGCGCAGCCGGGCCGCCTCCGTCGGGGCGTCGCCGCCGGGGTACGGGAGCAGGTCGAGGTGGAGGCGGTCCGGCGCCGTCGTCGTGCTGCCCGGCGTGCGCAGGAACTCCAGGTACGGTCCTTCGGCCCGGGCGGAGCGGAACACCGCGCGGTCGTCGGCCGCTTCGCGCAGGTCCCAGTCGATGGCCCCGCCCCAGAACCGGGCCATGGCCGGGGGATCCGCGCAGTCGACCACCACTGCGGCGATGGGGCCGGTCCCCCGGTAGACCTCCCGGGGCTCCAGTACGCAGAACTCGTTGCCCTCCGGGTCGGCGAGCACCGTCCACGGCACGTCGTCGCCCTGGCCGATGTCTGCGGGTGTCGCACCGAGTTCCCGCACGCGGGCGACCAGCTCGGCGTAGTGGGTCGCCGAGGTGGTGGCGAGGTCGATGTGCACGCGGTTCTTCGTCGCCGTCTTGGGTTCCGGGACGGGGATCACGTCGATGCCGAGGGCGGCCGGATCCGGCCATACGAGCCCGCCCGCGGGTCCGACGTACGTCGCGCCGGACGCCCCGGGGTACGTGCTCCAGCCGAGCGCCCCGGCCCAGAACCGGCCGAGCGCGGGGCTGTCAACGGCCTTGATGTTCACCTGGACGGGTCGCAGAGCCATGCCGGTGATCCTAGGCGGCGGACCGTGACGCACCGCGACCGCCGCGACCGCCGCGACCGGCCGCAACCGGCCGCGACAGTGCGGGCGAAGGCCGGGGGCCGTCAGGCGGGCAGGAAGAACCCGGTGATGTCGGCCAGCCGGCCTTCGCGGTGGAGCGCGGTGCTCACGCCCGCCATCGCGGGTTCGCCCTGCTCGCCGAGCTGGGTCCACCGTGCGAGCGACCGGTCGTGGTGTTCGAGTACTTCGTCTATGCGGAACCGGTGGCCGGGGAAGGCTCCGGCGAAGCCGGTCATGTACGCGGCCAGTTCGGTCCGCCCACCGACCTCCGTGCCCGGGTCCCGGTAGGCGACGTCGTCGACCACGACCGCGCCGAGTGCGGCGAGCCGCTCCCCGGGCTCGGCCGACCAGCACGCGGCGTAGTGGTCCCAGAGCTGCCGTGTGTCCTGGGGTTGCTGTGCATCGCTCATCGCTGTGCCTCTTTCTCGGGGCCGATCAACGCCATCGCGCCGTCGGTGGTCATGTGCAGTTTCGTGCGGGGCGCGCCGGCCCGGACCAGCACCAGCAGGCCCTGGTAGAGCGCCAGCAGCTGGGCCGCCGACACCTCGACGTCCAGCTCCGCGGACAGCAGGCCCAGGCCACGGGCGCGTGTCAGGGCTTCGGTGAAGCCCGACTCGATCGTCTCCAGCCCTGTGCGCACCGCGTCGGAGGCCTCGGGGACGGTGAACGACTCCACGGCGGTGTTGGTGAGCAGGCAGCCCGGATCGGGTCCGGGGCCGGTCTCGAACGCCGAGGTGAAGAACGAGCGGATCCCGGCCACGGGGTCCGCCGGCTCCAGGAGGTGTTCCCGGACCCGGCCCCGGACGACCTGGTCGTTGTAGGCGTCCAGGGCGGCGCGGAACAGGCCGTCCTTGCTTTCGAAGTTGCGGTACAGGCTGCCCGGGTGCAGCCCGGTCGCCGCCTCGATGTCCCGGAGCGAGGCGCCGGCGTAGCCCTGGCGGCGGAAGAGGCCCATGGCAGAGGCCAGGACCTCTGCCCGGTCCCAGAGCTGTCTGCGTCCCACGGGCACCTCCATAGTTGAACGATCGCTCACAAAAAATAGCACAGGTGATCGCTGTTAGCCCAACTCAACGATCACCGGGCGGCCTTGCCGCATGCGGACGGGTCAGGGGGTGAGTGCTGCCGTCAAGGCGGGGAGGTAGGCCTCGCGCTGGCCTTCGGCGGTGGGGTGGTACGCCACGTCCGCGGTGAAGAGTGACGGGACGTGCAGCCAGGGGTCGGCGGAGCAGATCTCGTGACCGGCGAAGGCGGCCGAGACGTCGGCGAAGCGGAAACCGTGCGCGCGGGGGCCCGTCGGCCCACAAGGAGGGGTGGGCGAGGGAGCTGCGACGGCAGTCCCCGCCGACGGAACCGGCCCCGACACCCGAGGCGAACGAATCGCCCAGGGCCGCGTAGCCGACGGGGCCGCCCTTCTCCGGGGTGGCGCCGGTGGCGTGCGCGGCGGTCGGGGCCGCGCACGCCAGAACGAGGGACAACGTGCCCGCGAGCGCGCGCAGTCATGTCTCTGCAACGACCAGCGCAATGGGCCGGACACTGAGCCGGACGGCGGGGCCCCGGGTGGGGTCAGGCGAACCAGTTCGGGTCGAGGGCGATGGCCTTGATCTGCTCCATCGTCAGGATGGGCTGGGCGCGAGTGGCCGCCTTCGACTGGTCGCCGGTGTTGAAGGCCGAGACGACCACCCGGCGCCCGTCCGGGCGCAACGTGTCGACGCTCCACCGGACCACGCCCGCGCCGCCCTTCTCACCCGACTTCCGCTCCGCCAGGACCCGGGTGCCGTCGGGCAGGACGATGACGCCCGCGCCCTCCATGCGGTGCTTGAGGACCTCGCCCATGCCCTCCTGGACGTTGACCTGGACCAGCGAGGCGCCCTTGCCGTCGTCGAGTACGAGGGAGCCGTAGCCGGGCTGTCCGGACCTGCGCAGGATCGTGATGCCGGGCTTCGGCACCAGGGACTCCAGGACCGCGACCGTGCTGCCGCCGTGGGCCGACTCGCCCTGGCCCGTGTCTGCCTGGCCCGTGTCCCCCTGGTCGGTTGTCTGGCCCGTCCCGGCGGTCGGCTGCGGCGCGCCCGGGGTGGCGCTGGGCGCGCCCTTGCCGGTGCCGGTGCCCTTGCCGTTGGTCGTGCCGGCGGCGGTGTCGGGGCTCGTCGCGTCGGCCTGGTTCGCGGCCGCGGCGCCGGCCCCCTCCGGGGCCTGCCGGGGCGGCGCGGGGAGCCGGCCGGCGATCTGGCGCCACAGGGCCGAGGTGGTGAAGGCCTTCAGCTGGGCCTTGTCCAGCGGCGGGTTGGGCCGGCTGACGGGCTGCCCCTTTTCGGCGGGGGCGTTCCACTCCGACACGTCGACCTGGTAGCCCTCCCGGGTGACCAGGACGGCCCGCCAGAGCTTGGTGGGCTCGCGCTTGTCCGGGTACTCGTAGCCCTGGAAGAGGTTGAGCCGGCCGCCGTCCGGCAGTGTCTCAACGGTGCAGGAGTCGTACGGGACGACCCTGCGGTCGGGGCACGTCAGCATGTCCTCGGCCGCCTGGCCGTGGGGGTCGGTGCGGGCGAGGCCGACGGAGACCGCCGCGCGGCCCTTGCCGTCGTCGTACACGCCGGTCACCGACGCGTTCGGCGACGGGTCGGCGCCGCCCGGCACACTGGCCGTGGTGTCGCTCACCCGGCCGCCCGGCAGCAACTGCCGGTAGGTCTCGATCAGCCGGGCCGCGCTCAGCCCGTCGGCGGACTGCGCGGTGACCGGGGTGGAGGCGGCGGCCGTCTGGAAGGTGGGGACGGGGGCGGCGGCCACGTTCGCCGTGCCGTCGCCCCCGCTGCCGACACCGAGCAGGCCGCCTCCGTAGGCCCCGACGGAGCCGACGAGGGCCAGGGCCAGCGCCGAACCGCCGACGACGGCGGCCCGGCGGCGGGCCACCAGGCGGCGGCCGCGCCGTTCGCCGGCGGCCACCAGATCCGGGCGGCCGGGAACGAATCCGTCTCCCGTGCGCCGCAGGGCCGCACCGAGCTCATCTTCAAAGGGCATGCCGAAGCACCTTTCGGGTGGTGGTGAAGGAACGCGCCGGGCTCTGATCCGGCGAGGGGGCCTGACGGGAGCGAGGGGTGGAGGGGCGGGGAGGACGGTCCGGCGGCCTCAGGTGGCCACGAACACACTGAGGCTGCCCCCCAGTTCCGCGCGGAGGCGGGCGAGCGCCCGGGTACTGCGCGTACGCACGGGCGCCGAGCTGACGTTCATGGCGTCGGCGGTCTCCTCGACGCTGCGGTCCTCCCAGTACCGCAGCACGAGCACCGCCCGGTCCTTGGGAGCCAGGTGGCCGAGCGCCTCCAACAGGGTCAGCCGCAGGACCGGATCGGTCCCGGCCGCCGGGAGCACCACCGTCACGCCCGACTCGGCCGGGACGGCGAAGGGCCGTTCCCCCGCGGAGCGGCGGCGCTTGTGCTTGAGGAACTCCCGTATCAGCACCGTCTGCGCGTACGCCGCCGGATTGTCGATGCGGGAGGCCCTTCCCCAGATCAGGTACATCCGGCCCAGGGTTTCCTGTACGAGGTCCTCGGCGAGGTGGGTGTCCCCACTCGCCAGCAGACAGGCCGATCGGTACAGACCCCCCGCCCGGGCCTCCGCGAACTCGCGGAACCCCTCCCTGCGTGTGTGCCGCATCCCCGTCCCCCCTCGCGTCCGACTCACCCCATTGACGCGACGGGAGCGGGGGAATGTTTCACCCCGCGGGGAGGCAATTAACGGAACTCAGGCGTCCAGCCGTCGCGCCCCTTCGGGGTGTCCGGCAAGAGGTTTCAGGAGGCGCGGCGCGCACGGCGCAGGAGGGTGATCGCTCCGGTCGTGTCCTCGGTCGCGTGGGCGGCCGGGTCGGCTTCCAGGCGTTCCCTCATGAGGTCCAGGTACGGCGCGATCAGCTCGGTGCTGACGCCCTGGTCGGCGGCGGTGCGCAGCAGGGTGCCGCTTGCCGCGACCTGCATGGCCAGGTTGGACACCACCCCGGTGGTGAAGTCCCGGGAGGTCAGTCGTTCGGCGGCGTTCCCGACGAAGAAGCCCATCGCGCCCAGCCACTCCGACAGCAGCGGCGCCAGGTCCTTCGGGGCGATGTCCTCGCCCTCGATCAGCGCGTAGGCGTGCGAGATCCCGGCGAAGAGCCCGTTCATCGCGCTCAGCAGCGCCACGTCGTGCAGGGCCGCGTGGCCGGGGTCCGCGCCGACGAAGCGGGCTCCGGCCGGTACCTCCAGGGTCGCGCGGTGGGTGTCGAGCAGGGCGCGGGAGCCGCTGTAGAAGACGTAGCCGCCGGACTCGGGGACGCCGATCATCGACGGGGTGGCCATGATCCCGGCGTCCACGAAGCGGGCGCCGCGCTCCTCGGCCCAGGCGGCCCGGGCCCGGCCCTCGGTGGGTGTGCCGGTGGTGAGGTTGACGACGTCCTTGCCGCTCAGGTCGACGCCGTCCAGCACCGAGCCGATGCTCGCGTCGTCCAGCAGGCAGAGCACGATCAGGGTGTTCGCGCGGACGGCTTCGGCGGGGTGCGCGGCGACGGCGGCGCCCTCGGCGGCGAGTGCCTCCGCCTTGGCGGGGGTGCGGTTCCAGACGGTCAGGGCGTGGCCGGCGGCGAGCCAGGTCCGGGCGAGTGCGGTACCCATGTCGCCGAGGCCGAGGAGAGAGAGCGGGCGGTGCCCGGTGTCGTTGTCAGTCATGGCGTTTAGCCTGGGAGCGGGCTGACGGATGATCAAGTACGCACTTACCGGTGGGTGGTTACCCCGGGGTGAGCGAGCAGGTGGGAAGGGGTGGGCGGGATGGCGACGCTGGCGCGGAGGCCGAGTGCGGACCATTGCGGGATCGCGGCGGCGATGTCGGTGATCGACGGCAAGTGGAAGGTGTCGATCCTGTGGGAGCTGGAGCAGTGCCCGGGCCGCCGTTTCGGCGAACTGCGCCGACTGGTCCCCGGTGTCTCGGAGAAGGTCCTCGCGGCGCAGTTGCGCGAGCTGGAGACGGACGGCATCGTCCACCGCGAGGTCTACGACGAGGTCCCGCCCCGCGTGGAGTACTCGCTGACCCCGCTCGGCGGGGAACTGAGCGGGGCGCTGGCAGCCCTGGGCGAGTGGGGCGCCCGGCATCTCCTCCCGGACAGCGCGTAGGGGCGGTGCGTGGCCGGGGAGTCGCCCTGCCGCGGTACGGGACCGGGTGACGTGACCCGCGTCGTGTCGGGCCGTACCGCCGTGCACAAGTCGTCGGCGGTCAAGCGGAAGTAGGGCTACCGGCCCGTCGCCTTGTCCGGGGCGGTGTGGCGTGGCACCGTCGGGAAGCCTCAGCCCTCAGTCGCACCCAGAGGAGGCCGTACGATGCCCGACGACCTGGCCGCGGACACCATCCGGAAGCTGGAGGACGCCGTGGCGTCCGGCTCTCTGCCGGAGCACGCCGTCGGGCTGCTCCGCGTCTCCCTCAGCCAGGCCCGGGCGGCGAAGGAGGCGGGCCGTGACGAGGAGGCGATCACCATCGCCGCCCAGGCCCTCCAGACCGCGGAGTCCCCGCCCTCGGAACAGTAGCCGCGCGCGGCCGGGCCCCCGGCCCCCGGCGGAGGCCGGGAGCCGGGGGCCGATGGGCCACGTCAGCGGTGTCAGCGGTGTCAGCAGTGGCCGACGCTGGTCTGGCCGCTCACCAGCGACGAGTGGACGTAGCCGGTCCCCACGTAACTGGAGACGCGGAACCACCGGTTGGAGGCGTAGTTCGAGCTCGGCGGGTACACCCACTGGCTGTCGGTCCAGCACAGCATCGTGACGCCGGTCCCGTTGGACAGGTAGCCGAGCGAACCGCACCCGGTGTTGGCGCAGGTGCGCTCGTTCGCCCCGCCGCTGTTGGACGAGATGTAGCTGCCCGCCGCGTCGGCGCCGCCGGCGCCGGCGAGCAGACCGGTCAGGGCGACGGCGGCCGCGGCGGCGGCCAGTCCGGCCCGGGACCGCAGCGTGGTGGTGGTCGTCATGCGCATCGTCGTTCTCCTCGGGAGATTCGCGGTGGTGTGCGGCGCCCCCGGCGGATCCGGCGGCGCTCCACCAGAGAGCCACCCCGACCGCCGCCGACGGAAGGAAGGAACCGCAGGTCGACCAGGCCCGTACGGCGCTCCGTACAACTCCGTACAGCCCGCCCCCTCTTCACCGGCACGGCGGCGCGTACTCCAGTCCGGGGACGAGCTGGGCCCACTCCTGGGCGGTGACGACAGTCCCCGCGCGCTCGCACAGCCGCCGCGCGATCTCCTCCTCGTCCCGGGACCACAGCAGCGCGGCCGGGCCCGCGCCGCCGGCCGCGAGGGAGCGGCCGTCCGGGCTGTACGCGACGGCGTACGCCTTCCCGCCGAGGCCGCTCAGTACGGTGCGGGGCCGCGGCCGCCCCGGATCACGGGTGTCCCACAGCCATACGGTGCCGTCCGTGCTGGCGGCGGCGAGCGTGCCGCCCTCCGGGCTGAACGACAGGGCGTACACGTAACTGCCCGGCCCCGTCAGCGGCGGCCCGGCGGCGCGCGGCCGGTCGCCGCTCACGTCCCACAGCCAGATGTCCCGGTCCGCGGTCCCGGCCGCCAGGGTCCGGCTGTCGGGGCTGAACGCGACGGACATGACGTAACTGCCCGGCCCGCGCAGCGTGGATTCCGCCACCGGCCGGCCGCCGCCCTGCGGCAGCCGCCACAGCAGTACCTGTTTGTCGACCGTGCCGGCGGCGAGCCGCCGCCCGTCCGGGCTGAACGCCACCGCGTAGACGTAGTTCGTCGGCTCGGACAGTTCCGCCGAGAGCTCCGGGCGCGCCGGTTCCGCCGTGTTCCAGAGGCGTACGGTGCGCCCCTCGCTGCCCACGGCCAGGATCCGGCCGGTCCGGTCGAAGGCGGCGGACTGGATGGTTCCGGAGCCCCCGGTCAGGGGTGCTCCGTAGGGTGCGGCGCGGTCGGGGCGGGAGAGGTCCCACAGCCACAGCTTGCCTTCCCGGCCGCCCACCGCGAGGGTGCGGCCGTCCGGGGTGAAGGAGACCGTCGCGGAGTACCCCGTGGGGTTCGTCAGGGGCGGCCCGACGGGGCGCGGGGCCCAGGGGTCGGAGACGTCCCACAGCTGTACGTCGCGCCCGGCGACGGCGAGCAGCTTCCCGTCCGGCGCGTAGCCGATCGCGTTGACGGTGCCCTGGAAGCCGCGCAGCGGGCGGGGAGGCAGCTGCCACAGGCGTACGGTTCCGTCGGCGGCGCCCGCCACCAACTGGCGGCCGCCGGGATGGAACGCGAGCGAGGTGACCGGTCCCGGGTGCGGGAAGACCCCGGCGAGGACGCGCGTCCGGGCGTCGTACAGGCGCACCTGGTTGTCCGCGCTGCCGGTCGCCAGCCACTGCCCGTCGGGGCTGCACGCGACGGCGTTGACGTAGCTGGCCGGGCCGTCGGGAGCGGCCGGGGCCCCGCCGAGCACCGCGGGAGAGCCGGCGTCGGAGCCCGGGGCGGGTACGTCCCAGATCCGTGTCGACCGGTCCTGGCTCCCGGCGGCGAGCCGTGCGCCGTCGGCCGTGAAGGCCAGCCCGAACACCGGGCCGGCCGCTTCGGTCAGCGGCTGCCCGTACGCGCGCGGGCGCCCCGGGTCGGCCAGGTCCCACAGGCGTACGGAGCCGTCCGCGCCGCCCGCCGCCAGCAGGGCGGGGCCGGGGCCCGGCCGGAACGCGACCGTGTGCACCGCCCCGGTGAACCCGGTGAGCCGCGGCCCGGCGGCGGCCGCCGGGGCGGCGGCGGAACCCTCCTCCGTACGCGTCCCCGACACCGCCGGGTCCGGCCACAGGTACACCCCGCCGTCGGCGCCCGCCGCGGCCAGCGTCATGCCGTCCGGCGCGAAAGCCACCCCGTACACGGCCGAATCCGGCCCCTTGAACGACCGGAGCCCGGCCGCCGCCGGACCGGGGCCCGACGGCTCCCACACCCGTACGGTCCCGTCCCCCGACCCGGCGGCGAGCCGTCGGCCGTCCGGGCTGAAGGCGAGCGCGTACACGGTGTCGGGGAAGGTGACCGGCGCCGCCCCCAGCGGTCGCGGCCGCTGCGGATCGCGCAGGTCCCACAGCGCGACCTGGTGGTCGAGACCGCCCGCCGCGAGGGTGCGCCCGTCCGGGCTGAGGGCCACCGCCTGTACGACGCCACGGAAGGCGAGGATCCGGGTCACGGCGGGCAGCGCCGAGGCGTCCATCAGCGCCTCCCGGGCCTCGGCGGTGGGAGCCGTGCGGTACGCCACCAGGGCGAGTTGCGCGGAGAGGGCGAGGTCGCTGCCCCGCAGGCGTTCGGCGCGCGCCGCCACCAGCCGGGACAGCGCGACGGCCTGCTGTCTCTGCGCGTCCCGGCGCTGGACCACGGCGACACCGGTGAGCAGGCCCGACAGGACGACCAGCAGCGAGAGCAGGACGAGGAGCCGGCGCAGCCGGCGGCTGCGGCGCCGCTCCCGCCGGACCCGGCCGTCCTCCGCCCGCCGGCTCGCGTCGAGGAACTCGCCCTCGCGGGCGTCGAGTTCCGGGGCGTGGCCACTGTCCATGGCCCAGTCGGCGGCCACGGCCAGGCGGGTGCCCCGGTAGAGCAGCGAGGGATCGCGGCCGTGCGCGAGCCAGCGGTCGGCGTCCCGCGTCAGGTCCTGCCGGACGATCTGGCCGGCCCGGTCGGCGTCGATCCAGCCGCGCAGCCTCGGCCACGCCGTGAGCAGCGCTTCGTGGGCAATCCTGGCGCCGTCGCCGTCGAGCGTGACGAGGCGGCGGTCGACGAAGCGCTCCAGCACCGCGTACGCCTCCCCGGCCCGGTCGGGGTGGCCCGTGGGCGGGGGCAGCGGCAGCGGCAGCAGCCTGCGCGCGTCGGGCACGCCGTCGCCCACCGCGACCATCCGCAGGAACAGCTGCCGCGCGCGGACGCGCTCGGCCTGCGACAGGTCCGCGTAGACCTCTTCCGCCGTCTCGGAGACGGCCGCGGACATCCCGCCGCCGGCCCGGTAGTCGGCGATGGTCAGGGCGGCGCCGCGGCCGCGTTCCCAGGTCGACAGCAGCGCGTGCGACAGCAGGGGCAGGGCTCCCGGGCCGGAACCCCGCAGGTCGGCGAGAAGTACGTCGATGAACCCTTCGTCCAGGACCAGCCCGGCCTTGGCGGCGGGGCCGCCGACCACGGCGCGGATCTCGTCCTCGCTGAGCGCGCCCACGACGGTCTGGCCCTTCTGCAAGGCTGCCGCGAGGGGTCGTTGGTCGAGGGCCTGGGCGTAGAAGTCGGCGCGCAGGCAGCCCGTGACCCGTACTTCGGGGGAGGGGAGGGCCGCGAGGCAGCGCAGGAACCGCTCCCGTTCGGCGGGGTCGGGGCATGCGGTGAACACCTCCTCCAGCTGGTCGACCGCGACGATGACGCGTACGCCCTCGCGCCGGGCCGCCGCCCGCATCCGTGCGGCGAGTTCGAGGGGATCGCCTGCCGGGTCCCCCAGGCCGGGCTCCGTGGACAGGGCGGACGCCGCGGCGAGGGCGGACGTCAGGGCGCGCATCGGGTCGCGGCCGGGTGAGAGCAGCACGGGTGTCCAGCCGTGCTCACTCCGCAGGACGGGCAGCACCCCGGCCCGCAGGAGGGAGGACTTCCCCGAACCGGACGCTCCGACAAGCAGTTGGGGTACGTCGGCGCCCTCGGCGAGGATCCGGTCCACGAGGACGGCCCGCAGCCGCTCCCGGCCGAAGAACCAGGCGGCGTGGCGTTCCTCGAAGCCCGCGAGCCCCCGGTAGGGCGGCGCGCCTCCCGGGACGCGCAGGACGCGGGAGCGCCGCAGCTCCGCGAGCCGTTCCAGCCAGCGCTCGATTTCGGCCGCGTCGGTCACCCCGCAGACCTGCAGCACCCGGCGGAACAGGGGCAGGGACCCCATGGACGGCAGGTTCTGGCCGGCGAACCAGCCGCCGATGGTGCTGTGGGCGCCCGGTGCGCCGACGCGGGCTGCGACGGCGCGGACGGTCAGGTCGGCCTTCTCGCGCAGCCGCGTCAGCTCGGAGGCGAACTCCTCGCGGGATAAGGGGGGTTGGGGGAGGAACGGGCTGGGGTCCATGGGGCCTCCGTGGTCCGGTTCCGCTACGGCGGTGATGCGGTGGACCACCCTTCCCACGCCCCTTCGGCCGCGTGGCCGGAACACCTCGATCCGGTCCCTTTCTACGCCGCCCCACCAGCTCTTTCCGGCCAGTCACCACCGCCTCGGCGCCCTCACGCGCCCCGTCGCGTCCGGTGGCCCGGGGCCCCGGCCAGCGGGTGCCGCCGCGCCGGACTGCCGCCCGTCCCCGCCCGTGTCAGGCTGGAAGAGCCGACCGGCCGGCTCGACCGAACGACTCCGGCAACCTTTGGACACCGCCATGTATCCACGCCCCTACCGCCCCGCACGCAGCGTGCCGGCGGCGCTCGCCAGCGCGTCCCTCGCCGTCCTGCTGACGGCCGCTCCCGGCGCCCTCGCGCGGCAGTCGGCGCCGACGTCGTCCCCGGCGCCCGCCACGGCCGTGACCCGCATCCAGGCCGCCACCCTGTCGATACCGGCCATCGGCCTGTCCGGGCTGCCCGTCGTCCCGTACGAGGGCAGCCCGGACGACGCCCCCGGTACGGCGATCCAGGACCGGGGCCTGGCCGCGAGCCCCTACGGCCCCGGCGGCGGGGTCGGCCCCGGCGACGTCGGCAACTACATCGTCACGGGCCACCGCATCGCCGGCGGCGGGCCGCTGAACGCCCTGCCGTCGCTGGCCCAGGGTGCGTCCGTCTTCGTCACCGCGGGCGGCGTGACGTACGAGTACGTCATCGGCACCACCCGGACGACCTCCTTCCGCTCCCCGTCCTCCATGGCGGAGCAGCGCGCCCCGGTCCCCGGCTCCAGCGGCGCGTCGCCGAGCCGCGCGATGATCACCGTCACCACCTGCCTCACGCCCGAGGACGACGCCGCGGGCAACACCTGGCGGGACGCGCAGGACAACCCCGAGCACCGCGTCGACAAGGTCGGCGTCCTCGTCGGCACCACCCCCTGACAAAAGGGGACGCACGACGGTCAAGTGGGTCGGATCTCGGACGGGGTGGGCGGGGTGGCAGAAAAACACTCTGTCAAAGACAGGTATGGGACTGGCAAAATGTCGGTCACGGTCCGCTCGGACCGTGCGAACGGGCGGCCCGGCCCCATCCCGTATGACCGCGCCGGAGCCCCCTCCACCGACCCGACCACACCGCGCCCCCGGCACCGTGCCGTGACGGGCGCAGGAGGCAGGCCAGCATGAAGTCACTCATCGACCACGCGCGCGCCTTCGCCGCGCACCATGTCGCTGACCCCCGGCACACCGACAGCTTCCGGGCCCTGGAAGCGGGGCAGTCGCCCCAGGCCCTGTTCATCACCTGCTCGGACTCCCGCGTCGTCCCCGCCCTGATCACCGGAGCGCGGCCCGGCGAGCTCTTCGAACTGCGCACGGCGGGCAATGTCGTCCCGCCGTATCCGGCCGACGACCGCCCGCTGGGCGAGGCGGCCACCATCGAGTACGCGGTGCGGGTGCTCGGCATCCGCGACATCGTCGTCTGCGGGCACTCGCACTGCGGGGCGATCGGCGCCCTGGTCCGGGGGGAGGACCTGTCCACCGTGCCCGCCGTCCGCGGCTGGCTGGAGCATGCCGTCCCGTCCGGCGCTCCCGTACGCACCTTGGCGGCCGGCGCGCCGGACGTCGCCGATGCCGTACGGGCCCATGTCGTCGCCCAGCTGGCGGCCTTGGGGGACTACCCCTGTGTCCGCGAGGGCCGTGCACGGGGCTCACTGTCCCTGCACGGCTGGTATTACGAGGTGCACACCGGCGCCGTCACCGCCTACCGGCCCCCACCGGACGGCGGCCGGACGCACGACGCGTCGCGGGCCGCGTTCGGGCGGGGCGACGCGGCGGGCCGGCCCGCCTTCGGGCCGCTGTGAACGGCCCGCGGCGCGGCCCCGGCCCCGGCACTCAGCCCGGTAAGGGCACGGGCCCCGACCCCGGGATCATGTCGGCCACGCGCACCCACCTGCGTACCTCCTTCGGGGAACTGCGCCGGCCCCGCGTCCTGCGCCAGGACGTGCTCGCCTCGCTGGTCGTCTTCCTCGTCGCCCTGCCCCTGTGCGTCGGAGTCGCCGTCGCCTCCGGCGTCCCCGCCGAACTGGGCCTGCTCACCGGCATCGTGGGCGGACTGGTGGTGGGCTTCCTGCCCGGCAGCTCGCTCCAGGTCAGCGGTCCGGCGGCCGGGCTGACCGTCCTGGTCTTCGAGGCCGTCCAGGAGTTCGGCCTCGGCATGCTGGGGGCGATCGTGCTCCTCACGGGCGTGCTCCAGATCGCGCTCGGGCTGCTGCGCTGCGGGCGCTGGTTCCGCGCCATCTCCGTCTCCGTCGTCCAGGGCATGCTGGCGGGGATCGGGCTCGTCCTGATCTTCGGCCAGCTCTACACCATGGCCGGCGCCCGGCAACCGCGCTCCGGCCTGGACAAGATCCTCGGCGTACCGGGGCTGATCGTCGACGTGGCCACCGGTCCCGGAGCCCTGACCGCCGTGCTCGTCGGGCTGGGCAGCGTGGGCGTGCTCGTCGTCTGGCCGAGGATGCCCTCCTCCGTACGCGTGGTGCCCGCGCCGCTCGCCGCGGTGGCCCTGGCCACCGCCGTGACGGCCGTCTTCCGCCTGGACGTGGCTCCCGTGACGGTACGGGGGCTGCTGGACACGATCCAGCCACCCGGCCTGAGCGATCTGGCGGAGCTGGGCGGCCTCGCCGTACTCGGCACGGTCGTCGCCTTCACCCTCATCGCGTCCGCCGAGTCCCTCTTCAGCGCGGCGGCCGTGGACCGGATGCACACCGGGCCGCGTACGCACTACGACAAGGAACTGGTGGCGCAGGGCGTCGGCAACAGCCTGTGCGGCATGCTCGGCGCTCTGCCCATGACCGCCGTGATCGTCCGCAGTTCGGCCAACGTGCAGGCGGGGGCGCGTACGTCGCTCTCGCGCATCCTGCACGGGGTCTGGCTGGCGCTGTTCACGGTGCTGCTGCCGGCCGCCATCGGGATCATCCCGCTCGCCGCGCTGGCGGGCGTGCTGGTGCACGCGGGTTGCAAGCTGGTGCCGGTCAAGGAGATCGCCCCCCTGGTGCGCCGCGACCGGGGCGAGGCCCTGATCCTCGGGGTCACCGCCGTCGCGATCGTGGTGACGAACCTGTTCGAGGGCGTGATCCTGGGGCTGGTCCTCGCGGTGGCCAAGTGCGCCTGGGACACCTCGCACGTCCAGATCGACGTACGCGAACGCCCCGACGGGCACCTGGTGCTGACGCTCGCGGGCCACGCCACCTTCCTGCGGTTGCCCCGGACGCTGGAGACGCTGGAGGCGCTGCCCAAGGACCGTCCGGTCGAGCTGGACCTGAGCGGGGTGCGCCACCTGGACGTCGCCTGCCAGACGGCGCTGGAGGGCTGGGCGCTGCGGCACCAGGCGGCGGGCGGCGAACCGGTGCGCCTGGTCACCGGCGCCGCCGGGCCGGCCCTGGCCGTGGGCGTCGGCCTCGGGGCCGACCGGGAGGGCAGATCCGGACGTGGTGATCGTCCGGAGCCCTTCGAAGCCGGTCACGGCTGACGTCGGAAGAGCTCCGCACGCCGCCGCCCGGCACCGCACGGGCGCTGGTGGAAGCCCCCTCGGGAGACTCCCGGCGGGGGTCGCGCCGGGCTGCCCGCGCACGGCCGGGCGATGCCCAAGGCCACTTCACGCCAACCGACTTGACTCTCCGTTGACAGTTGATTGAACCGCTCTTTACCTTCGGAGGGCGGGTCGCCGACGGGGGACTCCGGCACCCGCATCCCCATCCCCGGCATACGAGGAGGACCACCATGGACCGGCTCATCGAACACCTGACCAAGGACGGCGTCTGGGCCCAGTGGGTAGCCGCCAACTCGGCGCAGGGCGCCAAGGAGGGCTGCATCAGCGCCACCCCGAAGGAGGGCTGCATCAGCGTCACCGGCAAGACCGGCTGCATCTCCTGACCCGACCCGACCCGACCTGACCCGCCCGCACCGGGGCCCGTCGCCGCCGTCCGCGCACGGCGGCGGCGACGGTCCCCGGCCGCCGCGATCCCAAGGAGGCCCTGATGAGTCCGTTGCCCAGCCCGCACGTCGTGGACCGGGTGCGGGACATCCCGCTCTACCGCGAGAGCGTCGCCCGGGGCGACTTCCCGATCCTGGAGAAACCCGAGATCGCCCGGGGGTTCCCCGACAACTGGATGACCCCCCGGCTGGCCGAGGCCCTTGCCTCGGGAGAGGCCGAGTACGTGCTGTCGACCGGCACGAACAACGCCCGGATGCAGCTGATCCGGCCGCCCTACTTCCTGCTCCGTTCGTACTACCGCCTGTGGAGCGAGCACCCCGACCTGCGCGCCACCTGGGCGGCGCACGCCAAGCGCGTCTCGCTGACCACCGTGCTCGCCACCGAGCACGTCGCCCGGGTCAACGCGAGGAAGCCAGGGGCCACGGCCGGCGAGCGCTGGCTCGACGACCGCACGCTCTACCTCAACCGCACCCTCGATCCGGCCGACTGGACCCGGACGCAGGTGCGGGCGATGCTCGCCGAGATCCGTGGGATCGCCGACGCCCACCCCGACGGCGGCTACCACCTGGACTGCTCGGGCCACCACCTCGCCCACCTCGTACGGAAGGTGGACGCCTGGAAGCTGTGGGACGAGTTCCCCCAGCCGCACAGCATCGTCCACGCTTACGAGTACACCCCGCTCAACGTCCGCGCCCTGCTGCGCGACCGCTTCGACTGCCCGGTCGTCGACCTCTTCGGCAGCACCGAACTCGGCTACCTCTACTCCAGCGACCCGCGCACCGGCCGCTACCGTCCCCACCTGGAGGACATGAGCGTCGAACTCCTCCCGGTGGCCCCCGGCAGCGGCATCCACAGCCTCATCGTCACCAGCCTGCGCAACCCGTACATGCCGCTGGTGCGCTACCGCTCCGGCGACTGCGTGCGCACCGCCGACGGCAGCGGCGACCCCGAGCGGATCACCGCCTTCTGCGGCCGGGAGAAGGAGCTCCTCGACACCCCGCACGGGCCCGTCGCCCAGGCCGACCTCGACGCCCGCGTCGCGGCCGTCTGCGAGCGGGTGTTCCTCTACCGGCTGAGCCCGCCCGCGCCCGCCGCCGGTCCGGCCGCCGCCGCCACCCTCGCGTACGTGACCTTCGACGACAGCCCGCTCGACGCCTCCGGGGCCGACCGTCTGACCGAGGCCGTCGAGCAGCTCATCGGGCGGCCCTGCGGCCTGGCCCACGTCACCCGCCTGCCGATCGGCCGCTCCGGCAAGTACGCCTGGCTGGGGCCCGTACCGGAACCCGAACAGGAGCCGACCCCGTGACCCCGTCCGCACCCCACGCCGCCACCACCGCCACCGACCTCCTGGGCCTGGCCCTGTACGAGGAGACCGTCGGGTACTTCACCGCGAAACACGACCACGACCACGACCACGCGGCACGCGACCGCGTCGAGCACCAGGTGCGCGAATGCCTGCGCTACCTCTACCTGGTCTCCCTCCACCCCGACCGCCTCGGCGGCCTCTTCCTGCCCGTGGAACAGGAGATCGACGAGATCTGGCACTTCCTCATCCTGCAGACCCGCGAGTACCGGGAGCTGTGCGAGGAGCGCCTGCCCGGCCGGCGCTTCATCCACCACCGCAGCATCGCCTACGACGCCTACCAGGACGGCCACGGAGCCGATCCCGGGCGCGGGCGCGAGAAGTCCGTCGAGGAAGCCCTGCGCTGGATCCCCCTGTACGTCGCCGCCTTCGGCCCCTTCGACGAGGACGCCCTGCCGCACTGGACCATCGTCCGCTTCCTCCACGCGCAGATGGGCATGGACCTGACGGAGATCTCCGCCCTGGCCCCCTCCGCGCCCACGGGCGTCTGACCGGCATGCCCGGCGCCCCCCGGCCCCCCTCCCCCGCCGCCCCGCTCGACGCCGTCGTGGTCGGTGCGGGCTTCGCCGGCCTGTACCAGCTGTACCGGCTGCGCGAACTGGGCTTGACCACCCGGCTGTTCGAGGCCTGCGACGACGTCGGTGGCACCTGGTTCCGCAACCGCTACCCCGGTGCGCGCTGCGACATCGAGAGCACCTCGTACTCCTACTCCTTCTCCCCCGAGCTGGACCAGGAATGGGACTGGAGCGAGCGCTACGCGACGCAGCCGGAGCTGCTGCGCTACCTGCGGCACGTCGCCGACCGCTTCGGCCTGCGCGCGGACATCACTCTGCGGACCCGCGTGGAGCGGGCGGTGTACGACGAGGACGCGCACACCTGGGCGGTCACCACCGACACCGGGGAGACGGTGACCACCCGGTTCCTCGTCCTGGCGACGGGCTGCATGTCCGCGGTCAAGGAACCGGACGTCCCCGGCGCCGCCGCCTTCGCGGGCCGCTCCCTGCACACCGCCGACTGGCCGCACGAGGGCGTGGACCTCACCGGGCAGCGCGTCGCCGTGATCGGTACGGGCTGCTCCGCCGTCCAGGCCGTCCCGCTGCTC
This sequence comes from Streptomyces sp. NPDC102258, assembly GCF_055584685.1. NCBI lineage: Bacteria > Bacillati > Actinomycetota > Actinomycetes > Kitasatosporales > Streptomycetaceae > Streptomyces > Streptomyces sp. NPDC102258. The sequence goes on from NZ_JBVJLO010000021.1 coordinate 84,839, forward strand.
GCCCGGCAGGCGGCGTCGCTGACGGTGTTCCAGCGCACGGCCGTGTACGCGCTCCCCGCCCACAACCGCCCCCTGTCCGCGGCCGAGGTGGCCGCCGTGAAGGCCGAGTACCCGCAGTTCCGCACGGCACAGCGGCGCTCGCGCGGTGGCACCGTCTTCGAGCCGCCGACCGGGCCGGCCCTCGCGGCGCGGGAGGCCGAGCGGCACGCCGCCTACGAGCGGGGCTGGGCATCCGGCCTGCTGAGCGGGCTGCTGCGGACGTACACCGACCTCCTCGTCGACCCGGAGGCCAACGAGACGGTCGCCGCGTTCGTCCGCGCCAAGATCCGGGCGATCGTCGCCGACCCGGACACGGCGGCGACGCTGACACCGCGCGGCTTCCCGTACGGCACCAAGCGCCCGTGCCTGGACACCGGCTACTACGCCACGTACAACCAGCCGCACGTCGGCATCGTGGACCTCACGCGGGACCCGATCGTGGAGATCGCGCCGCAGGGGGTCAGGACCGCCGGACGGCTGCACGCGGCCGACGTCATCGTCCACGCCACCGGCTTCGACGCGCTGACCGGCTCCCAGCTCGCCCTCGACATCGTGGGCAAGGGGGGCACCACGCTCAGGGAGAAGTGGGCCGACGGCCCGCGCACCCATCTGGGGCTGCTCTCGGCGGGGTTCCCCAACCTGTTCACCGTCCTCGGCCCGCTGAGCCCCTCCGTCCTCAGCAACGCGGTGGTCGCGATCGAGCAGCACGTGGAGTGGATCACCGACTGCGTCGCGTACCTGCGCGACCGCGCCCTCACGGAGATCGACGCCACCGCGCGGGCCGAGGAAGCCTGGGGCGCACACGTCGCCGCCCTCGCCGACGGGACCCTCTACCGGGACGTCGCGTCCTGGTACAACGGGGCGAACGTGCCGGGCAAGCCACGGGTGTTCCTGGCGTACACCGGCGGCCTGGACCGCTACCGGGAGGAGTGCGACGCCTGCGCGCAGGCCGGCTACAGCGGTTTCACCCTGTCGTAGCGGCATCGGCGAGCGGGCGCAGGACCATGAGCGAGTCCTCCGGGGCGGCCACCATGGCGAAGGGGAACCGGTCGAGGTCGAGGCAGAGCGCGACGTCATCGCGGTGGGCTCCCTCACGGAGCCCTTCCGCGAGTTCGGAGGCGGCACGCGACGCGGCGGCGCGGCGGAGGTATCCGGCCGGGTCCGTCGGGGTTCCGGCGGCCCTGCGGGCGATGTACTGGGCGCAGGCCAGGTCCTCTTCGGCCCGCCCGTCCTCGCCGGTGACGACGTACGTGACGCGCTCGCACCCGCGTGCGCGCAAGAGCCGGGCCGTCGCCTCCGCCACCACGAAGCCGGCGCACAGCACCAGCGAGGCCTCCTTGACGGCGAGCGCGCCGACCGTCCCCGCCGTGGTCTTCTGCACCACGGTCCGGCCGCCCAGGTCGACGGAGCGCAGCAGGCCCGGCGAGTTGACGGCGTCGAAGCCGGGGGCGGCCGGACCGTCCTTCAGCGCGACCCAGTCGGGGTGGCGCGCCTTGAGCGCGAGGGCCTCGTCCAGGGACGCGGCGAGCACGATCTTCTCCGCCCCCCGGGCGAAGGCCCAGGCGGCCACCGTGTAGGCCCGCATGACGTCGATCACGACCGCCACGGACGGCACCTCTGCCAGTTCGGCGATGCCGAGGAAACGAGTGTCCATCCGGCCATGATCACCCATGCCCGCCCGCCATCTCCCGGGCGGGCTGCCCCGCGAGGGGGTCGCCGCCGAGGACGCGTGGCGGCACGGCCGGACCGGCCGGCGCCTTCGTCAGGGCCCCCACACCGTGCGTACGGCGTCCGCGCACGTGGCGGCCTGCCGGTGGCCCGCCCGGGCGGCCGCGGCGCGGCGGGTCTGGTCGAGCATGTTGCGGCCGAACGCCCCGCGGGCGGCTCGGTCGGGGGTGAGGACCGCCACCGGTGTCCCGTCCGCGGCGAGTTCCGCGCCCTGTGCGGTGGCGCTCGGGTGCGGGCCGACGGCTTTCGGGATCGGGGTGAGGGCGATGACCCGCCGGTGGCCGCGCGCGAGGTGGACGTTGGCCGTCGAGCGGCTGCCGCCGTCCATCCAGCGGCGGCCGGCCGCCGAGACGGGCGGCCAGACCAGCGGCACCGCGCAGCTCGCCGCCACCGCCTCCGGCAGCGCGACGCCCGACGTGCTGTCGAAGACCTCCAGCTCCCCGGTCCCGGCGTCGACCGCGGTAAGCCGCAGGTCGGTGGACGGCCAGTCCCGTACGCCTCCCAGCAGGGTGGCGACCGCCGCGTGCACCGCCGACTCGGGAACGGTGGAGGCGGCCAGCGCGGCGCGGCCGAGGCGCCGCACCGAGCGCTGTGGGTCGCGGGAGCCGAGCGCGGCCCAGAGGAAGCGGGCGGTCTGGCCGAGGGTGACCGTGACGTCGATCTCCGGTGCTCCCGCCAGCAGTTCGGCGTACATCCGCCCGGCGCTCACGCCGGAGGCGAGGCGGGCGCCGACCACGGAGCCGGCGGAGGTGCCGATCGTGACGTCGGCCCGGTGGAGTGCGATGCCCGCCTCGGCCAGGCCGGCCAGCATTCCGACCGTCCAGGCGAGGCCCACCGCTCCCCCGCCGCCCAGCACCAAGGCCCTGTCCGCCATCTCCCGCGCCCTCCCATGGAAGTGGGGAGTGCTCCCCGTTTCATCAGCCCGACGGTAACACGCGTAGTGGGGATGTGTCCCCGTTTCCATCGGGAGGATCTCCGTAGCCGCCGGGGGGGCCGACTGGCGGAGTTTCCGGGCGCGGAGCCGTGGTGGGTGCCCACGGCGGGGCGCGGAGGGGGGAAGGTGGTACGGCCGTGCCGCGCACGCGGGGGGCGCGCACCGTGCGGCGCGGGCCGACGGCCAGGAGCGGGAGAACGGGAGCACGGCGATGGCATCGGACGCACCCCTGCGGCTCGGCACGGCAGTCGGACCAGACGACCGCACGGGCCGCGTGTGAGGCCCGCCATGAACCAGGAACCCGGTACCGAGCAGTCACCGCCCCCGGCCCAGCCCCAGCCGCGTCCCGCCGACCACGTCGTCGTGCTCTTCGGCGCCACCGGTGACCTGGCCCGGCGCAAACTGCTCCCCGGCCTCTTCCACCTCGCCAAGGCGGGGCTCCTGCCGTCGCGCTACCGCATCGTCGGCTCGGCCCCGGCGGCCGAGGCGCTCAGCGACGAGCGGTTCCGCGCGCACGCGCGCCAGGCCGTGGCGGAGTTCGGCCGCTCGCGCCCCGAGGGCCCCGCCTGGGCGGAGTTCGAGGCCGCCCTGTCCTTCGGCGCGGCCGACCCGGACGCGACCGGGCCGCTGGTGGCGGCGGTGGCCGAGGCCGAGCGGGCGATCGGCGGCACCCCCCGGCGGCTGTTCCACCTCGCCGTCCCGCCCGTGGCGTTCACGTCCGTCATCGGGATGGTCGGCTCCACGGGCCTGGCCCAGGACGCCCGGGTCATCATCGAGAAGCCCTTCGGGACGGACCTCGCGTCCGCCGTCGCACTCAACGCGGCCGTGCACGCCGTCTTCGACGAGTCCCGGGTGTTCCGCATCGACCACTTCCTCGGCAAGGAGGCGGTGGACAACATCCTCGCGCTCCGCTTCGCCAACGGCCTCTTCGAGCCGCTGTGGAACCGCGAGCACATCAGCCACGTACAGATCGACGTGCCCGAGCAGATCGACATCCAGGGCCGCGCCCACTTCTTCGAGGGCACCGGCACCTTCCGCGACATGGTCGTCACGCACCTGTTCCAGCTGCTCGGGTTCCTGGCGATGGAACCGCCGGTCGCCCTGGAAGCACAAGCGCTGCGGGACGAGCAGGTCAAGGTCTTCCGCAGCATGCGGCCCCTGGACCCGGCGCACGTCGTACGCGGCCAGTACAGCGGCTACCGCGCCGAGCCGGGGGTCGCCCCGGACTCGGACACCGAGACCTTCGTCGCGCTGCGCGTCGACATCGACAACTGGCGCTGGGCCGGCGTGCCCTTCCACCTGCGCTCGGGCAAGGCGCTGGCCGAAGGGCGGCACGTCGTCACCCTCGGCCTGCGCGAGCCCGTGCTGGGCATGTTCCCGCTGGACGCCCGGGAGGCGGCGGACGGCCGCGCCAACGAACTCGTCATCGACTTCGCCGACCCGGGCTCGATCACCGCCCGCTTCCTCGTCAAGGAACCCGGCCCCGCCATGCAGCTCGCGGAAGCCGCCATGGTCTTCGGCTACCGGAGCTCCTTCACCACCGACAACGCCCTGGAGGCGTACGAGCACCTCATCCTCCAGGCCATGCTGGGCGACCAGTCCCTCTTCACCCGCTCCGACGGCATCGAACGCCTGTGGGAGGTCTCCGCGCCGCTGCTGGACGCGCCCCCGCCCGTCGCCCCGTACGCCCCCGGCTCCTGGGGTCCCGAGGCCATCGCGTCCCTCGTCGCCCCCTACCGCTGGCACCTGCCCGAACGGCACCGGGCCGCCGGGCTGTGAGGCCGCGGGCGCGCTGCTCCGAACGCCACACCCGCTCAGCCGTACGGGGCACCGCGCCCGCCCAGCGGGCGCCGCGGTGCCCGCGGGCCGCCGCGCCCTCCTAGCCTCGACCGCATGCTGGGACTCCCCGACCACGTCAGCACCTGCCTGTTCGACCTCGACGGCGTGCTCACCCGGACCGCGAAGGTCCACGCGGCCGCCTGGAAAGAGATGTTCGACGACTACCTGCGCCGGCGGGCCGACCACGACGGCTCGGCCTTCGTGCCCTTCGACCCCGTGCGCGACTACGACGAGTACGTGGACGGCCGCTCCCGCGAGGACGGCGTACGCACCTTCCTCGCCTCCCGGGACATCACCCTGCCCGAGGGGACGGCGGACGACGGCCCCGAGCGGGAGACGGTCCACGGTCTGGGCACCCGTAAGAACGAGCTGGTGCTCCGGGCGATCCGCGAGCAGGGGGTGGAGCCGTACGAGGGCTCCGTGGCGTACGTGCGCGCCGTGCGCGACGCGGGCCTGCGCCGGGCCGTCGTCTCCTCCAGCGCCAACTGCCGCGACGTGCTGGTGGCGGCGGGCATCGAGGACCTCTTCGAGGGCCGGATCGACGGCCTGACCGTCGCCGAACAGGGGCTGCGCGGCAAGCCCGCCCCCGACAGCTACCTGGCGGGCGCCCGTCTCTTCGGCACCGACCCGCGCGACGCCGCCGTGTTCGAGGACGCGCTGGCGGGGGTGGCCGCCGGCAAGGCGGGCGGCTTCGGGTTCGTCGTCGGCGTCGACCGCACCGGCCAGGCGGCCGAACTGCGCGCCCACGGGGCCGATGTCGTGGTCGGCGACCTCGCCGAGCTGCTGCCGGACCGCGGATGATCACGCACCGGAACTTCGCGACCGAGCCCTGGCAGCTGCGCGAGACGGCCCTCGACCTCGACGTCCTCGCGCAGAGCGAATCCGTCTTCGCCCTGTCCAACGGCCTCATCGGCTGGCGCGGCAACCTCGACGAGGGCGAACCGCACGGCCTGCCGGGCAGCTACCTCAACGGCGTGTACGAGAGCCACCCGCTGCCCTACGCCGAGGCCGGGTACGGCTATCCGGAGTCCGGGCAGACGACCATCAACGTCACCGACGGCAAGGTCATCCGGCTGCTCGTCGACGACCACCCCTTCGACCTGCGCTACGGCGAACTCCTCTCGCACGAGCGCGTCCTGGACTACCGCAGCGGCGTCCTGAGCCGCTCCGCCGAGTGGACCTCACCCTCCGGCCGGACGGTGCGGCTGACCTCCCACCGCGTGGTCTCCCTCGCCCAGCGGGCCGTCGCGGCGATCTCGTACACCGTCGAGACGCTCAACGGGCCGGCCACCATCGCCGTGCAGTCCGAGCTGGTCGCCAACGAGCAGCTGCCCACGGCCTCCGGCGACCCGCGCATGGCCGCCGCCCTCGACTCCGCGCTGCTCCCCGAGGAGCACTACGCGCACGGCACCCGGCTGCGCCTCATCCACTGCACGGCCACCAGCGGGCAGCGCGTCGCGGTGGCGGCCGACCACATCGTGGAAGGCCCCGCCGGTACCGCGTGGGCGGCGGAGAGCGAGCCGGACGTCGCCCGCCTGACCGTCACCGCCACCCTCGAACCCGGACAGCGGCTCGATCTCGTCAAGTTCGTGACGTACGGCTGGTCGGCGCAGCGCTCGCTGCCCGCCGTACGCGACCAGGTGGAGGGCGGCCTGGCGGGGGCCCGCACCACCGGCTGGCAGGGGCTGCTCGACGCGCAGCGGGCCTGCCTGGACGAGTTCTGGTCCTGCGCCGACGTCGAGGTGGAGGGCGACGAGGAGGTCCAGCAAGCCGTCCGGTTCGGCCTCTTCCACCTCTACCAGGCCGCCGCGCGCAACGAGCGGCGGTCGATCGCGGCCAAGGGCCTCACGGGCACCGGCTACGACGGCCACGCCTTCTGGGACACCGAGTCCTTCGTCCTGCCCGTCCTCACCCACTCCGCGCCCTACACCGTCGCCGCCGCCCTCGCCTGGCGGCATTCCACGCTGCCGAGCGCGCTGGAGCGCGCCGGGCAGCTCGGGCTGGGCGGGGCGGCCTTCCCCTGGCGCACGATCAACGGCGCCGAGTGCTCCGGCTACTGGCCCGCCGGGACCGTCGCCTTCCACGTCAACGCCGACATCGCGGCGGCCGTCGAGCGGTACGTGTTCGCCACCGGGGACCGGGACTTCTACCGCGGCCCCGGGCTCGACCTGCTGGTGCACACCGCCCGGCTCTGGCGCTCGCTCGGCCACTTCGACGCCGACGGCGTCTTCCACATCGACGGGGTCACCGGCCCCGACGAGTACAGCGCCATCGCGCGCGACAACCTCTACACCAACGCCATGGCCCGGCGGAACCTGCTCGCCGCGGCCGACGCCGTCGCGCGCCACCCGGACCGGGCGCCGGACCTGCGCGTGGACGCCGAGGAGATCGCGGACTGGCGCAACACCGCCGCGCGGATGGCCCTCCCGTACAGCCGGCGGCTCCAGGTGCACGAGCAGGCCGCCGGCTTCACCGACCAGGAACGCTGGGACTTCGACGGCACCGCCGAGGACCAGTACCCGCTGCTGCTGCACTTCCCGTACTTCGACCTGTACCGCAAGCAGGTCGTGAAGCAGGCGGACCTGGTCCTGGCCATGTTCACCTGCCCGGACGAGTTCACCGCCGAGGAGAAGGCCCGCAACTTCGCGTACTACGAGCCCCTGACGGTCCGGGACTCCTCCCTCTCCGCCTGCTGCCAGGCGGTGATCGCCGCCGAGACCGGCCACCTGCGCCTCGCCTGGGCCTACACCCGCGAGGCGGCGCTGATGGACCTGGACGACCTCGAACACAACACGCGGGACGGCCTCCACATGGCCTCGCTCGCGGGCACCTGGATCGCCCTGGTCCAGGGCCTCGGCGGACTGCGCCGCACCCGTCCGGGGCCCGCCGCGCAGCCGGTCGGCGGGAGCCGGCCGGACGGGAGTCCGCAGGCCGGGGAGGCGCAGGCCGGGGAGCCGGAGACTGGGGAGCCGGACGCACCCGTACGGTTCGCCCCGCGGCTGCCGGCCTCGCTGACCCGGCTGGCCTTCAACGTCCGGGTCCAGCAGCGTCTCGTCCGCGTCGAGATCGGCCAGGCGACGGCGCGCTACACGCTGATGTCCGGAGCGCCCCTCACCGTCATGCACCACGACGCGCCGGTCGGCCTCACCACGGGAGCGCCGGTGGACCTGCCCGTGCCGCCGGCGCCCGAATCCCCCGAGCCCCGACAGCCCAGGGGCCGCGCTCCCGGGAGCTGAGGACCCGTACGCATGTCACGGGAGGCGGCCGGGGTCGACGCCGGTCAGGTCACGGCTCGCCTCCCACAGCCGGGCCGCGACCGCGGTGTCGGCGAGGTGGGGCCACACCGGTTCGCGCCGGGGCCGGCCGCGCAGGCCGCCCACGCGCGGGCCCCACAGCTCTCCGCCGCGCACGTCCGGGTCGAGCACCGCCCGGACGGCGGGCCAGGCGCCGGCGTCCTTGCCCTGGACGAGCAGGGCGGCCGGCGCGCCGCGCAGCCGCGCTCCGGCGGTCCGGACGTGGACGGGCGGCCGGGAGGGGGTGAGGGAGTCCAGCGCGCCGCCGGGGTGGACGACGATGCTCGACACCCCGCTGCCGGCGGCGCGCAGGCGGCGGTCGAGTTCGAGGCCGAAGTACATCTGGGCCAGTTTGGAGCGTCCGTAGGCGGTCTTGGGCCGGTAGTCCTTCCGGGACTGCGGGTCGTCCGGGTCGAGCCGCTCGGTCTTCGCCGCGAAGCTGCCCATCGTCACGACGCGGGCCGCGGGCGCGGCCGACAGCAGGGGCAGCAGCCAGTGGGTCAGCGCGAAGTGCCCGAGGTGGTTCACGGCGAACATCAGCTCGTGGCCCTCGGGGGTCTCCTCGCGCGGCGGGTGGTCGAGCGCGATACCGGCGTTGTGGACCACCGCGTCGAGGCGTTCGACGCCCAGTGCCTCCACCGCGGCCGGCAGCGAGGAGAGGTCGGCGAGGTCGAGCCGTACGGAACGCACCCGCGCGCCGGGGACCCGGGCGCGGATCGAGGCCGTGGCGGCTTGCGCCTTCGCGGGATTGCGGCTGCCGAGGACGATGGTGGCACCCCCGGCCGACAGCTGTTCCGCGATGAAGTACCCGATGCCGGCGTTGCCGCCGGTGACCAGGAAGACCTTGCCGGGGGCGGGCGGGGGCCGGTGGACGTCCCAGGGCGGGGTGGCGGACGTGGTCGGCATGGTGGGACTCCCTCGCGGTGGCGGCGGCTGCCGTGCGGACAGCTCTGGCGCTCACGGTCGCGGACGCCGCCGACATCTCGCCCATGGATCACCCATGGATCACCGACGGGCCACCGACGTGCCCGCCGGGCCGGGCGGGCCGGCCGTGCGCGGGGGCCATGCCGTGGGGTCCAGGAGGTTGAGGACGTAGGCGCGGGCGATCAGCGCGGGGCGGTTGGGCACGTCGAGCCGCCGGCACAGCCGGGTCAGGTGGTAATTGACCCCGTCGACGGTGAGACCCACCGTCCGGGCGATGGCCGATCCCGACAGCCCCGCCGCGGCGAGGGGCAGGATCCGGGCCTCCTGGGCACTCAGGCCGCCGCCCGCCGGGTCGTACGGGGGCGGTTCGGGCTGTGCTCCGCTGGCTTCCTCGACCAGCGAGACCAGCAGGCGCGGGACGTCGTCCTGCGGGTCGGAAACCGGTTCGACGGTGACCCGGCCGTGATGATCGGCCCCCCGGACCCGCCAGCTCACCTCGACCGGGTAGCGGGACCTGCGGCGCGAGCGCAGCGCCTCGTCCAGCCGGCGCAACTGGCGGTCGTTGGTCGGCGTGAGGAGGTCCAGGAGCCGGCGGCCTTGCAGCTTCCCCGGCTGGAGCTGCCACGCGGAGGCGAACGCGGGGTTCGCGCCGAGGATCAGGCCGTACGCGTCGCTGATCACCAGCGCCACGGGCGCCCTGTCGAACAGGCTGACGAAACGCGACCGCCAGGCGGCGGCCTCGGCCGCCACCGCCGCCGCGACCGCCGCGTCCTGTGACGGCTGGGTCACGCACTCACCCTCTGGCACGACCAACTGCCCCCGATCAAGGCCCGGAACGGAAAACACCCCTACAAGAATAGGTAGTTCTCGTGGCGGACCGGCGCGGCGGCCGCGTCACCGTGGACACGACACGGCACGACACCCGCCACGGCACCCGTGCGGCGCGCGGGTGCACGGGTCCAGAGGTCCATGCAGCGCGACGTGACCAGAAGAGGCAGACGCCATGAGTGAACCGCACACCACCGGTACCGGACGGCCCGACGACGACGCCCCGCACCTGCCGGTGGTCGACGTGAGCGACTCGGGGATGACGAGCACCCCGCTGCAGACGGCCATGGCGCACGCGCGCAGGCTCGGTCCGGTCTTCGTCCAGCGCTTCCACGACCGGGAGACCGTGTTCGTGAGCGGGGCGGAGCTGGTGGCGGAGCTCTCCGACGAGCAGCGCTTCGTCAAGGGCATCGGCCCGGCGCTGGAGAACGTGCGCGAGGTTGCCGCGGACGGGCTGTTCACCGCGTACAACGACGAGCCCAACTGGGCCAAGGCGCACGACATCCTGCTCCCGGCCTTCGCCCTCACCTCGATGCGCACCTACCACCCGCACATGCTGCGGGTCGCCCGGCGGCTGATCGCCTCCTGGGACGGCCGGTTCGGTGAGGGCGCCGGTGTCTCGGCCCCGGTCGACGTCGCCGAGGACATGACCCGGATGACCCTGGACACCATCGGCCTGTCCGGGTTCGGCTACGACTTCGCGTCCTTCGAGCGCGAGCAGGCGCACCCGTTCGTCCAGGCGCTCGTCCGGGCCCTCGCGCACAGCCAGGCCAAGCTCGGCCGGGTGCCCGGCGCGGACCACACCACCGACGACGAGGCGTTCGCCGCGGACGCCGCCTATCTGGCCCGGGTCGTGGACGAGGTGATCGAGCGGCGCCGGGCCTCGGGGGACACCTCGACCGACGATCTGCTGGGCCTGATGCTGGGCTCCCCGCACCCCCGGTCCGGGGAGGTGCTCGACGGGGCGAACATCAGGAACCAGGTGATCACGTTCCTGATCGCGGGCCACGAGACGACCTCGGGCGCCCTGTCGTTCGCGCTGTACCACCTGCTGAAGAACCCGGCGGTGCTGCACCTGGCCCAGGCCGAGACGGACGTGCTCTGGGGCGACGACCCGGACCCCGAGCCGGCCTTCGAGGACATCGGCCGGCTGCGCTACGTACGCCAGGTCCTCAATGAGGCACTGCGGCTGTGGCCGACCGCCGCCGCGTTCGCCCGCGAGGCGCGCGCCGACACCGTGATCGGCGGGCGCTACCCGGTGAAGGCGGGGCAGCGGATGCTGGTGCTCACCCCGATGCTGCACCGGGACCCGCTGTGGGGTGACAACGTGGAGGAGTTCGACCCGGACCGGTTCGCCGCCGAGGCGGAGGCGGCCCGCTCCCCGCACGCGTACAAGCCGTTCGGGACCGGGGAACGCGCCTGCATCGGGCGGCAGTTCGCCCTGCACGAGGCGACGATGCTGCTGGGCATGCTGGTGCACCGCTACCGGTTCGTCGACCACGCGCGCTACGAGCTGCGCGTCAAGGAGACGCTGACGCTCAAGCCGGAGGGGTTCACGATGGCCCTGGGCCGGCGCACCCCGGCGGACCGGGCTCGCAACCGCGCGGCCCTCGGGGCGGTCCTCCCGTCCGGGCGGAGCGACGACGCGGAGACACCGGCCGCCGGTGCCTCCCCCACCCGGGCCGTTCCCGGTACGACGCTGACGCTGCTGCACGGTTCGAACTTCGGCACCTGCCGCACGTACGCGCAGGACCTGGCCGAGATGGCCGGGGAGCTGGGCTTCGGGACGCGGGTCGCACCGCTCGACGCCTACCGGGCCGGCGCTCTGCCGACGGACGGGCCGCTGGTCGTCGTCGCCGCCTCGTACAACGGACAGCCCACCGACGACGCGGCGGGATTCGTCTCCTGGCTGACGCGGGCGGAGCCCGGCGCGGCGGACGGCGTCCGGTACGCCGTCCTGGGCGTCGGCGACCGCAACTGGGCCGCCACCTACCAGCAGGTACCCACGCTCATCGACGGCCGCCTCGCCGCGACGGGCGCGGAGCGGCTGATGGACCGCGCCGCGGCGGACGCCTCCGGGGACCTGGCGGGAGCGGTACGCGGCTTCACCGCCGCCCTGCGCCGTACGCTGCTGGAGCGCTACGGCGACCCGGCGTCCGTGGGCTCCTCGGGCTCCTCGGGCTCCTCGCGGTCGGCGGAATCAGCCGGCTCCGGCTCGTCGTACGACGTCGTGGAGGTCACGGGTGAGCCGCTCGACGCGCTGGCCCGACGGCACGACCTGCGGCCGATGACGGTGACGCAGACCGGGGACCTCGCCGACCTCGGCCACCCGGCGGGCCGGTCGAAGCGCTTCCTGCGCGTCGGGCTGCCCGAAGGCGTCGGCTACCGCACCGCCGACCACCTCGCCGTGCTCCCCGCCAACGACCCCGCCGAGGTGGAGCGGGCGGCCCGGATCCTGGGGGCCGATCCGGACACGGTGCTGAACATCCGGGCCCGCCGGACCGGCCGGACCGCGCTTCCGCTCGACCGGCCCGTCACCGTACGGGAGCTGCTGACCCGGTACGTGGAGCTTCAGGCCCCGGTGACGGCGGAGCAGGCGGCCGTCCTCGCGGCGCACCACCCGTGTCCGCCGGAGCGGGCCGCGCTGGAACGGCTCGCGGCGGGGGTTCCCTCGTACAGTCTGGTGGACCTGGTCGAGGAGCACCCGGCGCTGCGGGGCCGGCTGCCGTGGCCCGTGCTGCTGGAGCTGCTGGAGCCGATGCGTCCGCGCCACTACTCCATCTCCTCCTCCCCCTCGGCGGGTCCGGGGCAGGCCGATCTGATGGTCTCGCTCCTGGAGGCCCCCCACCGCTCCGGCGGGGGCGGCGTGTTCCGCGGGGTGGGCTCCTCGTACCTGCACCGGGTGCGTCCCGGTGACACGCTGCTCGCCCGGGTGCAGCCGTGCCGGGAGGCCTTCCGCGTTCCGCACGACGGTCGGACGCCGGTCATCATGATCGGCGCCGGCACCGGCCTCGCGCCCTTCCGGGGGGCGATCGCCGACCGGCGCGCGCTGCGTGCGTCGGGGGCCGAGCTGGCGCCCGCGCTCTGTTACTTCGGCTGTGACCACCCGGACGTGGACTACCTGCACCGGGCGGAGCTGGAGGCCGCCGAGCGCGAGGGCGCCGTATCGATGCGCCCCGCCTTCTCGCGGGCCCCGGAGGGCGGGGTCCGCTTCGTCCAGCACCGGATCGAGGCGGAGGGCGAGGAGGTCTGGCGGCTGACCGAGTCGGGTGCCCGCATCCACGTCTGCGGCGACGGCTCGCGCATGGCCCCGGGCGTCCGCGAGGCCTTCCGACGGCTGTACGTGCGCTTCAGCGGAGAGGACGAATCGACGGCGGCGCAGTGGCTGAGCGCCCTGGTCGCGGACGGCCGCTACGTAGAGGACGTGTACGCGGCCGGCTGACGCAGCGGGGCCGGCTGCGCGCAGGCACCCGCACACGAAGGCCCCCCGGCCCGCACCCGGCCGGGGGGCTCACTCCCCCTCGTGATCGCTGCCCGCCGTACCAGTGCCGGACTGGGAATTGGCGGTGCGGTCGATTTCGAGCCAGGAGTCCGCCCGCGAATTGTCGATCAGTACGACGTTGATACCCACGGGCAGGATCTGGACGGGGGGCTGCTGCGCGGATGCACCCTCCTGCGCACGCGCCGCGGCGGTTCCGGCGGCCGAGGCGAGGAGCAGCCCGGCCGCGACCGCGGTCAGAAGAATCTTCCTGGTCATGCGCATGATACGAACGGCTCCTGGTGGTGTGTCAGACGGAAATCGGTGGCCGCACCGCGTGGTGCCTGCTGATGTTCTTCTCCAGCAGGGCGGTAGAAGCCTGGACTCCGATCTGCACGGCGCCCTCGGCGACTTCGGGCAGGCGGCCGTCGGCGTGCTTCAGTTCGGTGAGCGCCGCGTCGATCGCCGTATGCGCGGCGAACAGGCAGGGTGTGCTGTAGATCGCCACGTCGACGCCCAGCGAGGTGAGTTCGGAGAGGGAGAGCCGGGGCGACTTGCCGCCGGCGATCTGGTTGAACATGAGCTTCTTGTCGCCGACGACGTCGCGGATCCGGCGGATCCACTCGACGCTGCGCACGCCGTCCACGAGGACGACGTCCGCGTCCGTCCGCGCCAGCGCGGCGGCTCGGCGGAGGATCTCGGATTCCTCGACGGCGTCCGTGCGCGCGACCACCATCAGGTCGGTCCTGCTTTCGAGCACCAGGTTCAGCTTCTCCAGGTACTCCTCCAGCGGAAGGACCTGCTTGCCGTCGGCGTGCCCGCACCGGCGCGGGCGCTTCTGATCCTCCAGGATCACCCCGGAGGCGCCGATCCGCTCCAGGCGCTGCACCACGTGGCAGGCGACCTCCGGGTCGACGTAGCCGTCGTCGATGTCCACCACCATGTGGTGCGAGGGGAACGCCAGCCGCAGCCGCTCGGCGAACGCGACCATGTCCGGCCAGGCGATGAAGCCGATGTCGGGCAGGCCGTAGTGGGATGCCGCGAATCCGAAACCGGAAACGAAGAATCCGCCGTAGTGCCGTGCCGCGATCGATGCCGAATACATGTCGTACACGCCGATGAGCGGGGTGGTTTCGGATGTCGCGATTTCTTCACGCAAGGTGCGTCCATAGCCCATGGAGCCTCCAAAAGTACGCGCCGGAACTGCCGCGCCGACTCCATGAGCTTTGCAGAACCTTGACCAATACCACAACGGCCCCTCACCCGGACGGCCCAGCCCGGCAGTTCCGCCCCCCAGCGAGCAGAAAGGTTTTCACCAGAGCCGGAACACTCCGGAATGGAAAATCTGCTTCGTCACCGGTTAATCGTTTGTTCGCACCTCTTCCCGAAGGATGGTGGGGGCCTACTCCTTGTCCGGGTCGGCGCCCGGCCGCTTGACGATCCGGTCGCCGACCGCGATCGACTTCCAGAGCCGGCGGCTGATCCTGACCTTGACCGTTTCCCCGTCGGCGAGGCGGATCTCCGCGAAGTGGTACATGTTCGAGCCGTCGAGCATGCCCCGGGACAGGTGGGTGACGACGCCCTCCCAGGAGTCGTCGCGTGCGACCTCGTGTGATTTCGACATGCTCCCGAGCCTACGAAGGACACCACCCACCTCAACAGGGCCGCACATCCCGTCCTGGCGAGTACATATGTCACGACTGGCCCCGACCCCACCCCGTAGCCGCAGGAGCCGCGTTGGGGGCCGGGTGGGGGCCGGGTGGGGGCCGGGTGGGGGCGCTCATAGGATGGCCTGAACTTGGCGTGAATTCATACGGGGGCTGACAGGGCATGGCGTCCTTCGACACGGAGTGGGCGGAGCTCAAGCACGGGACGGCGGCCGCGGCGCGGATGCGGCTGGCCGGTGCCGCGCCCGATGGCGGTGGTGGTGGCGGATCCGAGGATCTGAAGTCGGACATGGCGGTGTGGAAGAAGGGAAGCGACGACGTCGGCCTGCTCATGACGGGCATCCGGAAGGCCCAGGCGGACTTCGAGTCCGGGCAGAAGGGCGCGGCGGTCACCGGTGTGGAGAGCGCCGCCGCACAGCTGGAGCTGTACCAGTCGTGGAAGACGTACCTCGACGGGCTGGTGGGCAAGTGCGGGTCCCTGCAGGCTCCGATGCTGGAGGCGGGCAAGGGCCAGGTCCACAATGACGGCGCCCTGGAGGGCGAGTTCGCCCGGATGAGCAAGCAATACCAGGACACCGCCGCCCCCGGCGGCGGCACCGGGGGCCGGTGACGGGCATGGACTACGCGACGTTGAAGGCCCTGAAGCCGTCGGAGTTCACGGAGGCGGCCGACGGCTACCAGTCGGTCAGCGCCATGGCGGACCACGCGTACGGGAACGCGGAGGGGCAGATCACGGCCCGCCTGCGGGCCGGGCTGACGGGCGCCGCCGTGGACGCCGCCGTGAAGCAGTTGCAGGAGCTGGCGAAGAACTTCCACTACACGCAGATCGAGTGCGGGCTCGCCGCGACCTCGCTGAACGCCCTCGCCGCGGCGTTCACCGAGGCGAAGCGGAAGCTCGACGCGGCCGTGGCCGACGCCGAGGCCGCGAAGTTCACCGTCGGCGCCGACGGGTCGGTCAGCTACCCGGCCGCCGGGACGGAGAAGGACGGCAAGCTCCCCGAGGGCGGCACCGTCACCGGCAGCGCCCGGGGCAAGCCCTCCGGTGGGGTGATCGACCCCACGCGCGATGCCAACAGCGTGGCCGACGCCCTGCTGCGGCAGGCCGCGCACATCCATCCCAACCCCAACTTCGGCAAGGCCGTCGAGATATCCAACCGCATCGCGCAGGCCGTCGCCGACGCCACCGACGCCGACGCCCAGTGGGCGCCCAGGCTCCGTAAGCTCAAGGCCGACGACGACCTCGTCGTCTCGGACTCGGACTGGAACGACGTCACGGCCGACACGGCCGAGGTGCGCAGCGGTGCCAAGGACTACCTCGACCACATCAAGCCCCCGCCCAAGGACGGCGACGCACAGGCCAACGCCGAGTGGTGGAAGGGGCTTTCGGCGGACGACCAGACCGCGTACCTGTCGCTGAACGCGGCGCAGGTGGGCGCGCTGGACGGGCTGCCGTCCGTGGTGCGCGACGAGGCCAACCGCGTCGTGCTCGCCGAGAAGCGGGCGGAGTTCCAGATCCGGGTGGACGCCATCCCCCCGCAGCCGCAGAAGTACGTCCCCTCGGGCCGGGACTACCCGGCGGTGACGCTGAACCCCGCCTGGTCGGAGTGGGACGAGAAGTACGGCGACGACAAGAAATTCCTCGACAAGAACCTCAAGGGCATGAACGCCATCCAGGCCCGGTTCGACAAGACGGGCGTCGAGGGGCTCCCCGAGGCCTACCTGCTCGGCCTGGACACCAAGGGCGGCGGGCGGGCCATCGTCGCCAACGGCAATCCGGACACCGCCGACCACACCGCGGTCTTCGTCCCCGGTACGTTCACCGGCATCGACAAGACCGAGGACTACATCCACCACATGAGCGAGCTGTGGAAGGAGACCCACGCCCGGGCCCCCGGCCAGGACGTGTCGACCATCACCTGGATCGGCTACGACGCCCCGCAGAGCATCGTCCCGGAGGCGATGGAGAAGCACTTCGCCCAGACCGCGGCGCCCGACCTGAACCGTTTCATGGCCGGTCTGGAGAACCTGCAGGGCGGCGACGCGGCGAGCCACACCACGATCATCGGCCACAGCTACGGCAGTACGGTCGTCGGCGCCGCCTCCAACGCGGGCGACCTGCGCGCCGACGACATCATCGCCGTCGGCAGCCCCGGCATGCTCGTGGAGCACGCGAAGGACCTCGACTCGGGCGAGGGCCACGTGTGGTCCCAGGCCGCCGGCACGCTGG
The DNA here is from genome assembly GCF_055584685.1 of Streptomyces sp. NPDC102258. NCBI lineage: Bacteria > Bacillati > Actinomycetota > Actinomycetes > Kitasatosporales > Streptomycetaceae > Streptomyces > Streptomyces sp. NPDC102258. Next base: position 101,796 of record NZ_JBVJLO010000021.1, read on the forward strand.
ACGACCAGGTGCCGCTCGGCGGCAAGGTCGCGGGTCTGGGCGGCCCCACCGACTGGTGGGAGGAGATGCTGCCGTTCGGCACCGTGTGGGGGTCGAACGTGCCCTCCGACGAGGACTTCGGGGCCAACATCATGGCGAACGACGCCGACAGCCACACCGACTACTGGAGGGATCACTCGTTGAGCATCGAAAACCAGGCGAACGTGGTCGCGGGACAATACGGCGACGTCAAGCGTGGCTGACACCGGGAAAGCGGCCCGTCGCCGCGCAATCGCCAGAACGGTCAGGGCCACGGCCCTCGCCGTCGTCCTCGCCGGATTCCCGGCCTTCCTGTCTGTGGGGTGTTCGAACGTGAAGGAACCCGACTACACGCCGGTCAGGATGGACCCCGGTCCGGCGCGCACGAAGACGAAGCAGGTCTCCAGCAGGCTCCTGGAGATGACCGGGATCAAGGGCAAGGTGACGGAGCCGGGCCCGAGCATCACGCGCTGCCGGGAGTACGGCGACGACCTGTTCTCGACGTCGCACCCCTGGTCGGTGTACGAGATCACCGACGCGCAGGTCGACACCGGCATGCAGAACCTGCGCAAGGCGCTCGGCGAGAACGGCTGGAAGATCACGAAGGACGGCAAGGCCGACAGCGAGGCGCAGAATCCCGAGATCTACGCCGAGAACGACGCCGAGAAGTTCGCCGTGCACGTCTCGGGCCGCAAGCAGTCGGCGACCGGGGGCCCGATGCTGCTCTTCAAGGTCGTCTCGCTCTGCTACCGCGCGGACTCCGCCTCGTCCCTCGACGGGGAGTACTGAGTCCTGCGGCGGCCGGCGCCCGCGCGGCGCCGTCACACGCCGGAGCGGCCGCGCGGCGGTGCCGCGCGGCCGGTTCGGTTCAGGAGTCAGAAGTCAGGCGTCAGGAGCGCGGGGACACCAGGGCGACGGCCTCGATCTCGACCAGCTGGTCGGGGAAGGCCAGGTCGGTGACGCCGAGGATGGTGTCGGTCGTGCGGTGGTTGCCGACGTACTCCTTGTGCAGCTTCGCGGCCGTGTCGAAGTTCTTGCGGAGGTCCTTCGTGTAGATCTTCATGCTGACGATCTGGCTGCGCGGGATCTTGTAGTGCGCGAGCACCTTGTCCATGTTGGCGAACGACTGGCGCACCTGCGCCTCGAAGTCGCCGACGCCCACCAGGTTCCCGGCCTCGTCGTGCGACAGCTGGCCGGAGATGTAGACCGTGTCCCCGGCTCTGACGGCCTGCGAGTACCCGTAGGACTCCTCCCACGGCACGCCGAAGCCGAAGTGGTCCCAGCCGCGCCGCGCCTGGTCGTGCGCGCTGGCTCCCTGCGGTCCCACGAAGGTGATCATCGCGGCCACGAACGCGGCCACCACGGCCGCGATACCGAACCTGCGCCCTGACTTGGTCATTCCCGTTGTCCTTTCGTACCGAGTGGAACCTGCGGTGCTGACGCTGCCAGGCCACAAGGGAGAACGCCTCGAACGGGGATCGACCGGCCGTGGAACGGCCGCGCACGCCGACGCCGGGCCACCCGTGCTCAGGCCCGGCCCCGTTCGCCCTACGCCGCGCCGGCCAGTGCGGCCTTGACCGCGCGTACGGCCGCCTGGGGTTCGTCGGCCGCGAAGTGGACGCGCTGGGCCATGACCGGTCCGCCCCTGCGCATCGGCACCGGGAGGGGCTGGGCCAGTTCCAGCACGAGGGTGGTGGCGGTGCTGACGGAGCAGGCCACGGCGTCGTCCTCGTCCAGTACGCGGCGCAGCCCGTGGCCGGTGTGCGACCCGTGCGCGGCGCGGACGCCGGTCACCAGGTGCAGGGGTATGTCCAGCGCCCGCAGCGGGCCGGTGCGCAGGCGCAGGGTGGTCGCGTCGACGAGGTGCGGGGAGCGCGTGGTCATGGCGCAGAAGCCCAGGGACAGCACCACGACGGTGACGCCGAAGACGAGGTGCGCGGCGCGGAAGGCGGGCGGGATCATCGCGTCGATCACCACCTCCGAGATGACGTCGACCGCGGTGATGGCCCAGACCATCATCCGTACGTCCGCCGAGTGCGGGACGGCCCGCTGCCCGTCGGGCGTGGGCAGGGGCCGGCGCCGGATCCAGTCGGCGCCGTCGCGCAGCATCTGCCGGAGCCATGACCCCGCTGTTCTGCGGGGCACGGCCCCGGCCGGGGAAGGCGGGCGGCTGACTTCGCCGTGGGGCATCGGGGCTCCTTCCGAGGACGCGTCCCGGTGCGTACGCGTACGCGTTACGTGTACGCGTACGGGCGCGGGCGCGGTCCGGGACGGCGTGGCGGCGTCGACCGGCCGGTCGACCTGACCCCCACCCTAGGAGCGGGCCCGCGGACGGCGCCCGGGTGGGGTGACCCTTCGTCACATCGCCTCGGGACCGAACCGGCGCCGGTACGCGGAGGGGCTGATGCCCGTCTCGCGGCGCATCAGGTTACGCAGGTGGGCGGCGGTGCCGAGGCCGCTGCCGCGGGCGACCAGGTCGAAGCGGGACTCGCCCCGCTCGATCAGGCGGCAGGCCAGGGCGAGGCGTTCACCCGTGAGCCAGGCCAGGGGCGTCGTGCCCAGCTGGGCCCGGAAGCGGCGGTGCAGCGTCGCCGGGCTGACCGCCGCGCGGCTCGCGAGGTCGGCGACCGTGAGGGGCGAGTCCAGCCGCTCCTGGGCCCAGGCCAGGACGGGCGCCAGGGACTCGTCGGGCAGGTCGGGCATGGGGCGCTCCACGAACTGCCGCTGTCCGCCGTCCCGGTGCGCCGCGAAGACCAGGCGCCGGCTCACCGCGTTGGCGACCTCCGCGCCGTGGTCGCGGCGGACCAGGTGCAGCCCGAGGTCGAGCGCGGCCGCGCTGCCGGCGGCGGTGAGGATGTCGCCGTCGTCCACGAACAGCACGTCCGACGCGAGGTGGACGGAGGGGAAGCGGGCCCGGAAGGAGTCCGCCCACTGCCAGTGCGCGGTGGCCCGGCGCCCGTCGAGGACTCCGGCCTCGGCGAGGGTGAAGGCGCCGCTGCAGAAGCCGACCAGGCGGGCGCCGCGCGCGTGCGCCCGCCGGACGGCGTCGAGCACGGCGGGCCGGCGCGGTACGTCGGTGTCCGGGCGGTTGGGGACGATCAGGGTGTCCGCCGCGTCGGCCGCCTCCAGGCCGGCGACCCCGGTGAGCGTGAAGAACCCGTCCCGCATCAGGGTGCGGGGCTCGGGGGAGCAGAGCCGGAAGTCGTAGAGGTCACGGCCGATCTCCGGCCGGCGCAGGCCGAAGACCTCGGTGGCGCAGCCGAGCTCGAAGGGGTTCGAGTTCTCGTCCACGATCACGACGACGCGGTGCACGTGCGAGGATTCTTTCGGCATGTGCGATTCCTAGCACTTACGGCGGCCGTGCGGAACGGTTCAGGATGAGCCCATGAGCAACGGACCGATTTCCCTCGGCAAGGCCCTGGCCTCCTTCGACGCCCTGTGGAGCCCCCGCATCGTCACGCGCGTCAACGACTACGACGTCCGCGTCGCCAAGGTCGCGGGCGAGCACATCTGGCACGTCCACGACGACACCGACGAGTTCTTCCTGGTGCTGGAGGGAGAGCTGCACATCTCGCTGCGCGAGTCCGGAGGGGAGCGCACGGTGCTGCTCCCCCAGGGGTCGGTGTTCACCGTCCCCCGGGGCACGGAGCACCGTCCGTACGCTCCGTCCGGCGCCGCGATCCTGATGTTCGAGCCGACGGGGACGCCGACCGTGGGCGATCGTCACGACGAGGTACCGGACCACGTGGACGCCACGACCGGGCACCCGCTCACCGGCTGAGCCGACGGCCCGGCCGGCAGTCGGGCGGGGTGAGGCGCAGGTCACACGCGTACGTGTCACAGGGGCTCGGGCTGTCCCGTCTCAGGGGTGTAGCCATCGGCGAGCACAGGAGGACAGCATGGAAGCGCGACTGAACTACTTCGCCAGCCCCACCGCCGGCAAGGCGTTCAAGTACTTCATGGCGGCCGGCGAGGCGCTCAGGGAGTCACCGCTGCCGGCCACGACGCAGGAGCTGGTGGCCCTTCGGGTGAGCCAGATCAACGGCTGCGCCGTCTGCATCGGCATGCACGTCAAGGGGGCCACCGCCGCCGGCGAGACCCCGGTGCGGCTGCACCTGGTCGCGGGGTGGCGGGAGGCCACCGTCTTCACCGCGGCCGAACGCGCCGCCCTGGAGCTCGCGGAGGAGGGGGCCAGGATCGCGGACGGGGCCGGCGGGGTCGGCGACGCCGTCTGGGCGCGTGCCGCCGAGCACTACGACGAGGAGCAGCTGATCGCCCTGGTCGTCCTGGTCTCGTTCATGAACGCGGCGAACCGGCTGAACGTCATCGCCCAGACGCCGGCCGGGGATTACGAGGCGGCCGGCGCGATGGCGGCCCACTGACACGGCGCCGGCGGCAGGTTGGGGAAGCCTGTACCGGGGGCCGTCCAGGCCCCGGGTCGGTCACGGGGGAGACATCGGGGATGGGTGAGGGTGTGGGTGTGGACGTGGGCAAGGTCGAGGAGTTCGAGGAGCTGCGGCCCCTGCTGTTCTCGATCGCGTACAGGATCCTGGGCAGTGTGGGCGAAGCCGAGGACGCGGTGCAGGAGACCTGGCTGCGCTACGACGGCTCGCCGACCCGGCCCGACTCCGTCAGGGCGTTCCTGTCGGCCACGGTGACGCGGCTGTCGATCGACGTCCTGCGCTCGGCGCGGGCCCGGCGGGAGCAGTACGTGGGCCCGTGGTTCCCCGAGCCACTGCTCAGCGATCCGTACCAGGACCCGGCGCGGTCCGCCGAACTGGCCGACTCGGTGTCGATGGCGGCGCTGCTGCTCCTGGAGCGGCTCAGTCCGCTGGAGCGGTCGGTGTTCGTACTGCGGGAGGTGTTCGCCTTCGGCTTCGACGAGGTCGCGGCGGCGGTGGGGCGGTCGGAGGCGGCGTGCCGGCAGTTGCTGGTGCGGGCGCGGCGGCACATGCGGGAGGGGCGGCCGCGGTTCGAGGCGGAGGGCCGGGAGCGGGAGGAGCTGGCCTCCCGGTTCTTCAGCGCCCTGAAGGACGGGGACGTGGGCGCGCTGCGGGAACTGCTCGCCGCCGACGTGTCGATGGTCGGCGATGGCGGCGGCAAGGCTCCGCAGCTGGCCAGGGCCGTCGCGGGCGCCGAGAAGGCGGCCCGGCTGCTCGCCGGTGTCTTCCCGGAGATGGCCCGGATCGGGGTGACGTGGGAGCGGCGCGAGGTCAACGGGCAGCCGGGCGCGGTCTTCCGCGAGCGGGACGGCAAGGTGCTCTTCGTCCTGACCCTCGACGTCCTGGCGGGGCGGATCCAGACCATCCGCTCCGTGAGCAACCCCGACAAGCTCGGCCACGTGGGCCCGGTGGCGGACATCTGGGCGGCCGACCGCGAGCTGAAGGGGGCCCGGCGGGCCGGCCGCGCGCCCGCGCACGGGGAGTGAGACTTTCGGTCACATGGGGCCCTGCGCCTTTGTATCCCTCCGGCCGATGGGGACGGACGCCTTGATCCCCTCGGACACCACGTCGGACACCGCCCCGGGCCCCCGCCGAAAGCTGGCGGGGGCCCGGGTCCGGACGGGTGGATGGATGGATCAGTACGGCAGGGCGCGCTTGGCGAAGGCCGGCGCAAGGTCGTCCCGCGCGGTGCTCGGGAAGGCGACGGTGTTCGGGTCACCGTCGGAGACGTAGAGGTTCTTCCCGGCGGCGAGCTTGTCCAGCCAGCGCGACGAGCCGAACTCGGCGTCCTCGTCCTTGGGACCCGCCGAGCGGATCCGCGGGATCGCGCCGGGGGTGAACGCCTTCGCGAACGGCGAGACCGAGGGGTTGGAGCCGACCAGGTACACCCCGTCGTAGCGGTAGCCCGTCCCGCGCTGGGCGACCTCCGCCGACTGGGGCATGGCGCCGAAGGGCAGGGCGAGCGAGGTCACCGCCGTCCCGGGCGCGGCCTTCTCGATCGCCTGCTGGCCGCCGGAGATCGCCCGCCGGGCGCCCGCCTCGTCCAGGGAGCGCAGGTTCTCGTGCCGGTCGGTGTGGTTGGCGACCTCGTACCCGTGCGCCTTGAGCCAGGTCAGGGCCTTGGCGGGGCCCGTCGCCGAGAAGGCGTCCGCGTTGACGAAGAAGGTGGCCGTCGGCTTGAACGCGGGGTGCTTCCTCGCCGTCTCGTTCAGGATGGCGACGGCCGTGCCCGCCGCCGGGGTGCCGTCCGGGTTGAGGCGCACCTGGCTGTTGGTCGAGTCGTCGAACGTGAGCACCACCGGGTGGGCGCCGGCCGGGATGTCGATCCGCCCGGTCTGGAAGTCCCGGGCGGTCACCGGTACGTAGTTCTCCCGCGCGAGGCGCTCCAGTTCGGCGCGGAAGTCGGCCGGGGTGCGGTCGTAGACGCTGGCCGGCTTCTCGGTGAGCTGGTGGTACATCAGCACCGGCACCTGGCCGAGTTCGTTGGCCCCGACCTCCGCGGGGGCCTTGGCGGCGACGGGGCGGGCGGCCGCCTGCGAGGCGGTCGCGGGGCGCTGCCCGGCGGGCTGGGACGAGCCCGCGGAACAGCCGGAGGCGAGCAGGGCGGCGGCGCCGGCCAGGGCGCCGAGGGGGAGGAGTGGGTGGCGCATGGAGAAGCCCTTCATGGCGGGGTAGGTCGCGCCATACCTACCGGCGACAGGGCTCCGCATACCGCACTGTCCCCTGCATGGCGTAGCCGCCACGCCGGGGACGAACGCGGCCGATCGTGTGAAATACCGACAGAACGACGTGATCGGTACGCCAAGGGGCAATGAATGGAGGCAGTAACCAGCCGGGCAGCTCCCGCCCACGGCACGAAGGACGTCCCGATGGCCCGTAAGTACATATCCCGCACCGCCTCCGCCTCCGCCTTCGGTTCCCGCCGTCCGAAGCGCCGGGGCGCCCTCATAGCGACGACCGGGGCGCTCGCGCTGGCCGGAGCGGGCGTCGGCGCCTGGACGTTCCTCGCGCCGGGTCCCGGGATCCAGGGCCTGAGCGACGGCGCCGTCCTCGACGGGCACAAGGCCGCGCAGGTCAGCGCGTACCTCGCCACGGAGGAGGCCGGCGGCCGGAGCAAGCTGCGCGCCACCCTGGACGGCGCGGCGGTGCCCGTCACGGCCGAGGGCGCCCGCCTCAAGCTCGCCCTGCCCCGCCTCGACGAGGGCCGGCACACCCTGGTGGTGTCGGGTAGCAGCAGCCTCCCGTTCGCCTCGTACCGCAAGGTCGTGGGCTTCAGCGTGGACGCCACCGCTCCCGAGCTGAAGGTGGCCGACCCGCAGATCAAGAACGCCGCCGACCCCGTGACGATCACCGGCCAGGCCTCCACCGACGCCGCGGTGAGCGTGAACGGCAAGAAGGTCGACCTCGACAAGACCGGTGCCTTCAAGGTCACCGTGCCCAAGGGCACGCCCCTGGTGACGGTCAGCGCGGTGGACCGGGCCGGCAACACCACCAAGAAGGACGTGTCCGCCCGCGGCCGCCGCCCCATGATCCGCGCCGCGCACATCACGGCGATCGGCTGGGGCGACGACACGCTGCGCAAGGGCGTGCTGGCCCTGGTCCGCAGCGGCAAGCTGAACGCCGTCGAGCTGGACGTCAAGGACGAGGACGGCGAGGTCGGGTACGCCTCCCAGGTGCCGCTGGCCCGCCAGATCGGCGCGGCCAAGGGCTACTACGACGCCCGCAAGGCGGTCGCCGAGATCCACGCCGCCGGCGCCCAGGTCATCGGCCGGATCGTGGCCTTCCGCGACCCGAAGCTGGCCGCGGCCTCCTGGAAGGCCGGCAAGAACGACCAGCTCGTGCTGACCCCGGACGGGCAGCCGTACAACGGCGGCCACTACGGGGCCCTGTCCTTCACCAACTTCGCCAACCCGGCGGTCCGCAAGTACAACGAGGACCTCGCGGTCGAGGCGGCCACGCTGGGCTTCGACGACGTCCTCTACGACTACGTGCGCCGCCCGGACGGCCCGCTCTCGCACATGCGCTTCCCCGGCATCGGGAAGGACACGCCCGAGCAGTCGATCACCTCGTTCGTCGCCGACACCCGTACGGCGCTGCGTCCGCACGCCAAGTACCTCGGCGTCTCGGTCTTCGGCATCGCCGCCACCCGGCCGACCGAGATCGCGCAGGACATCAGCGCGCTGGTCAAGGTTTCGGACTACATCGCGCCGATGGTCTACCCGTCCCACTGGGGGCCGGGTGAGTACGGTGTCGCCCAGCCCGACACTGCCCCGTACGCGATCGTGCAGCGTTCGCTCGCCGACTTCGCCCGCCAGGCGAAGGGCACCCAGACCGAGATCATCCCGTGGCTGCAGGACTTCTCGATGGGCAGCACGTACGGGCCGGCCGAGGTGGCCGAGCAGATCAAGGCCGCGGCGGCGAACAAGATGGAGTCCTTCATCCTGTGGAACGCCGGCGCCCGCTACCAGGGAGCTGCGCTCCAGCAGATCGCCGCGCACTGAGCACCGGGCCGGGCGTCCGGCCCTGAACGCCCGCCGGCGGGCGCGTGGGAGGCGGGCATCCGGCCCGCCTCCCTCCGCCGGCGTTCGAGCCGGGGGTCAGACCTCGCCGCGCCAGGCGCCGGATTCGCGGCCGCGGTCCTCGATGTACTCCTTGAACCGCTTCAGGTCACCGGTGATCTGCCGCTTGACGAAGCCGAGCTTGTCACCGACGTTCTCGGCGAAGCCGTCCGGGTCGTAGTCCAGCTGGAGCATCACCTTGGTCTTGGCGTCGTCCAGGCGGTGGAAGGTCACCACACCGGCCTGCTTGACCTCGCCGCCCAGCGTCGTCCACGCGACCCGCTCGTCGGGGATCTGCTCGGTGATCTCCGCCTCGAACTCCTTGGTGACGCCGCCGATCTTCGCCACCCAGTGCGTCATGGTGTCGGTGCGCTGGTCGATGCGCTCCACGCCGTCCATGAAATGGGGGAACGTCTCGAACTGCGTCCACTGGTTGTACGCGGTGCGCACCGGGACATCGACCTCGACGGACTCTTCGACCTTCGACACGGCAGTACGTCCTTCCTGTTCGGCGACGACCGGGCAGCGGCGCCCGGTCCGACCGGGGAAGCTCTTCCCCTACGGGCGCCTTTGCCCGCGTTCTCCGCGTCCATGACCCCCGAACAGGCGCACGAGGATCCCGGCGGGGGGACAGCGCCGGCACCAACCGGTCATATGGTCACAACGGACTCCCCGGGCCGAAGGGTCGGCCGGATACGCTGACCCGCCGTGACCAGCTGAAGGGTGCCCGCGTGAGCCAGTACTTCGACAGGGGGGACGAGACCCTGTGGAACCCGTCCAACGGGGTCTCCCGGATGTTCCTGCGCCAGGTCGCCCTCTTCGAGGGGGAGCTGGAACTCCCCTCGGGCATCGGGCCCATGGAGAACGACGCGTGCCAGATCGACCGGGGCGCCTTCGAGGCCTTCGTCCACGCCTTGCTGGCATGGCACCGGCGCACGGGCCACCCGGTGCTGCTCGCGCTCTCGGAGGGCTTCGTCGCCACCGTACTGGTCCTCGCGGAGCGCGCCGGGATCCCCGTGGGCGGCGCCGGGAGTGCGGAAGCGCGCGGGACGGCGCACCGGCTGGACGGGTGCATGCCGCGCTGAGCGGCGTTTCCGTGGCGGGCGCCGTCGCCTTCCCGGGCCTGTCCACCGGTGGCCGCAGACCCCTCCGCAGCGCTGTCGGCCTTGGGGCGTCCGGGGTGTGACGGTCGCGGATTGCGGGGTCGGGCGGGCTGTGTCAGCGTGGTGAGCCGGGGAGAGCGGGGCGGGGACCGACCCAAGGAAACCCGGACTGAGGGGAAACCCATGAGGCGCATTCCGAGTACTGCCGTGAGCTCCGCCGCGGCGCTGGTCCTGGCAGTCGGCGGTGCTTCCGCCGCCTTCGCGGCCGACCCGAGCGACGACCCGAGTGCGGCAGCGGCCCAGCTGTGCACCGACCTGGGCAAGCTCCGCTCCGACACCGGGGCGTTGCGCGGACTGAATCCGGCGACCGCCACCAAGGACCAGCTGAAGGACGCGTACAACAACGTCAAGGACGACTGGGACAAGGTCTCGAAGTCCACGGCGACGTGGAAGACGGGCCAGAAGGAGGCGGTGAAGTCCGCCGCCGAGGACCTGAAGAAGTCCTACCAGGACCTGCCGGGCGACACGACCGGCTCCGAGGCCGTCACCAAGCTGAAGCCGCAGGCCCAGAAGCTGGACGCGGCGGTTCAGTCCGCCCGGACCGGGCTGAAGTGCCCGGCCTGATCCGACCGCCCGAAAAAAGCTGACCGACGGTGATCCCCGCGGCGTCCCCACGCCGCGGGGATCTCCGGGGTCCGGCCCGGGAGTCAGGTGCGCGGCAGGCCCGATTCCCAGGCCCAGAGGGCGATTTCGACGCGGTCCGGGTCCTGGTCCTTCCAGAGCACCTCCACCAGCAGCAGGAGCAGGGCGCAGAGTTCCGGATAGGCGAAGACGGTGATCGGGTGGTCGCCCGCCATCAGGATGACGCTGGCCGCCAGGGACACGGCGGCCGCCACCGCGGCGCGGACCGTGAGGGAGATCCGCCGCAGCGGCAGCGTGCACAGGCCGGCGATGACTCCGCAGGCCAGGACGAGGATCCTGGGGAAGGGGGGCAGGTGCTCCAGGAAGACGTCGTCCAGCACCGCGGCGCACACCAGCGCCCCGCTGACGGCGATCCGCACGGGCCGCGACCGTACGGGCGCGGCCCGGCGCGTCAGGGTGCTCACCCGCGTCCGCGCCGGACCCGGGATCTGCCCTCGACCGGCCGGTGGCCGGCCACGCCGACGGGCGTCACTTGTCCTTGCGGCCGCCGGGCAGCATCTCCTGCACCTTCGCCTTGAAGCCCTGCTTGAGCACGTTCGTCCGGTCGCTGTCGCCCTTGAGGATGGCGGTGGCCGCGGCTTCGATCTGCTCCAGCGTGGCGTGGGGCGGGATCGGGGGCACCGCGGGGTCGGTGCGGAAGTCGAGCACGAAGGGCCGGTCGGCGGCCAGCGCGGTGCGCCAGGCGTTCTCGACGTCGCCCGGCTTCTCCACCCGGAGGCCGCCCAGTCCCAGGGAGCGCGCGAAGTCCGCGTACCGGACGTCGGGGATGGCCTGGGAGGGCAGGAACTGCGGCGCTCCGGACATGGCGCGCATCTCCCAGGTGACCTGGTTGAGGTCCTGGTTGTTGAGGACGGCCACGATGAGCCGCGGGTCCTCCCACTGCTCCCAGTACTTGGCGGCGGTGATCAGCTCGGCCATGCCGTTCATCTGCATCGCCCCGTCCCCGACGATCGCGAGCGCGGGCCGGCCGGGGTGGGCGAACTTCGCGCCGATGACGTACGGGACGCCCGGGCCCATGGTGGCGAGCGTCCCCGACAGGGAGCCGCGCATCGAGCCGCGCAGCCGCAGGTGGCGGGCGTACCAGTTGGCGGCGGAGCCGGAGTCGGCGGCGAGGATCACGTCGTCGGGCAGGAGCGCGTCGAGGGTGTGGACGACGTGCTCGGGGTTGATGGGGTCGGCCTCGACGGCGGCGCGCCGCTCCATGACCTCCCACCAGCGGGCGGTGTCCTTCTCGATCTTCTCGCGCCACGCGCCCCGGGGCTTCTGCCGCAGGTGCGGCAGCAGGCGGGTGAGGGTGGCTTGGGCGTCGCCGACTAGGTTCAGCTCGAAGGGGTAGCGCAGCCCGATCATGTGCGGGTCGATGTCGATCTGGACGGCGCGCGCCTGGTCGAACTCGGGGAGGAACTGGGCGTAGGGGAAGCTGGAGCCGATGACCAGCAGGGTGTCGCAGTCCTGCATGAGTTCGTACGAGGGCCGGGTGCCCAGCAGTCCGATGGACCCGGTGACGTACGGGAGGTCGTCGGGCAGCGCGTCCTTGCCCAGCAGCGCCTTGGCGACGCCCGCCCCCAGCAGGTCGGCGAGCTGCTCGACCTCGGCGCGGGCGCCGCGCGCCCCCTGGCCGATCAGGACGGCGACCTTCTCGCCCGCGTTGAGGATCTCGGCGGCCTTGAGGATCTCCTCCTCGGCGGGGACGGGGGCATAGGCGCCCGTGCCGAGGCTGGAGGGGACCATCTTGAACTCGTGCGTGGGCGGCGAGTAGTCGAGTTCCTGGACGTCGGCGGGGACGATGACCGCGGTGACGGTGCGGCGCGCGTAGGCCGTGCGGATGGCGCGGTCGAGGACGGCGGGGAGCTGTTCGGGGACGGTGACCATCTCGCAGAAGTCGGAGGCCACGTCCTTGTAGAGGCTCAGCAGGTCGACTTCCTGCTGGTAGGAGCCGCCCATGGCGCTGCGGTTGGTCTGCCCGACGATCGCCACGACGGGCACGTGGTCGAGCTTGGCGTCGTAGAGGCCGTTGAGGAGGTGGATCGCGCCGGGCCCGGAGGTGGCGGCGCAGACGCCGACCTTGCCGGAGAACTTCGCGTAGCCGACGGCCTCGAAGGCGGACATCTCCTCGTGCCGGGACTGGATGAACTCGGGCTTGTTGTCGGCGCGGCCCCAGGCCGCGAGGAGGCCGTTGATGCCGTCGCCGGCGTAGGCGAAGACGTGCTCGACCCCCCATTCGCGCAGGCGCTGGAGGATGTGGTCGGAGACCTTCGTCGTCACGGGACAGACCTTTCGTCGCGTTCAGGAGGGGTACGTGGGGGTGGTCTCACCCGCGCCGGCGCCGTGGCGGGCGGGCGTTCAGCTGGGCGGGTAGGGGGCGTCCTTGAGGCGGCGGGCGAGGTGGGCGAGGTTCGAGGCGAGGGTGGCGGTGGTGGCGGCCGTCTTCTCCGGCGTCTTGTCGAGGTCCTGGTAGTCGGTGCCCTGCATCGCCTCCCCCACCCAGTAGGTGACGGCGTTCGCGGGCAGCGTGAACCCGACGTCGCTCAGTCCCTGGAACAGCTGGGCGCTGACGTGGTGGGCACCGTCCTCGTTGCCCACCACGCACACGCCGGCGACCTTGCCGTAGGTGAGCATCCGGCCCTCGTCGTCGCTCTCGCCGATCTCGGCGTCGAGGCGCTCCATGACGCGCTGGGCGACGCTCGACGGGTGGCCGAGCCAGATCGGGGTGGAGAGGAGCAGGATGTCCGCGCCGAGGACCGTGTCCCGGATCTCCGGCCAGGCGTCTCCGTCGCCCATGTCGGTCTTCACGCCCGGTTTCACGTCGTGGTCGACGATCCGTACGGTCTTGCCGGTGACGCCGTGCTCGGCGAGGGCGGCCATGGTCTGCTCGGCGAGCAGCTCGGAGCTGGAGGGGGCGGGGGACGGGGTCAGGGTGCAGACGAGCGCGACCGCCCGCAGTGGTGTCGTGGAAGTCATGAACCTCTGCTGCCCCGCCTGGCCGCTCTCTACCGCCCGGGCCTGCAACATCCACCCCGCCGGCGGCGCCGCGGCCCTGCCCCCGAAACCCGCATCACTATCAGCCCGTATGAGCGGTTTCTCGATGTTTTGCCGTGGGTATCAGATGGGGCCCGCACTGCCACCCGGGACGCCGGGGAGGCGCCGGGGCGACCCGGCCCGGGGAGGAGACGCCATGACCCAGTCCAAGATCCCCGACTACCGCACCGGCCGGAAGGGCCCGCACTGGACGCACGCCCTGCGCAGCGCCCAGAAGGCCGGGGCCGTGATCGTCACCGACGACTCGGGCGAGCCGGTGGACTACACCTTCGACCACACCGGCCCCGGCCGGTTCCGCCCGTGGGTGACCGCGTCCGGCCGCCGCTACGACAGCCACGACGTCCACCCGGAGTGGTGACCGGCTACTCGGGGCGGGCGGAACCCGACGGGACGGACACCGAGGCGGCGCCGGCCCGGGCCCGGTACGCGGCGTTGATGCGCTGGGCCTCTTCGAGCTGGTCTTCGAGGATGACGATGCGGCAGGCGGCCTCGATGGGGGTGCCGTGGTCGACGAGCTCCCGGGCCCGGGCGGCGATGCGCAACTGGTAGCGGGAGTAGCGGCGGTGGCCGCCCGCGGACCGCAGCGGGGTGATCAGGCGGGCTTCGCCGATGGCCCGGAGGAAGCCCTGGGTCGTGCCGAGCAGCTCGGCGGCCCGGCCCATGGTGTAGGCGGGGTAATCGTCGTCGTCGAGACGGTCGTAGGTGTTCTCCGCTGCCATCTGCACCTCTCACGGGCGGGGACGCGTCGAGGGGCCCTGGCGCCGTACCGGCACCAGGGCCCCGAGGAACTGCTACACCATCCGCCGGCTGTCGAGCCGTGCCGGCGTTCTCTTTCCGCATGCCCGGCCGGTACGGCGCCGGGGGTGCGGGGATCGCGGATGCGTGACCGGAGACCACCTCACTATCGATGTCCTGCGGTACCCGGACCGTGCGCTCTGCTGCTTCCGCGCTCCCGTCCGGGCGATCCTGATGGCGCTCAACTCCTCCGTTCTTGTCTTCCTGCGGACTGCGTGACTACGAGAGAAAACATACCCATGTCGCAGCCCAATGTCTACTCCCGCCACCATAGATTTCCTCGCGTTCGAAAGTGAGGTGCCGGTACTCGAACGAGGGCCCGGGCGGGCGTCACGCGCGCGTCAGCCCTTCCACGGCCCGCAGGACGCGGCCCGTCCCGTCCTCCGCCTCCATCCGCCGGGCCGCCGACGCGGCGGCCCGGGCGTACTGCGGCTGTTCCACGGCCCGAGCGAGCGCGGCGGCGAGCCGTTCGGCGGTGAGGGACCGGAAGGGGACCGGTTCGGTGGCGGCGCCGACGGCGGCCAGCCGGGCCGCCCAGAACGGCTGGTCGGCGGTCACGGGCACGGTCACCGCCGGCACGCCGGCGCGCAGCGCGGCGGCGGAGGTGCCGGCCCCCGCGTGGTGGACCACCGCGGCCAGCCGGGGGAACAGCGCAGCGTGCGGTACCTCCCCGATGGTCAGCACTTCGTCTCCGACGCCGTCCACCCCGGTGGCCGTGAGGCCGGCGCTGCCGGCCTGGAGGACGCCCCTCAGCCCGGCGAGGCGCAGCGCCCGTACGGCGATCTCGCCCAGCCGCTCCCCCTCGCCCGACGCCATGCTGCCGAACCCGATGAGGACGGGCCGGCTCCCGGCGCGCAGGAACGCCTCCAGGTCGTCGGGGAGCCGCTGGGCCGGATCGTGGTGGGGCCACCAGTTCCCCACGACCTCCAGGCCGGGTCGCCAGTCGCGGGGGCGGGGCACCAGGGCGCCGCTGAACCCGTACAGGACCGGCCACCGCGCCTCTTCCCGCCGTCGGCGCATCGCGGACGCGGCGAGCGGGGGCAGCCCCAGACGCCGGCGCAGCCGCGCGGTGGCGTCCTCGTAGACGCGGTCGGTCATGCGCAGCGCGAAGCGGCCGGCGGCGCGGTTGGCGAGGCGGCCGAGGGAGTGCCCGCCGGTGATGACGGGTGGGAAGTCGCCGGTCGGGGCCGTGGGCTGGAGGTACACGCCGAGGCTCGGGATGCCGGTCGCCTCGGCGAGGTGCCAGCCGAGGGGGGCGGTGGTGGTCGACAGCAGGAGCAGGTCCGTTCCCGCGTCCACCGCGTCGGCGAAGCCCTGGCCCAGCTCGCTGACGAAGGCGGCGGCGGTGCGCATCAGGGCCCGCCGGTCCGTGACGTCGCCGCGCGGCCGGGTGTCGGCGGGCAGCCGGCGGAACTCCAGTCCGGCATCGCGTACGAGGGGCGCGAAGGTGTCGGTGGTGGCGAGCGCGACGTCGTGTCCGGCGCGGCGCAGCGCGGCGCCCAGTCCGGTGTAGGGCGCGACGTCGCCGCGTGATCCGGCGGTGGCCAGCAGGATCCTCATCGGTCTCCCCCGGTTCCGATTCCGCTTCTTGTTCCGGTTCTTGTTCCTGTTCCGGTTCCTGTTCCTGTTCCTGACTCGCTTCCGGGCCGGCCGCCGGCGTGGCGGTCGGCATTGGCGTGGACGGCCTTGCGCGTATAGGCGGCCAGGCCCGGGCGCTGCTGTGACGGCGGTACGACGAGGGCGAAGGCTCGCGGATCGGCGACGAAGTCGTCGGCGATCCTGCGGTGCATGTCCGGCGGGCAGGAGGTGAACCAGCGCGAGACGTGCAGCCGGTGCTCCTCCGCGAGGTCCATCGCCCGGTCCCCGTCGCCGGGCTCCCCGCCGTCGAAGGCGGCGAGCAGTTCCGCGCGCCAGGCGGTCCCCTCCCCCATGAGCCGACGCCAGTCCTCCTTGGTGTGGGCGGCGGCGCGCGCCATCGCCTCCCGGCTCCCCCGCGTGTGCGCCCACTTCAGTTCGGCGTCGGTGGCGTAGCTCAGGTCGAAGGTGATCTCCCCGAAGACCTCGAAGCGTTCCTCGGGGGTGAGTCGCACCCCGGTCCGCTGGACCTCGGCCGCCCGGCCCGCGACGTCGGCGAGCCGCTCCAGCCGGGCGATCTCCTCGCGCAGCTGCCGCTGCCGGGCCTGGAGTTGCTCCAGGGCGTTCGCCTGCGGGTCGGTGAGGATCGCGGCGATCTCGTCGAGGCCGAAGCCGAGCTCGCGGTAGAAGAGGATCTGCTGGAGCCGGGCCAGGTCGGCTTCGCCGTAGAGCCGGTAGCCGGCCCGGGTACGACCGCTCGGCGAGAGCAGGCCCGCCTTGTCGTAGTGGTGCAGCGTACGCACGCTCACCCTGGCGAAGGCCGCCACCTGACCTACGGAATAACTCATCCACCTGCCCTTTCGTCGGCGTCCAGCTTCGAGCCTGACGTAGGGGGAGGGTCAACCCACGGGGCCGCGGGCCGCCCCGGCGGCCGCATGACGCCGGGCAGGGCGCCGGGCGGTCGTGGCACGGGCCATGGCGCAGGGCGTGATGACGCGACAGGGCCCGGCCGAGGTGACTACGGGCCCGGCCGGGTCCTGCGTACGGGGGCCGCGTGTCGGCCTTGATCGGATCTGCGTGTCGTCCGCCACCCAAACTGGCACACGGGGCCATGGGCCGCATCACGTGGGTCCGCGGACGTGGCGGGCGGGTGAAGGCGCGACCCGGGCGCCGTCGTCGGCATGCAGGCCGCGCGGGCGCCGCCGACGATGGACCCGTACCGCCCTTCCTCACCGACAGGAGTTCCGATGCTGGAGCGCACCCTGCGCCAGGACCGCACCGAGGTCACCTTCGTCCTGCCCGCCGACACCCCGCCCGGCCCCGTCAGCGTGGTCGGTGACTTCAACGACTGGCAGCCCGGCATCCACACCCTCCAGCCGCGCGAGGACGGGACGCGGGCCGTCAGCGTCGAGCTGCCCGCCGAGACCACCCACGCCTTCCGCTACCTCGCCGCCGGTGACTACTGGTTCAACGACGAGAGCGCGGGCGACGAGGACGGCCCCAACAGCCGCCTGCACACGTAGGCGGCGCGCAGGGCGGCGTTGTCAGTGGGGGTCCCTACCCTGGAAGGAGAAGGGGAAGCGGGGATACGGCGTAGATGTCTGGGGGGGACGTCATGCCCGAATGGCTGCTCGCTGTGCTGATTCCGGCCGGACTGCTGGGGGTGGGTGTGGGTGTGTTCCTGATCTGGGCCGCGCTGGGTACGAAGGAGCCGGTGGAACACCAGTCGTCGATGCCCAGGACGTGGAAGGGACCGGAGGGCGGGGGCTGCGGCGGAGGTGGCGGGGGCTGCGGCGGCTGAGGGCCGGACGCCCCGCCCCGGCCACCACGCACGCCCCGGGGGCGCCGCGCAACGGGCGCCCCCCTCACCGGCCTTCCGCCCCCTCCCGATCAGGTGAGGAAGGTACGCGTGCCGGTGAGCCGGAGCAGCCGCTCCACGGGGCGGCCGGCCGCGGTGATCCGCAGGCGGCGGCCGACGCGCAGCGCGGTCTGCTGGACGGTCAGGAGGGCATTGAGGCAGGCGCAGTCGCAGAAGGCGACCTGCCGCAGGTCGAGGAGGAGGTTGCCGCGGTGGGAGCTGAGGGCGATCAGCAGGGTCTCGCGCAAGGCCGCGGCGTTGTGCAGATCGATCTCCCCGCTCACGCAGACGCGGACCGTGCCGGACGGGCCGGGCTCGACGCCGATCGCGAGGCAGTCACCGTCCTCGACGGCGGCGGCAGTGGCCGTGCCGGTGGCGAGGCGGTTTTCGTACATGATCCCGGTCATGCCTGCCTCCCCGTCCCTTCGTGGGGCTGCTCCTCACCAGAATGGTCGGCACCGCCTCCGGCATACGTCAAGAATTACCCGAAAAACGGGACGTATATACGAAAAACGGGCATCCTGGAGGCATGGGTGGAGAAACGCTTCACAGAGCCTCCTGGACGTTCCTGACCAGCCACGCCCGCGTTCTCCTTGCCCTCGCCCGGGACCCCGGCGCGCGCCTGCGGGACGTGGCGGCCACCTGCGTTCTGACCGAGCGGACGGTCCAGTCGATCGTCTCGGACCTGGAGGCGGAGGGGTACCTCACCCGGGTACGCGAGGGGCGCCGCAACCATTACCGGATCACCCCCGAAGCGAGGTTCCGCCACCCCGCCGAAGCCGGCCGCGACCTCGCCGGGCTCCTCGCCCTGTTCTCCGACGACCCGCCCCCGGCCCGCGAGCGGCACCGCGAGCCGCATCGTGAGGCGCAGCGGGCCTGAGGCGGCGGCGGACCGGGACCGCCATACGGCGGCCGGATCCACCCCTCCCGGGTGATTCTTCGGATCGGCATACGATCACCGACGGTTCAGGTGTGCGACGTTCGGTCACGGCCACGAGGCAGGGGCCGTCCGAGGCGGCCGGCCCGCACTGACGTTGGAGGAACCGTATGAGGACCCTCACCTGGGCAGCACGGGGTGTGGCAGCAGTTTCGGGCGCCGTACTCGCGGGAGCGCTCATCGCCCCGGTCGCGCACGCTCACACCGGGCCCGGCCCCAAGCCGCCGGGCAAGCACGCGGCCGCCAAGAAGGCGCCGGCCAAGAAGGCCCCGGCCGGACCGGCCCCGGCCGAGCCGATCCTGGTGGAGCCCCAGAACGGCCAGGTGATGGGGGGCAGGAAGTGCAGTACGAGCCGTGACGTCGACTCCACGGTGGTCGACTACTCCCTCTCCCCCGTCTACAACACGGTGTTCCGCTCGGCCACCGACGATGAGGGCCACGCCTTCCTCAACGACAGCCGTAACCCCGGCGTCTGGCTCAACCTCGGCCTGCTCCCCCACGCCCCCCGGTGCGTCTACGACACCACCGTCGCCGTGACCGAAGAAGGCCCCGGCCACCTCTACATCACCCTGCTCGCCAGCAACGGCACGCTCCACCAGGCCGTCTGCGTCACCAGCACCACGCCCTTCACCGCCGCCAACCTGGCGACCGCCTGCGCGCCGGGCTTCGCGGAACTCTCCGACACCCCGGTCTGATACGCCGAAAGCCCGCCGTACGGGCGGGCCCCGGGGGCCGGACGGCGTCCGGCCCCCGCCGGCGGGGGGTCAGGCCGCGACGGGGCTGACCGTGAAACGGTTCGAGCAGACCTGGAACGGCGTGTTCAGCAGAACCGCGTCCCGGGACGCGGGCGGGTAGACCTTCAGGAACGCGCCCTTGGGCAGGCACGGGCCGCCGATCGGCCCGTTCGTCGTGTGGAGGGTGGCGGTGGCACTGCGCCCGGGGGCCAGGGACACGGCGGCGGGCACCTGGCCGTCGCGGTCCGCGGGTGTCCCGATCTGCCGCTGGTCCGGCCCCAGGACGCTCACGCCGGGGTACCCGAGCAGGGTGCAGGGGCGGTCACCGGTATTGGTGAAGCGGATCGGCAGGTACAACTGCCCGGCTCCGACGTCCGGCTCCCCGGCGGCGACGCGCAGGTTCCCGAGCGCGCAGGTGCTCTCGCGGACCGGCCGCTCGGAACCGGCCGCGGGCCCGGCGCCGACCAGCGTGGCCCCCACCGCCAGGGACAGCAGCGCGGGAACCGCCATACGGGCCGTTCGGGCTGCTCGTGCCGTTCGGACTGCTCGTACCGTTCGTGCCGTTCGGGTCGTTCGTGCGGGCATCGCCATGAGCTCACTCACCCCGATCGATCGGCTGACGCGGGCGGCGCCAGCACGTGATTGATGCCTGCTCCACCTACCCCGCGATCCGTTCCCGCACGCCGCGCGGGAACCCGCGGATCAGTCCCGGCCGGCGCCGGACAGGGCGTTGGTGATCAGGCGGGTGGCGTAATCCCGGTCGCCCGTGAGCCGGTTGATGTGCTCGGCGAGCAGGAAGGCGGTGGCTTCCAGGGGGTTCATCTCCTCCTTGGTCCACTCCCCGTACCGCTGGCGCCACAGGGTGGGGCTCAGACCGATACCGGCCGCGATGACCATGCCGGCCATGGTGGGGATGGTCTCGGGGCGGACGCTGCGGGGCATCGTGCGCATCGAGGCCACGAGGTACGGCACCACGTACTCGATGACGTCCTTGTCGTGCTCCTCGTACGCCTTCCTCAGCCACGTCATGAACATGTAGATGAGGGTGCACGCCCCGTCGACCAGGTCACGGGCTCCCCGGTACCCCAGGGACGCGATGAACTGGTCCATCAGCAGCTGCTGTTCGGGGTCGGGCGTGGTCTTGCCGTCGTAGATCGCCTTGAGCCGGGAGTCGATCGCCATGAGCGCCGCGCTGACGTCGCCGGCCGGTGCGTACTGGGGGTCGTAGGACGATGTCACGGATCCTCCTGGATGACTGCGGCGCGGCGGGCGCCGTGTCCCCGTACCGTAGGGCCGCCGATCGGCGGCAGGGGGCGAATCCCGGCGAAGGACCGACCGCCGACGGTGGTGCGCGGGCCCCTCCCCCGGGCGTACGCGGCGGATACGCGCAGGCCCCGCCCCCGGGGTCGTGCGTCGGGGGCGGAGCCGGGGCGTATCAGGTCGGGCGGGTCAGGCGGCGGTGATGTTCTCCGCCTGCGGGCCCTTCTGGCCCTGCGTGATGTCGAACGTCACGGCCTGGCCCTCCTGGAGCTCGCGGTAGCCGGTGGCGTTGATGTTCGAGTAGTGGGCGAAGACGTCCGGTCCGCCGCCGTCCTGCTGGATGAAGCCGAAGCCCTTTTCGGCGTTGAACCACTTCACGGTTCCGCTGGCCATGGTTATGCCTCCCGGTCGAAGTCGGATCCGCACCGCGCGGACCCGGAGGTGATCGCCCTGGTCCGGCATGCACTGCACAGCAAAACGCCCACGCCAGGGCGCGGGCAGGGACTGCGAACCACGACAGCTGGAGCTGAAACTACACGCCGGATTCGCCTCTCACCAGAGAGCAACGGCGACCAAATATGGACACGTCCCCAACCGGCTCCCCGCCGCCCCGCCCTCTCGCCCTCCCGCCGCCGAGCCGGACGCCCGCGCCCCGCGCCGCCGGCCCGTCAGTGCCGGGGTGGGGGCGTGGCCTCCAGGGCGGCGAGGCGTTGTTCGAAGGGGATCAGCCGGAAGTCGTCCGCCGGGTCCGCCGAGGTGACCGCGCCGGTGGGCGACCGGGGTGCGCTCGGCGCGGCGGCGCCCGCGCCGGGTGCCATGAGGCGGGCCAGCTCCGCGCCCGCGCGGCTGATGCGCTGTGCCAGCCCCTCCTCGCCCCAGTCCTCCGAGGCCGCGTACACGGCGGTCGGCGGGACGAGCGCGCGCAGGTGGGTGAAGAGCGGGCGCATGGCGTGTTCGGTGACCAGGGAGTGGCGGGCCGTGCCGCCGGTCGCACCGAGCAGGACCGGCTTCCCGGTGAGGGCGTCCTTGTCGAGGACGTCGAAGAACGACTTGAACAGGCCGCTGTAGGACGCCGCGAACACCGGCGTCACGGCGATCAGACCGTCCGCGGCCGCCACCGCGTCGAGGGCGGCGGCCAGGGCGGCGGGCGGGAAACCGGTGACGAGGTGCTGGGCGATCCCGGTCGCCAGCTCCCGCAGCTCGATCACCTCGGGCGCGGCGTCGACGTGCTCCAGCGTCGCGGCCGTGAGCTGGTCGGCGAGCAGCCGCGTCGAGGACGGCGAGCTCAGCCCCGCCGAGACGATGACCAGCCTCATGCCCGCGCCTCCTCGGCGGCGGCCGCCACGCGGTCCGCGTGCGTCGGCGCGTCCGGCACGCCCGCGGGGCGCAGGTTCGCGAACTCCTTGCGCAGCACCGGTACGACCTCCTCGCCGAGCATGTCGAGCTGCTCCAGGACGGTCTTCAGGGGCAGGCCCGCGTGGTCCAGGAGGAACAGCTGGCGCTGGTAGTCGCCGGCGTAGTCGCGGAAGGACAGGGTCCGTTCGATCACCTGCTGGGGCGAGCCGACGGTCAGCGGCGTCTGGGAGGTGAACTCCTCCAGGGACGGCCCGTGCCCGTACACCGGCGCGTTGTCGAAGTACGGGCGGAACTCACGGACCGCGTCCTGCGAGTTCCGGCGCATGAAGACGTGGCCGCCGAGCCCCACGATGGCCTGTTCGGGGGTGCCGTGGCCGTAGTGGGCGTAGCGCCGGCGGTAGAGGTCGACCATCTTCCGGGTGTGGGAGGCCGGCCAGAAGATGTTGTTGGCGAAGAAGCCGTCGCCGTAGTACGCGGCCTGCTCGGCGATCTCCGGCGAGCGGATGGAGCCGTGCCAGACGAAGGGCGCGACGCCGTCGAGCGGGCGCGGAATCGAGGTGAAGGACTGCAACGGGGTGCGGAACTTGCCCTTCCAGTCCACCACGTCCTCGTGCCACAGCCGGCGCAGGAGGGCGTAGTTCTCGATGGCGAGGTCGATGCCGTCGCGGATGTCCTTGCCGAACCAGGGGTAGACCGGGCCGGTGTTGCCGCGGCCCATCATCAGGTCGACGCGGCCTTCGGCGAGGTGCTGGAGCATCGCGAAGTCCTCGGCGATCTTCACCGGGTCGTTCGTGGTGATCAGCGTCGTCGACGTGGACAGGATCAGCTTCTCGGTGTGCGCGGCGATGTAGCCGAGCATCGTCGTGGGCGAGGAGGGGACGAACGGCGGGTTGTGGTGCTCGCCGCTGGCGAAGACGTCGAGGCCGACCTCCTCGGCCTTCCGCGCGATGGTGACCATCGCCTTGATCCGCTCGTGCTCACCGGGCACCCGTCCGGTGGTCGGATCGGGGGTGACGTCTCCGACGCTGTAGATCCCGAACTGCATGGCTCCCGCCCTCTTCTCAAGATTGTTCGTAATTCAACTATATGCGGGGAACGGGCGGTCCGTCCGGCCTATTCCCGGGTCCATTCGTACGCGGCCCACCTCGGGCGCCCTTCGAGCCCGCCTCGTCCCCCGCCGGGCGGCCGGGCGGCCGACGGGTGCTCCCCGCGTACTCATGGGCGACTGAGTACGGGAGCGGTGCCGCGCGCCCGAACCGGCTGCTGGGATGGGCCCATGACGACGAAGCCCGCTCCCGCCCCGCGCCCCCGGTATCCCGCGCCGCCGCGCCCGCGTCGGCGCCGGCGCGGCGCCCGGGCGCTGGTCGCGGGCGGTGCGGTGCTGCTCGTGGCGGCGCTCACCCAGGGCTGTGCGAGCGGCCGGGTGATGTCGGAGACGGAGTTCCGCGCGCACCTGCGGCTGACCGAGGAGTCGGGCGAGGACGCGGTGCGACGGCTGGGAATGGACCCCTCGGCCATCGTGGACGGGCACGAGATGGCCAATGCCTCCTGCAAGGACGATCTGGGCCTCGACCCCGAGGGCGCCGGCCGCGATCAGCCGCGCGTCACCTGGGCGCCCGGCTTCGCGGACCGCGCCGCGTACGAGGCGGCCGTCGGCGAGTTGCGCGAGGCCTGGTCCGCCCGGGGCCTGAAGGTGACGGACCTACCGGCCCCGGCGGCGGGCGAGCGGGGAGCCGGCCTGCCGGGGGTCCGGACGACCGACGGCCACGGCATCACCCTGTCGCTGCGGCCCGACTGGTACTCGGGGGAGCCGGTGCTGACCGCCGACGGCGGGTGCGTCCGGCACGAGGGGTACGTCGGGTACGGGGAGGGGTGGAAGTGAGCACCCCGGAGTCCCCGGAGTCCCCGGAGTCCCCGGAGTCCCGGCCGTCCCGGCCGTCCCCGCCGTCCCTGCCGTCGCCGGCGCCGTCGGAGGCGATGGGTGGGTCACGTAGCCTCAGGGGCGTACCCGACCCAGCACCTCCGGACGGCCCGTCACCTGTGAGCACACCCCTCCGCACCGAACACCTCGCGCCCCGGGGCATCGTCGACCTGCGGGGCGGCGCGGCCGGGGAAGGTGCCGGCGACAGCGACGTCAGGCTGTCCTACCCGGCGAACGCGGCCGTCGTCGTCGCCGGGCTGCCCGGCAGCGGGAAGAGCACGCTGCTGCGCGCGTGGTCGGCCGCGGCCACCGTCCTCGATCCGCGGGCCACCCGTACCGCCTACGAGGCGCGGATGCCCGACTGGCTCCCGTACGCGGCCTACCGGCCCTGGGCGCGACTGGGCCACATGCGGCGGATACGGACCGAGATGCGGCTGCGCCGTCCCCTGCTCATCCACGACTGCGGCAGCAGGGCCTGGATGCGGCGGTGGCTCGCGCACACGGCGCACCGGTCCGGCCGGCCCCTGCACATGGTGGTCCTCGACGTCGGCCCGCAGGAGGCGCTGTCGGGCCAGCGCGCCCGCCGCCGGCTGGCCTCCCCGCGGGTCTTCCGGGTCCACCAGCGCGGCCTCGCGAAGCTGCTGGCCCGGCTCGGGGAGGACACCCCGGCCGCCGCCCGGGCCGCGGCCACCGGCATCGGCTCGGTGGTGCTGCTCGACCGCGCCCTGCGCGACCGCCGCGTCGTCTCGATACGGTTCGGCGCCGGCCGGAGCGATTGACCCCGGCCGCTCGGCTCACTGGGCGCCGAGGGTCATCCACCACTCGGGCTTCTCCAGTGGCGTGAAACCGACCTTGGCGTAGACCCCGTGCGCGTCGGCGGTGGCCAGCATGATGCGGCGCAGGCCGTACGGGGCCAGGTGGTCGCGCACGGCGGCGGCGAGCGCGGTGCCCAGCCCCTTGCCGCGCGCCTCGGGGGCTATGTACACGTCGCACAGCCAGGCGAAGTCCGCCAGGTCGGTCACGACGCGGGCGTAGCCGACCTGGCGGCCGGAAGCCCGCTCGTAGACACCGAAGTTGAGGGAACCCGCGATCGCCCGGTCCTGCTTCTCCCGGGAGCGGCCGCGGGCCCAGTACGCGTCCTCGGACAGCCATGCGTAGACGAGGGCGGGGTCGATCCGGGCGGGGTCGTCGGAGATCTCGTAACCGGCGGGAAGGGTGATGGTCATGGCCGTATCCAAACAGTTCCGGCCACGCACGGCCGCTGGATTTCCGCTGACCGCTCCCCCGGGCCGCTCCCCCGGCCGCCGTCCTCAGCGGGCGGCGGGGGTGAAGAAGTTGACGAGGTTGCCGTCCGGGTCGCGGAACAGCAGGGAGCGGTTGCCCCAGGGCAGGGTGGTGGGCCGCTCGTTGACGAAGTCGGTCACCGCGCCGCCGCGCAGGTCCTCGTACACGGCGTCCACGTCGTCCACGAGGAATTCGAGGATGACGCTGTCGTTCGCGGCCGGGCGGGCGGAGCCGGGGGCGAAGAGCGGGACGGTACGGGTGCTGCCGATGGCGAGGGTGGCGGAGGGGGTCCTGACTTCGGCGAAGTCCTCGGTGGACCAGGTGGCGGCCACGCCGGTGGCGCGCTCGTAGAAGGCGACGAGGCGGGCGACGTCGTCGGTGATGACGCGGACGGAGGCGAAGTTCACGGTCATGGTGGCTCCCTGGTTCGGTGCGGGCTGACCCACCGCACGCTACGGGCGATACCGGGCGGAACCCGCCCGGTATTCGCGAGAGACTTCGGCCATGGCCCGTCCCACCGCCCGCGTCCTGACCCTGCTGGAGCTCCTCCAGTCCGGGGGTGTCCGTACCGTCCCCGAGCTCGCCGGCCGGCTAGGTGTCGACGAACGCACCGTGCGGCGCTACGCGCGGCACCTGATCGAGCTCGACATCCCGGTCGAGTCGGTGCGCGGCCGCTACGGCGGCTACCGGCTCGGCCCCGGGTACCGGCTGCCGCCGCTCATGCTGAGCGACGACGAGGCGCTCGCCGTGCTGCTCGGGCTGGTCGCGGGCCGCCGGGCGAGCCTGACGGGAGCCACCGGGACGGCGAGCGAGACGGCGTCGGCCAAGATCCGGCGGGTGCTGCCCGAGCGGCTGCGCCACCGGCTCGACGCGGTGCTCGGCGCCCTCGCGTTCACGAACCGGCCCGGTGAGGCGACCGCCGCCCCGGATCCCGCCGTCCTCCTCCCGGTCGCCGACGCGGTGCACCACCACCGGCCCGTCGCGATCCGGTACACCGCCGGCGACGGCCGGCGCAGCGAGCGCACCGTGCACCCGTACGGGGTCGTCGCCCACGCCGGCCGGTGGTACGTGACGGCCGCGGACCCCGCCGCGGGCGGCGACCGCACCTTCCGGCTGGACCGCATCACGGGCGTACGGCTCCTGCCCGGGTCGTTCGCACCGCCCGCCGGGGCCGATCCGGCCGAGCGCGTCCTGACGGGGATCGCCACGGCCGCGCACCACCGGCACGAGGTGAGCCTGCGGGTCCGGGGAACGGCCGAGGAGATCCGCACCCGGCTGCCGGCGGGCCTCGCGGTCGTCGTACGGGAACTCCCGCCGATGGAAGCCGAAGGCGGCGGGGCGGAGGCGGAGGTTGACGCCGACCCCCACCCCGGCCCCTGGTGTCGTGCCGAGTTGCGGGCGGAGCGGCTCGACTGGCTGCCCGCCGTACTCGCCTCCCTGGACCGCCCCTTCGTCATCGAGCACCCGCCGGAACTCCGCGGCCTGGTGGAGGCCTTCGCCGCCCGTCTCGCCCGCTGCGCCCGGCGGACCCCGCCGTCCGCGTGAGGGCGCCCGCGCCCGCGCCGGCGGGCGCGGCTAACCTGCCTCGTCGGCGTAAGACAGCAGGCCAGGCCATGGAGGTCCTCAGCATGAACAGCACAACGGCGTCGTTCCCCGAGCGGATGGAACTCTCGGGAGAGGGTCTCGTCCTGCGCGACTGGACCGAGGCGGACCTGGCCGCGATGCCGGAACTCTTCGACCACCCCGACATCGCGTACTGGACCCCGATCGTCTCCCCCTTCGACGACGCGGCCGCCCTCGCGCGCCTCGCGCGGGACCGGCAGCTGCGCAAGGAGGGCACGGCGATCCTGCTCGCCATCACCGTGGACGGCGGCGCTCCGCTCGGTGAGGTGATGCTGCGGCGTGCCCCCGAGGGGACCGAGATCGGTTACGCGGTCGGCCCGGCCCACCGGGGGCAGGGGCTGGCGGTGCGCGCGGTGCGGGTGATGGCCGCGTACGCCTTCGGGGAACTGGGCGCGGAGCAGGTGATCCTGGAGCTGGAGCCCGAGAACGCCGCGAGTGTGGCCGTCGCCACCAAGGCGGGCTTCCGGCTGCTCGACGTACCGCTGATCACCGGCGAGGAGAAGGGGCGCCCCTTCAGCCTCCAGACCTGGGGCCTCGACCGCTCCTGACGTCCGCCGCCGCCCGGCCGGCGGCGGCCCGCGGCGGCCTGCGGCGGCCCGCTCCGGCGGTGCCGGGCGGCCTCGGCGGCGGTGTGGGGCGCGGCGAAGGTGAACGCGTACGGGGACGGCCCGTGCCCGCGCAGCGCCGCCAGCCGCTCCAACGCCTCCTCCACGGCGGGCACGTGGCCGACGGGCACCCACCAGAGCACGAGGTGCGCCGCGACGTGCCGCGGCCCCGAGACCGCGCGGCGTGACGCGCGCCGGTCCGCCCCGCGGGACGGTGGCCGCTCGTAGGCTCGGTCCGTGCACGAGAACGAGATCAAGCTCAAGGCCATCGGCGCGCTGACCGCCCTGCGCGGGGACGTCGAGGAGGGCCTCGTCGCCGAACTCCTCGAAGAGGTGATCCCCGACCGGTTCCTGGTCCCCGCCGAAGCCGCCGCGGAGGAGGTCGGGGGCGCCGTCCTCGATCAGCTGTCCGTGCCGTTGAGCGCCCTGGTCAGCGGTTTCATCGCCGCCTTCGCGGCGGTCGCCACCGCGTACGACGCGACGGGCTCGGCTCCCGGCACCGACGAGATCCTCCAGGAACTGGCCCTGCACCTGGCCCGGGAGGAGAACGAGGACTGACCCGCCAAGGAGACGTGGCGCGGCGGGGAGACCCGCAAGGCGTCCTCCCGGAACACCGCCCCGCGCGCCCTCGCCGCCGCCCGCCCGGGGGTCTGATCCGAGCCCGTCACCGGGAGCCCGCCCGCGCCCCCGGCCCGCCGCGCCGCGCCGCGCGTACGGGGTAGCGGGGAACGCCCCGTCCGGCACGCGAAAATGGAAGGCTTCGGCCCCCGCGCAGCCGCCGGGCCGCGAACAGCAGGGAGCACCGTGACGTCATCGTTCACCACCGAGGCCGAGCGCCGCGGCAACACCGTACTGATCAGCTTCATCGGCGACCTGGACTCGGCCGCCGCGCCGGCCGTCTACGACGTACTGCCGGTCCTCGCGACCGACCTCGGGGCCGACGCCCTCATGCTCGACCTGCACCAGGTCTCGTACATGGACACTCCGGGGCTGCTCCTGCTTCTGGACCTGCACCGGCGGGCCGAATGCCTCGGCCTGCGGGTGCTGGCCGTCGGCTGGCGCGAACAGCCCCAGCAGCTCATGGCCACCGTCGCGGGCATCCGCGGGCGCGGCTCCTGCACGGGTGAGCGCTACGCCCTCGCCGGCTTCCGGCGCCTGATCGAATCCCGTGCCGAACACGCCACCGCCACGGCCGCCGCCACCGCGTCCCCGGCCACCGTCATGGCAACCGCCGCCGAGCCGCACATGTGGTCGCGCTGACCGTGGGCGGTCGCCGCCCCCGGCGGGCCGCGGGGCCGGGCCGCCGGGCCCGGTCGTTGCGTACCCTGGCGGCATGCGGATGCGGCCGACTCTGAGCTGGACGCCGACCGGGGACCCGCGGCCTGGTACCGCCGATGCGGGGCCGGTCGCCGATGCCCTGCGCGGCGGCGGTGTGCTGGTGCTCAGCGGGGCGGGGATCTCCACCGAGTCGGGGATCCCCGATTACCGGGGCAAGGGCGGCAGCCTGAGCCGGCACACCCCGATGACGTACCAGGAGTTCACCGCCGGCGCCCAGGCCCGGCGCCGGTACTGGGCGCGCAGTCACCTCGGCTGGCGCACCTTCGGCCGGGCCCGGCCGAACGCCGGGCACCGGGCCGTGGCGGCGTTCGGGCGGCACGGGCTGCTCTCCGGCGTCATCACGCAGAACGTCGACGGGCTGCACCAGGCGGCGGGCAGCGAGGGCGTGGTGGAACTCCACGGCAGCCTGGACCGGGTCGTCTGCCTCTCCTGCGGCGCCTCCTCCGGCCGCCGGGAGCTCGCCCTGCGGCTGGCGGAGGCCAACCCCGGCTTCGCGCCGGTCGCCGCCGCGCTGAACCCGGACGGTGACGCCGACCTCACCGATGCGCAGGTGGGCGACTTCCGCGTGGTGCCGTGCTCGCGGTGCGGCGGGGTGCTCAAGCCGGACGTGGTGTTCTTCGGCGAATCCGTGCCGCCGGGGCGGGTCGAGCAGTGCCGGTCGCTGGTCGCCGGGGCCGCGTCCCTGCTGGTCCTGGGCTCCTCGCTGACGGTGATGTCCGGGCTGCGGTTCGTCCGCGAGGCGGCCCGCGCGGGGAAACCCGTACTCATCGTCAACCACGACCCGACCCGCGGCGACCAGCACGCCCTGGCCCGGGTCGCGCTGCCGCTGGGGCCGACCCTCACCGCGCTCGCCGAGCGGCTGGACATCCCGCTCGTTGACGGGGGCTGAAAGGGCGCGTCGCGTCAGGCCTGCGGCGGCCCCTCGGGGATCAGGTGCACCTCGACCGGGTCGCTGCCGGGCTCGCCGCCGGGGCCGGGGCAGGCCGACGCCCGGGCGGCGATCTCCAGGGCCCGCTCCTCGCTCTTGACGTCGACCACCCAGTACCCGGCGAGGATGCGGTCGTCCGCGGCCGGCCCGTCGGTCACCTGCGGCCGTCCGTCGCTCCCCGCGCGCACCGTCTTGACCTGCGAGGGA
This sequence comes from Streptomyces sp. NPDC102258, assembly GCF_055584685.1. Classification (NCBI taxonomy): domain Bacteria; kingdom Bacillati; phylum Actinomycetota; class Actinomycetes; order Kitasatosporales; family Streptomycetaceae; genus Streptomyces; species Streptomyces sp. NPDC102258. The sequence goes on from NZ_JBVJLO010000021.1 coordinate 131,579, forward strand.
CCGCCGAGGCCCCGGCCCTCCACCCATTCCCCGGCGGAGGTGAGGTCGTCGTTGAGGGCTCCCATGTGGGCGAACATGGCTTGCATGTCGTCCTTGGAGTACGCGTTCATGACGGCGTCCCACTCGGCTGCCGGGACGTTCAACTGGATCATGTACTTCATGTTGTTCCTCACCCTTCCGGGGCTGACGAGGGCCAGCGCAGGCTTACGGAAGGGCAGACCGTCCGGCGCCGCGAAACTCATCGGTCGCGGCGGATCCGCGTACGGATACGGATGCGGATCGGCCCCCGGGCCGTCTCCGGATCGACGGGCCGGCCGCCCTGGGTGATGTCCACCTCGCCGGCCCCGACCAGCCGCCGGGCCGCGCGCCGGGCCGGTTCCATGAGCGCGCGCCAGCCGTCGTCGTCCCCGGCGTACACCGCCCGCGCGGCGTCGGAGGGGCAGATCGTCGCGTCCGGCCCGCGGCGCTCCAGCAGTTCCAGGATGGCCCGCTCCAGGCGCCGCTCCGTCTGCCGCTCGCTGTCCGTCACCCCGCCAGTGTCGCCCCGGCGGCGCCGCCCCGCCCGCCGCCCGCGCCCGCTACCAGGGCACGTCCCCGCCCCGGTGATCGAGGAACCGCAGACCGGGCTGCCCCCGGTGGCGCTCCATGGTGTCCACCACCCCGGGCACGCTCTCCTCCACCCTGAGCTCGGCCCCGGGTCCACCGAGGTCCGTACGTACTCAGCCCGGGTTCATCAGGAGCAGCGTCCAGCCGTCCCCGGCCTCGGCCCGGCGGGCGGCGTAGCACCGCATCAGCTGGTTGAGCGCGGCCTCGGAGGCCCGGTAGAGGTCCTGTCCGCCCTCCGGACCTGGACCTGCGCAAGCTCCGCTACTTCGTCGCGGCGGCCGAGCACCGGCAGTTCGGCCGGGCGGCGCGGGAGCTGTTCATCGCGCAGCCGGCCTGCCCGTGACGCATCCGCTGGCGGGCCGCCGTACCCTCACGTTCCGACCTCGACGCGAGCCGATCCTCGACGCCCGCAAGCGGCGTACCTCGCCCTGGACGAGAAGTTGGAGCTCATCGCCTCCGGGCAGGGGATCTCGCTCGTCCCGCTCAGCGTCGCGGGCTCGTACTCGCGCGCCGACCTCGTCTATCTGCCGGTCACCGACGCACCGCCCGTCGAGACCTGCCTGGCGGTGCCGGCGACCGCCTGTGCGGGCCCGTCGCGACCGCCACCCTGCGCGGGCCCGCCGGGGACCCGGACACGGTGCCGGGTACCCGGCCGGGACCGTGAAGATCATCGGCTTGTAGGCTCGTGCCGCAACACGACGCGAGGGGGATGCGGTGGCGCGGGTTGCGGTGGTCGGTGGGGGCATCAGCGGGCTGGGGACGGCGCTCATGCTCGGCCGGCGGAGTCATGCGGTCGTACTGTTCGAACAAGACCGGCGGCAGGCCGGTGAGGACGTGGAGCGGGACTTCTTCGACTGGAACCGGCCCCGGACACCGCAGGCCGTCCAGCCCCACTCGTTCCTCGCGCCGGTGCGGACCGTGCTGCGGGCCGAAGTACCGGACGTGTACGAGGACTTGCTGGCGCGCGGGGCCCGGGAGTACCACGACTTCGACTGGTTCGGCGAGCATCCCCCGCACCGGGACGGTGACGAGGAGCTGGTGACCCTGCGCACGCGCCGCATCGTGCTGGAGGCCGCCCTGGCGGCGGCCGTGCGGCGGGAGCCCGCCGTCGAGGTGCGGCGCGGCTGCCGGGTGGACGGCCTCGCCTTCGGCTCCGACTTCGGCTCCGACTCCGGCTCCGACTTCGACTTCGCCGAGGGGAGCCCCGTCCGGGTCACCGGTGTTCGGGCGGGCGGGGAGACGTGCGGGGCGGACCTCGTGGTCGACGCGGCCGGACGCCGCTCGCCGGTGCCCGGCTGGCTGGCCGTGGCCGGCTGCCGTCCGCCCGTGGTGGAGAGCCACCGCACCGGGATCGCGTACCTGTGCCGCTGGTACCGCCTGCGCGGCGACGGCCCCCGTGACCCCGGGCGGGTGAAGACGGGCTCGTCGGCGCCGTTCGCGCTGGCCGGGGTCTTCCCGTCCGACAACGACTCCTTCGCGCTGCACCTCGTGGTCTCCACGGGCGATCCGACGCGCGGCGCGCTCACCGACCCCGTCGTGTTCGAGGCCGCCGCCCGCGCCTTCCCCGCCACGGCCGCCTGGCTGGATCTGGACCCCGAACCGCGGTCGCCCGTCCTGGCGATGGCCGGCCTGGACAACCGCTGGGTCTCCCTCGCCGACGACGCCGGGCCCGTCGTCACCGGCCTGGTCAACCTCGGGGACAGCCTGATGCACACGAATCCGACCCTGGGGCACGGCGTGGCCCTCGGACTGCGCTCCGCCCAGCACCTCGCCGCCCACGCCGACCGGATCGCCGCGGACCCCACCGGCTACCACGCCTGGACGGCGCGGGCCCTGCGGCCGTGGTACGACGCCCAGGTGGCCGCCGACCGCGGCAACGAGCAGCGCCTCACCGGCGGCGCCCCGCCCGTGGACCGGCGGGCCGCCGCCCTGGGCGCCTGCGCCTTCGAGGACCCGGTCGTCATGCGGGCCCGCGCCCAGGTGCGCCATCTCCTGCGGCCGGCCCCGGACGCGTACGGCGCCGACGAGGTGGACGAAGCCGTCACCGCCTGGCTGGAGGCCCGCCCGGACTTCACGCCCGCCCACGACGGCCCGACGCGGGAACGGTGGGAGGCCCTCATCCAGGGCTAGCCCGGTGTGGTGGCGGTCAGGGGGTGGCGGTGGTGCGGGCCGAGCCGGTGCTCGCGCCGCTGGGGTCGCCGAGGAAGCAGGTGACCGTGCGGTCGCCGAGGGTCCAGGTGGCCGCCTGCGGGAAGTAGTAGTACAGCTCCAGCTTCTTCGAGATCTTGGCGGGGTCGTTGCCCACGTAGTCGGTGAGCAGCGTGCCGCCGCACTTCTCCTCGGCCAGCGCGCCGACCTTCTCGGATCCGGGGTACGGCCCGCCCGGCAGGTCGAAGACGGCGTACGTCTCCCCCTCGTGGGACTGGTCACAGGGCACGACGCGGACCGACTGCGAGGCCTTGCCGCTGCCGTCGTCGTGGAACTGCGACAGGTCGCCGTCGGTGTTGAAGCAGTCCCCCGCGCGCATGTCGTCGACCTTGCTGGAGCCCGAGCCGGTGACCTGGCCGCTGGTGTCGCGCTTGGGCGACGAGTTGGGCAGCCCGCCGGTGATCCCGAGGACCAGCACGAGGGCGTACAAGCAGATGGTCAGGCCGTGGATGACGATCGCCGCGATGGCGAAGCCCTTGCCCTGCTCGCCACGGGAGCGGATCTGGGAGAGGGCGACGATGCCGAGGATCAGCGGCACCAGGGGTATCGCGCAGAGGATCGACATGACGAACGCCACGATGGCCAGCACGTTGGTCTTGCGCGGCGGCGCCATGGGCGGTGCGTACCAGCCCTGCTGGCCGGCGGGCGGCACGGGCTGACCCGGCTGACCCGGCTGACCCGGCTGCGGGTACCCGTACCCGGGCTGGCCCGGCTGCCCCTGCGGCCCGGGCTGCGGGTACCCGTACGGCTGTCCGTACGGCTGCTGGGGCTGCTGCGGTGGCGGGGGTGTGGACATACGCGTGGCGCTCCTTGCTCAACAGGTGGATCCGCAGCCGGCGACCGGGCGGTGAGACCGTGATCGCGGGGGCGGCGTCTGATGGTCGCACGGCACTCGGACAACTGAGCGAGGGGGCGGCGGGACGGAGGCGGCGCCAGGTGGCGCCAGGCCTGTTAAACCCCCTCAGAAGGCGCCAAGGCCCCCGCCAGCCGCCCCGCCAACCACCCTCAGTCGGTCAACCGCAGCCAGGCCGCCGTGAGTGCGGCGTGGCCGGCCTGCGTCGGGTGGACACCGTCCTCCGCCCAGTGCTCCGGGCCGGCCGTCGCGGCGCGCTCGGCGAACATGCCGTCGGCGGCGAGCAGATGCGCGCCGTACGTGCGGGCGAGCCCGCGCACCACCTGGATCTTCGGGTCCAGATCGGTACGCCATCGCGCGCGTTCCGTCTTACCGATGAGCGCGGCACCGGCCTCGACGACACCGCTGACCGGCAGGAGGAACGGCTCGATGAGGATCAGCCGCGTGCCCGCCGCGGCGAGCGGCGCGAGCAGCCGCTCGTAGCCCGCTTCGAACTCCTCCGGGGAGATCACGTACCCGCGCGCACCGCGCGCCCCCACTGAGCCTCGTGTGCCTCAACGCGCGGCAGGCGCACGCCAGTTGGTGGGCCTCAGATGGTCAGTGGGCGGGGCTACCGTCGAGACTGTGCCCGATCGGGCCTGCTCTCTCCGCTCCTCCCCGACTGCTCTGAGGAACCGCTGATGGCACATGTCCGTGGTCACCGCCGAAAGAACGGCTCCTACGTCCGGCCGCACACGCGTCGTACCAAGGGCGCGGCCGGTGCCGCGCGTCCGGCGGTGCCGCGCCCTCGGGGGGCACCGGGAGCGACGACGAACGTGCGGGCTCATGTCCGCAACGGCACCCGCGTACGGGCCCACTCCCGTCGGATCGGTCCGGCGGCCGTGGCGGGCGGGGGCGGGATCCTGCTGCTTCTGATCGTGGTGTTGGTGGCGCTCTTCGGCGGCGGCAGTGATGTCTCGACGCCGACGGGCACGGCGCCCACTTCCGAGGCCACAGCAAGCGCGCCGCGGTAACTGCCCGGACATGCCCGCCGCGGCCAGCCGCTCGGCGGCCGCCCGGGCCGCCGGCCAGTACGGTCCGCCGCTCGTCGACCGACAGTTCCGTCAGTACCCGGTGCCCGGCCGGGGGCCGGTGGGAGGGTCAGCGCAGGGCGGGCTCGGGGGTGCGGAGGGCGCGGAGGGTGCGGGCTACCGTTTCCTCGTTCTCGCCGATCGGGGAGACGTAGTCGATGACGCCCCGCGCGGCGTCCTCGCCGAGCGTGCGGGTGATCACCCATGCGCCGAGGTACTGGGACGCCAGGCAGCCGCCCGCCGTGGCGATGTTGCCCTCGGCGTGGAACGGCGCGTCCAGCACGGTGATGTCGCAGGCCTCGACGTAGGGCCGGCTCATCGGGTCCGTACACGCCGGCATGCCGTTCAGCAGCCCGAGCCGGGCGAGCACGAGCGCGCCGGAGCACTGGGCGCCGATCAACTGCCGCGTGGGGTCGAGGGTCAGCCGGGAGATCAGCCGGTCGTCGGCGACCACGTCGCGCGTCTTGACCCCGCTGCCGATCAGCACGACGTCGGCCTCGGCCACGAACTCCATCGGGCGCTGCCCGCTCACCTCGACGCCGTTCATCGACGTGACCACCGGCGTCGGCGTCGTGATGAAGGCCTCCAGGCCGTCCTTGCGGCACCGGTTGATCAGCGCGGAGGCGATGAAGCTGTCGAGTTCGTTGAACCCGTCGAAGGTCACTACGGCCACCTGCGTCATCACACTGCTCCTTGAGCCTTGAGCGTTCAGTCCTTGGGTCCTGGCGCTTCGTACGGCGTCAGGTCCCCAGACTCTCCCGTGGACGATCACCGGACGAGGGCCAATCCGGGACCGTTGGCCTACCTCCCTCCGCCTCAGGTCTGGCGGTGGGGGCCGAGGTCCTGGAGGACGGCGGACAGGGTCCGGGGGCTGGGGGCCGGGGCGGGGAGGGCGGTGGGAGGACGGGTGGCGGCGCGCAAGCCGTCCAGGAACAAGGTCAGTTGGCGGCGCCAGGCGTGGGCGGGCGCGGCGGCCGCGAGGGAGGGTACGGAGCGGCCGAGCGTGGCCAGGCCCAGGAGCAGGTCCTCGACGGTGACGTCGGGGCGCATCGCGCCGTGCCGCTGGGCGCGGTCCATCAGGGCGGCGAGGGTGGCGCGGTTGTGGGCGTGGACGGCGTCGAGGGAGGTCACGCCCTCGATGGCGGTGGTCATCAGGTCGTTGGCGCCGCGGTCGGCGGCCAGCACCGTGAAGACCGCCTCCAGGTAACGGGCGAGGCCCGCCCAGGGGTCCGCCGCCCGCCGGGCCTCCTCCCCGGCGTCGACGGTTCCCTGGAGGGCGTCCCGGAACACCGCGTCGATCAGGGCGGCGCGGGTGGGGAAGTGCCGGTACAGGGTGGCGTTGCCGACGCCGGCCCGGCGGGCGATCTCGTCGAGCGGGACCTCCAGGCCCTGGGCGGCGAAGGACGTGCGCGCGGCGGCCAGGAGCAGCTCACGGTTGCGCTGCGCGTCACGCCGTACCAAGGTCCGCTCCTCGTGTCGCCGGTGACCGGCCTACGTGCGCTCGTACCGGGGATCGTTGTCCGGTACGGATGGTAGTGCCTTACGCGGGGAGCCGCCGCGACCACCGTACGGGGAGGGCCGCCACGCCCCGGAGCATGGCCCCGGGACGGCGTACGAGGGCTTCCGGGGCGATGGCGAGGGCGAGGTCCGGCAGCCGCCGCAGCAGTGTCTCCACGGCGATCCGGCCCTCGACACGGGCGAGCGGCGCCCCCAGGCAGTGGTGGACGCCGTGGCCGAACCCGAGGTGGCCGTGGGCGGGGCGGCGGATGTCGAAGCGGTCGGGGTCGGGGAAGTGTCCGGGGTCCCGGGAGGCGGCGGCCAGGGAGAGCAGCACGCTGTCCCCCGCCGGGACGCGGACCCCGGCGATCTCCACGGGTTCGGCGGCGTACCGGAACGCGGCGGCGGTGACGGGCCCGTCGTAGCGGAGCACCTCCTCGACGGCGCCGTCGATCAGGCGCGGGTCGGCCCGCAGCGCGGCGAGCTGGCCGGGGTGGCGCAGCAGGGCCAGGACCGCGCTGGAGACGAGGTTGACGGTGGTCTCGTGTCCCGCGACGAGCAGGAGGAAGGCCATGCCGAGCAGTTCCTCGGCGGAGAGGCCGTCCTCCGTGGCCGACGCCCGGACCAGGGCGCTCATCAGGTCCGGGCCGGGGTCACCGGCCTTGGCGGCGATGAGCGCGGTGAAGTACGCGCTCATCTCGCCGGCGGCGGCGCCCGCCGCTGCGGGTGAGGACGGCGCCACGAGCTCGGTCGACCAGGCGTGGAAGTGGTGCCGGTCGGCGAGGGGAACGCCGAGCAGCTCGCAGATCACGGTCAGCGGCAACGGCAGGGCGTAGCGGCCGACCAGGTCGGCGGTGCCGGCCGACGGGAGGGCGTCGAGGAGGGTGTCGGCGATCCGCTGGACGCGCGGCCGCATCGCGTCGACGCGCCCGGCGGTGAACTCGCGGGCGACCAGGGCGCGCAGGCGGGTGTGGTGCGGGGCGTCGGTCTGCAGCATGTTGAGCCCGATGGCGTGGCCGCCGTCGCTCTGCCAGGTCGCGGAGTGCCGTATGTCGTTGCGCAGCCGGGGGTCCGTCAGGGCGGCGCGCACCTCGTCACGTCCGAGGACGAGCCAGACGTCACCGGTCCCGGGCACGTGGACGCGGTGCACGAGGGCCTTCTCGCGCAGCGCGGCGTAGACGGGGTACGGGTCGGCGGTGTAGTCGGCCCCGTCGGGGGCGAGTTGTTCGAGCGTCGGGGCGGGCATGGCGGGCATGGCGGTTCCCTTCCTCCTCTTCGGATCCATGAAGTGGGGAGTGCTCCCCACTTCATGGGCAGAACGCTATCCCGGACACGCGACACGGGGACATGGGAAACGGGAAACGAGACGGGAAACGGGAAACGCGAAAGGCCCCGGTCTCCTTCTTCAGGAGGCCGGGGCCCTTCTTGTCTTGATCGAGCGCTGGGCAGGCCTTGCACCTGCATCCCCCCACGGGAAGTGGGGTGTCTTTCCTTGGACCACCAACGCGAGTCCCACCGCCGGGGTTCCCGGCCGTGCGAACAAGGTCAACAATAGCGCATGATCTCGGGTGGTTCCCCACGCCCCGCCCCCGCGAGCCGCCAGGGTTCCGCCGTCCGGCCCCGCCACGCTGGGAGCCGACACCGCCACCGTCCCGGAGGGCCGCTCATGACGTTCACCAGCGCCGACCTGACCCGACTGCACGAGGCGCTCGACGCGGTCGTGGCCGACGGGGCCACGCCCGGCGGCGTGGTCGTCGGTGGCACCGTCGACGAACAGCCCGCCGTGCTGTCGGCGGGGACCGTCGCCCCGGAGCTCGGCGACGTCCCCCCGGACGACACCACCGTCTACGACATCGCCAGCCTCACCAAGGTGGTCTCCGTCTGGCCGCTGGTGGGGCAGGCGGTCGACGCCGGGCTGCTCGATCTGGACGCGCCCGTGCGGGAGTTCCTGCCCGCCCTCGCCGGCGCGGCTCCCAGCGGTGAGGCGACCGTACGGCAACTCCTCACGCACACCGGCGGGCTTCGGGCCTCGACCCGGCTGGACCGGTACCGGGGCGCGGACGCCCCGCTGCACGAGCTGCTCTGCCGGGAACCGCTCGAAAGCGCCCCCGGCGAGCACCGGTACATCAACCGCGGGTACATCCTGCTCGGCCTGGCGCTGGCCCACGTCCACGCCCGGCCGCTGACCGACCTGGGCGCGGAGCTGTGGCGCGGGCTGGGCATGACGTCCACCTCGTACGGCCCGGTCGGCCGCGGCCCGGGCGTCGCGCCGACCGAGCGGCGCCTGCCGGGGGCCCCGCGGATCTGGGGGTCGGCGCACGACGAGAACGCGGCGCTGATGGGCGGAGTCGCCGGGCACGCCGGGGTGTTCTCCACCCCGGCGGACCTGGCCGCGTACGCCCGGTTCCTGCTGACCGCGTACCAGGGGCTGGTGGACGGCCACCTCGGCGAGTGGCTGCGCACCAGCCTCACCCCGTACGCCGCCGTCGAACCCGGGCTCGACCGGGGCCTGTCGTGGATCGTCGCCCCGGGCGCGGGGGTGGCCTTCCATCACGGCTGGACCGGCACGAGCATGTACCTGTCCCCCGCTACCGGCCGCTACCTGGTGATCTGCACGAACGCGGTCTACCACGGCGCCGCCCGGAAGCGCATCGCGCCGCTGCGGGCCCTCGCGCTGAAGACGATCTCCGCCACCTGACCCGGGAGGATCCCGTCCTCGGGGGCCGCGCACCCGGGTGGGTAGGGTGGGGCGCGTGGACACTCCCTCGCTCCCGCGTTCCTTCCGGCTGCTCGTCACCGGTGGAGGAACTGGCGGTCACACCTATCCGGCCCTCACCGCGATCCGTACCCTCCAGGGCCGGCTCGCGGCCACCGGCGGCACGCTCGACGTCCTGTGGATCGGGACCGCGGACGGTCTCGAAGCCCGGATCGCCCCGGCTGAGGGCATCGCGTTCAAGACGGTGGCCACGGGCAAGATCCGCCGCTCGTCGAATCCCCTCAAGATGCTGTCCGCCGCGAACGTGAAGGACATGGCGCGGGTGCCGCTCGGCGTGGCGCAGGCGCGGGCCATCGTGTCCGAGTTCCAGCCGGACGTGGTCCTCGCGACGGGCGGGTACGTGGCGGTGCCGGCCGGCCTGGCCGCACGGCTGTGCAAGCGGCCGCTGGTCCTGCACGAGCAGACGGTGCGGCTGGGCCTGGCCAACCGGAAGCTGGCGAGCTCGGCGACGCGCATCGCGGTGTCCTCGGAGTCCTCGCTGGAGCTGCTGCCGGCCGAGGTGCGCGACCGCGCGGTGGTCACGGGCAACCCGGTGCGGCCCGAGGTGCTCTCCGGCCACCCGGACAAGGCGGTGCAGACGCTGGCGCTGTACGGGTTCGACCGGCGGCTGCCGACGGTGTACGTGACCGGTGGCGCGCAGGGCGCCCAGCAGATCAACGGCGTCGTACGGGACGTGCTCCCGTGGCTGCTGAGCCACGCGAACGTGATCCACCAGTGCGGCCCGGCCAACGTGGACGAGCTCCGCGCCGCCGCCGCGTCCCTGGACCCGGTCCTCGCCGGGCGCTACCACCTGACGGGCTTCGTCGGCCCGGAGCTGCCGGACGTGCTGGCGCTGGCCGACGTCATCATCTCCCGCAGCGGCGCCGGCACGCTGGCGGAGGTCACCGCGCTGGGCAAGCCGGCCGTGTTCGTCCCCCTGGCGACGTCGGCGGGGAACGAGCAGGCGCACAACGCGAAGCACCTGGCGGACGCGGGAGCGGCGGTCGCCCTGCTCGGCGAGGTCACGCCGCAGGCACTCGGGGAGGCGGTCGGCCCGCTGCTGACCGATGCCGCGCTGCGGACGTCGATGGCCCAGCGTGCGCGGGCGTACGGCAGGCCGGACGCGGCGGACCGGCTGGTGGACGTACTGCTGTCGGCGGCGAACGGCTGACCCCTCCCCCGGACCTCCGCGACCGGGCTCGATGCGGGTCGAACGGAGTCGAACGGGCGTGCCAGACTGGCCGGGTGCTTGATCCACCTGGCCGGGAAGAACGACGTGGGGCGCCGACCGGACCGGTCGGCGCCGCCATGAGGTTGCGAGCTCACGCGATGGCGCCGCTGCGCGGACTGGCGCGGGTGTTGTTGGGACTGGTCGGCCTGTTGGCCCTGGTGCCCACCCTGGTCACGGTCGTCGCCGGCGCGACGGGCGTGCTGGGCAGGCGCCTTCGGCTGCTGGGCGCCGGAATCCTGTTGTCGCTGCTGTCGGTGGCCGGTGCCGTGCTCGCCGCCGCACAGGTGGTGGCGCTCGTACTCGGACTCTGCACCGGCCTGGTGGGCCTCTTCCCGAAGGCCGTGGAACTGAGCCACCGCTTCGTGACGCTGTACCGGCGGCTGGCCGGGGAATGGGTCGGCGTGGAGATCCCGGTGCCCTACCTCGCCGCGCCGGAGCCGGTCCAGCGCGGGGCGGACGGCTACTACCAGTACGGGCGGCGGCTGTACCGGTCTCCTTACCTGGTACGGCAGTTGCAGCTGATGCGGCACGCGCTGACCGATCCGGCGGTGTGGCGCGACCTGGTGTGGCTGGCGGTGGGTCCAGTGGCGGCCGCGGCGCTGCTGGCGGCACCGCTGGCCGTGGTGGGGTTCTCGCTGTTCGGGCTGGTGCTGCCGGGCCTGCTGGACATGCTGACGGGCGGCGGCGCGGCCCCCTACACCTTCTGGGACGAGGCGTTGCGGCAGCTGCCGGCAACGCGGGCGCTCCCCGGCGTCCCGTGGGCCGCGGTCCTGGTGGGCACGGCGCTGGGGGCGGCGGCGGCCTGGGCGGCCCCGTACACGCTGCGGGCGCACACCCGGCTCGGGCTGCTCCTACTGCGACCGACCCGGCACGCCCAACTGGCCCGGCGGGTGCAGCGGTTGACCGAGACTCGCGCGGATGCCACCGGGGTGCAGGCCGCCGAACTGCGCCGGATCGAGCGGGACCTGCACGACGGGGCCCAGGTGAGCCTGGTGGCCATCGGGATGACGCTGCGTGTGGTCGAGCGGCGGCTCGGCGACGAGGCGCCGGAACTGCGCGAGCTGGTGGCCGAGGCGCGCCGGCAGTCATCGACGGCGCTGAAGCAACTACGGGACCTGGTGCGCGGGATCCATCCGCCGGTGCTCGCGGAGCGCGGCGTGGGCGACGCGGTACGGGCGGTGGCGCTGGACTGCCCGCTGGACGTCGAGGTGACGGTGGACGTGCCGGGGCGGCCGGAGGCACCGGTGGAGGCATGCGCGTACTTCGCGGTGTGCGAGGTCCTCGCCAACGCCGCCAAGCACGCGGGGGCTTCCCGGGTGCGCATCGACCTGCGGCACTCCGACGGGGTGCTGCGGATGACGGTGACCGACGACGGCCGTGGCGGAGCCGACCTCGCCAAGGGCACGGGCCTCCAAGGCGTGCGCCAGCGGCTGGGTACATTCGACGGAGATTTGTTCGTGAGCAGCCCGGTGGGCGGCCCGACCACAGTGACGATGGAGCTGCCATGCGTGTTGTCCTCGCCGAGGACCAGTACCTCCTGAGGGAGGGGATGGTGCGGCTCCTGGAGTCGTACGACTTCGAGGTCGTCGCGGCCGTCGACAACGGACCCGGGCTGTCGCGGGCGTTGCTGGAGCACCGGCCCGACGTGGCGGTGGTGGACGTGCGGCTGCCGCCGACCTTCACCGACGAGGGCCTCCAGGCGGCGCTCGCCACGCGCCGGGAGATGCCCGGGCTGCCGGTATTGGTGCTGTCGCAGCACGTGGAGCAGTTGTACGCGCGCGAGCTGCTGGCGGACGGGCGGGGCGGGATCGGGTACCTGCTCAAGGACCGGGTCTTCAGCGACGAGGAGTTCGTCGACGCGCTGCGCCGGGTGGCGGGCGGCGGGACCGCGATGGATCCCGAGGTGATCTCCAAGCTGGTGGCGCGGGGCGAACGCGGGCCGATGTCCTCGCTGACGTCGCGCGAGCTCCAGGTGCTGGGGCTGATGGCGGAGGGCCGGTCCAACGCGGGCATCTCCGAGGAGCTGCACCTCAGCGACAGCGCCGTCAGCAAACACTCGGCGAACATCTTCACCAAGCTGGGGCTGGCACAGGACAGCAGCGACAACCGGCGGGTCCTGGCCGTCCTGGCCTACCTGCACGCGAGCCCGACACCCCTCTGAGGCCGCCCCTCGAGGTGGAGTTTTCTGCACTCCGGATGTGCTCACAGCTCCCTTACGACGCCCTTGTCCGCGCCGTAGCGTCATGGGGGTGAGGGCGGCCGGGCAGGAGCCGGGCGGGGCGAGCGACGGGAAACATACGGTGATGACGGCGGAGCGGCAGCAGCGGACGAACGCACAGCGGGCCGAGGAACGGCAGCCGGCCACCACGGCCGCGCGGGACGCGACGGACCCGAAGGCGGCGCTGCTACGCACCGCGCTCATGGACGTCGGCATACCGCTCGGCCTGTACTACGGGCTCCGGGCCGCCGGCCTGGGCCAGTGGCTCTCCCTCCTGATCAGCGGCGCCCTGCCGCTGGCTCAGCTGATCCACAAGATGGCCACCGAGCGCCGCGTCGCCGCCGTCACCCTCTTCACCCTCAGCGTCATGGCATGCGGCACCGCCATCACCCTCGTCACCGGCGACGCCCGGCTGCTGCTGGCTCGCGAGAGCTACCTGACGGGCCTGCTCGGCCTCTGGATGATCGGCACCCTGTTCGCGGAGCGGCCCTTCATGTTCACCACGATGGTCAAGATGCTGCCCGAGGAAACCGCCCGCACCTGGCACTCCAACTGGGAGCAGCACCCCCGCTTCCGCAGCGTGATGCGCGGGATGTCGGTCGCCTGGGGCGCGGCTTTCCTACTCGACTCCGCAGCCCGCATCGTCATGGCGTACACCCTGCCCGTCGACCTCGTCCCGGTGCTCTCGGTGATCCTGCTGGTGGGCATGCTGATGACCATCGTCAAGGCCAGCAAGTCCTACGGCCGCCGCATCATGACGAACCTCGCCTGACCCGCCACCCCCACTCCCCCGACTTTTGTCCGCGGACAAAAGTCCGCGCCCCAATGGACCCTCCGGACGACACCGAGGACAGCCCGACCTTTGTCCGCGGACAAAGGTCCCGCACCTGAACAACCCCTCCGGCGGCCACCGAGAGCAGCCTGACTTTTGTCCGCGGACAAGGATCCGGGGCTGACGCACTGGCACCGAGAGACAAGAGGTCGCCCGATCTTTGTCCGCGGACAAAAGTCTGGGGACTGCCGAGAGTCCCCCACGCGGTCGCTCCAGCCGTGTGAAGGCGGTCCGACTTTTGTCCGTGGACAAGAGTCGGGCCCCACCGCAGGATGCGGTGGGGCCTCGGACGGGGTCGGGGCGCGGCTAAGCGTGTCGGTTGTTCTCGATCAGGAGCATCGTCAGCTCGGTCCGGTGTTTCGGTGACATGTTGGCCCAGATCGCTTCGTACACCGCCTTCGGGTCCTGCCACGGAACGGAAGAGGCGCCCGGCCTTCCCTGCGGGGGGATCACACCTTCCGGCTCCCGTTCCCGTTCCGGTTCCCGCTCCTGCCCCTGAACCGGCTCGGCGGCCGAAGCCGCTACCGGCACCGGAGCCGGAGTCGAAGCCTCCACCGGCGTAGGCGTAGGCGTAGCAGTCACTGCGGGCTCGGACATCAACGGCATGGGCTGCCGCTCCCGACTTTTGTCCGCGGACAAAAGTCGGGCCGACTCCGGGGCCCGCTGCGGACTCGGTTCCGGACGCGGCTGCGGCTGCGGCGCAGGCCCCGCTACCGGCTCGGAGACCGGAGCCGGGGTCGGGACCGGAACCGGTGCCACTCCCCCGGTCAGCCCCGGCACCACCGGCTCCTGCGCGTGCCGCAGGATCTCCCGCTGCGCCGCCTTCGCCTCCGCCTCCTGCTGCTTGTTCCGCTGGAGGAACTCCAGCAGTTCGGCCGCATTCGCCCCCGGCCGGTCCTTCGCCGTACGCGCCAGCAGCCGCCCGTCCCGCTCGGGCAGTTCGCCGGAGCTCAGCAGGACCTGGATCTCCTCGGGCAGCTCCAGCAGCACCAGCTGGTTCGTGACCCAGGACGGGGAACGCCCCAGCCGCTCGGCGGCCCGGGACTTGGCCCCGTGCTCACGCCCTTCACCGGCGCAGGTGTCGACCAGCTGCTGCACACCCCGCGCCCGCTCGATGACGTCGAAGTCCTCGCGCTCCAGGTTCTCGGCGAGGAGGTGGTCGATGAAGTCGGTCCGAGAGGCGGCGAGGTCGTCGCGGACGACGAAGTCGAGGGACTCCAGCCCCACGTGCACGGCGCTGCGGAATCGCCGCTCGCCGTTGATCAGGACATGCGTGGCGTCACCGATCCGCGCCTCGTGGTCGGGCCACAACCCGAGGTACGCCGCACGCCCCACCGCGACACACGCCGACAGCTGCGCCTGCCGCAGCTCCTCACCGAAGCGGGTCTTCTCCTCGTCCGTACCGAAGTTGCGGCGCGGGTTGAGGGGGGTGGGGGAGACCTGGTCGAGGGGGATCCGGACCAGTTCGTACGCCGGAACGTCGCCCTGTGCCACGGCCTTGGCCCGCCCCCGCTCGCTGCGCCCGCCGGCCCGGCGGGCGTTGCTGAAGGCGGCCCCGGTACCCAGGAGGTCGCTCTTGCTCATGCCGTGATCCTCCGGGCGATCTCGCGCATGGCCTCGGACTGCTCGCACTCCGGGGCGTAGTGCAACAGGGGCAGCTTCACGCGTACGGCCTCCCGCTGCTCCTTCAGGTCGGCGATGACGGTGATGACGGGCGGGTCGCCGAACTCCTTCCAGCTGTGGAGGGAGGAGGTGACGACGAAGCCCTTGCGGCTGTCGTAGAGGTTCACGACGAAACCGAGCTGGGCGATCTCGATGTCGAGGTCGTCGATGAGGTCTTCGAGCTGCTCGCTGAGCATGTCGTAGGCGTCGGCGGAGGTGTCCTCGGCCTGCACGGGAACGATGATGCCGGAGCTCTTGGCGGGCTCGCCGTCCCGGCTGCGGGCGTAGTAGAGCGCCGTGTCCATGGTGTAGCCGAGGCTGGGCGGGCAGTCGACGACGATGTAGTCGAACTCCTTCTCCAGCTCTTCGAGCGCCTTCTCCAGGGCGGTCTCCTTGGTCCGGACGTGGCGGGTCGTGGCCAGCCGGGCGTCGAGCAGGAACGCGTCCTTGCAGGAGGGGAGGAGGAACAGGCGTCCGGCGAAGACCCCGTGCTCGATGGGGACGAGGAGGTCGCGGACCCGGCCCTCGATCTCACCGAGCATGTGCTTGGCGAGGCTGGGCTCCTTGATGGAGAGCATTTCCGCACCGAGGTGGCGCGTCAGGTGCCCCTGGGGGTCGAAGTCGATGACGCACACACGGGCGCCCGTTTCGGCCAGGGCCTGGGAGACACCGTTGCTGATGGCACTCTTGCCGACACCGCCCTTCTGGTTGCAGACGACGATCCGGCGGGCCCCTTCACTGGCGGGACGCCGACGGCCGACGGGGGAGGGGTGGGTGTCGAGCCACAGCCGGATCGACTGGGCGACGCCCTGGTTGTACGGGATCTCCCGTACGCGGCAATCCTCCTTGAACTCCCCGTACAGACCGGTGGGGAGGTAGGTGGAGAACGAGGAGGCACCGGAGGTGTCCACCGTGGTGGCCGCCGAGGCGTCGTCGCGCCAGGCGCGGATCCCCTCGGTGACGGCGTCCTGGATGTCCACGCCCAACTGGGCCGCACGGACCTTGAGTTCTTGCCTGAGGGACGCCGGCAGCTTGGCGACTACCTTTTCCCTGATTTCCGGATCGTATGGGGCGCTCATGCGGGTACCTTACTAACCTTCCCTCCGAAAGGCGAAGAGGCACACCGCAGACACGGTGAGCGGATTTGCCAGAAGTTGCCCTGAAAGCACCCCACCTGAGGGCGCCCCCACCTGGCCCCCGCAGTTTCGGCGGCGCCTGGCATAGTCGGGGGATGGAACGTGTCGCACCGGAGCCGGGTGGTGAAGTGCCGTCCGCCGGCCTCCTCCGGAGGCTCAACTCTCTTTTGGAGCGGTGGAGCGGATTGGTGGACGACGTGGAAGAGGGCTACGGGTGGTCGGCCCCGGAGCTCTTCAACGATCTGGAGTGCCGCACTGCGTTGGCCCGCGTCTGGTCGCTGTTGCCACCATCCGTCCGTACTGCCCGGCACGCTGAACTGGACGAGCTCGACCACAGGTTCTGTCGCGCCACGGTGAGCTGGCCGGGGCGGGATGATCATGAAGGGCAATGGTGGCTTTCGCGGGTGCCACGGCGGCTCGAAGCGGAGAGCGGTCAGCGCACCGCGCACGGCTAGCCCCTGGGGTGGGACGTCCTGGCGTTTCCGAAGCCGGAGGCGGTCGAGATCAGTGACTAGCGAACAGCGCGTCTGATATCGGTCGGCGGCAGGTCCCTCACCGCCGAAAGGGGGAGCTCGGCGCTTGTTGACCATGATCAAAATCCCTGTGCGGCCCGCTGACGCCCTCTCAGGTGCAGAAAGGTCATATCGCACCAGGGCCACCCGGCTCGGGGCTCTGAGGCGCCATTCTGGCGGTCGATTTTCGGCTGTCCTAGGCGAAATCGCCCTTGATGGGGCCTGGGAGCCGGACCAGCGTCCGTCAGATCCCACCAGTCCGAGTGAGGGCGCCTTGGGCCGGTAGCTCCTCAGCCCTGGCGGGCTTGCGGTGCCCCGCCGGGGTGGCCGGCCATCGTTGGCGGCCGCGGGCCGGACGTGGTGTGGATTTGGAAATGTGGCTGAGGCTTGAGGTGGTGCGGGTGGCCACTGGCCGTGCTCATGCATCGGACCGCGCATCGGGGCTCGCGTTCGGTGGTGCGGGTGCGAACAGGCTCAGTAGAAGGAGCGGCAGCATTGGGTGACCCAGCCGTCGGATCTCCTCGCCACACCGACACATCGGCGGCGCGGGCACACCGCGCGCAGCTCCGCACATGTCGCAGACCAGGGGACCGAGTGCCCGAACCCGCCCGGATCAGGGTGCTCTTGTATAAGAGCGCGGCCTGTTTTCAGGCCGCTGACCTGCATGTTTGCCGTGACCTATGTGTTCCCCAGGACACATTTCGCTGTCCCAAGTGTGTACCTGGCGGGCACATTTGGCGGAAAAATCAAGCAGCCGTGTAGTTTTGCGAGCCGCCCACTCGCCTCGCATCGCCGCAGGTCAGAGACTTGGGCGGAAGCGCTCAACTGGCCCGCCGGGCTCGTTCGGTTCGAACAAGGTGTGACGTCATCGCGACAACCGAACTCAAGGAGCCGTGTACTTCCGGGGCCTTCTCGCAAAATAAGTTCACGCACCGTGTAGTTTTGGCGCAGGTGCGGGGGAGTGGGTGCGTGGGACCGGCATCTCGGCGCGCCGGGGCGTCAAAAGACAAGCCCTCGTTGATTTTTTGGATAGTCTCGGACCGCCTGAGTAACAAGGAGGTCCTGTGACATCTGATCCGCCCGCCCGTCGTCGACAGCGCGGGCCCCGGCCTGTTCCCGTTCCCGCCACCGTGGGCAGTGACGCCGAGTACGGAGACATCCTGGCCGTCCTCGGCCAGCAGCTCGGGGAACAGGTCGCGCAAGTCGCCGATCCCAGCGGTCGGCGTCGGCTCAAGGGTGTCCACCTTGAGTACGCCGCCGATCCCAGATCCGTCCACGACATGGCCGGGGGCGCCGGCTACAGCCTGGCCAGCAACTGGTTCACCCAGCTCCTGGCCCAGCTGGCCGTGGCCAACAGCATCACCAAGTCCCAGCTGTGCGTCTTCCTGTTCGTCGCGGGCGGCCAGGTGCCGGGCACCGGCATCACCCAGTACACGCAGCAGGAGATCACGGACGGGCTGAACAAGATCGCCGCGCAGAAGGGCGGCAAGATGATCACTCGTTCGACTGTCAATCGCGCCGTCCAGGCGCTCTGCGGTTACAACTGGGTGGAGAAGGCCGGGAACGGCCGGATCCAGATCAACGTGCGCCTGTGGTTCCAGGGCAACAGCACCGCCCAGCAGGAGGTTCTCGCGGAAATCGCCGAGAAGCACGGCAACGACCCCGAGTCGTTCCCGTACGCGCTGGGACCGGAGGGAGCCCACCAGGAGCAGCTGGACCTCGACTTCGGAGTTGAGGTTCCCGCCCCCGGAAGGAGGCGTACGGGGTGATAGTGCTGTCAGGCCCACGCACGGGCGACCGTTCACGAGGAAGGCCATCCCATGGCTAACGTCATGTCTCCGATCGTCGCGGAGCGCATCTGGGCCCTACCGCTGTCAGGGTCCGCCGTGAAGTTCCTCCAGTACCTCGTCTCCCGCAGCGACTTCGGGGGAGCGCTGCCGGTCCGTCAGAAGGACATGGCGGCCGAGTACGGGGTGACCCCCCAGGCGGTCAGTGGGCTCATGGCCCCGCTGTGCGACCTGAACATCGTGCTGCGGCCGCGCAGCGAGGAGCGCAACGGCAACTCCTACCGGCTGCACCCGCTGGCGGCGAAGTACGAGGGACCGGAGGCGATGGAGGCGGCGTTCCGTACGGCCCTCGTCCGCATCCAGGCGGGGGACCTGCCCAACCTGAAGCTCCCGACCTACCACCAGGCCCCGCCCACCCCGACGGGCCGGCCGAAGCTCCAGGTCGCCTGAACCGGGCGGAAACGGGCCCCACGGGCCCCAAGACAGAAGGCCCCTCCACCGTGGTGGAGGGGCCTTCCGCGCCTGAGTAACAGTTGGTTCCCGAAGTATATCCGCCGACCCGGCTCTCCACACAGTCGGCGTCCATGACGTCCTCCGACCGTGTCACGTTCGGTCCCTGAGGTGACACGCCGGGGGTTACGGCTCCTCATCCGTGTGGCACCCCCGTTGCGTCCCTCGTGCTTCGGTCCCTCCCTGTTCAGTCCCTGCGATAAAGCCGCAGGTCAGAGGAGTTTTCACCGCACAGGTAGGGACTGAAGTGACTCAACTTTCCTGTTTCCAGCCTTTATGTGTGCGTGCGTATGCGCGGGCGTATGAACCTTGTAGTGCCATATTTGAGTTATAACTGCGAAGTTGAGTCCCTTCGGTCCCTGGGCGAACGGCGATCAGCCCGCTGACCTGCAGGTTTTGCAGGGACTGAAAGGGTCAGGGACCGAAGCGTGCACGACGGCCGTTCGGACCCTGGTCAGGGTGGAGAGGGGGAGGGGTGGAGACAGGGACCGAGCACGCCCCCCGGCTGCCTCTCCGAGGGAGGGACCGAGAGCGCCTCGGCGGGGAGGCGGGAGCCGCCCGGCCGAGAAAGGGTGCACGGCGAGGGACTCAAGCGAGGGTCTCCCCGGCCTGCGAGGTTCCTGTGAGCCTGCTGCGCTAGGCTCCGCCATAGTGAAAGTTCGGTCCCTTCAGTCCCTTGGTCCCTGCCCTCAGGGACCGAACCGCCCGTCAGACACAGCAAGCGACACAGCACAGGACCACTGACATCGCAGGGTGCCCCGTCGAGGAAGCAGAACGTGCCAGCCGATCCCGCCAGCCGGCTTCGCGCCGCCTCCGCCGCGGCTGAGCAGCGGCTCGGCGTCGCGCGCTGGTTCGCGGCGCGCGGCTACCCGGTGCATCCGCTCGCCCCCGGGGCCAAGACCCCGCCCCCGAACTGCCCCGGCTGCCGCACCCGTCCGCACCCGCCCACCGCCTGCCCCTGCCACGCCCGCCAGGGGTGGTGCCACGGTTTCCACGCCGCGACCACCGACCCCGAGGTGCTCGGTGCGTGGTGGCTCCGCGAGCCGGGGTCCGGGGTGGGGGTCTCCTGCGGCCCGGCCGGGCTCGTCGTCCTCGACGTGGACGCCCACGCCGCGCCCGTGCCCGAACGCCACCGGCTCCTTCCCGGCATCCGGATCGACGACCGCGTCGACCTGACGGGACTGGCCTCCGGGTACGACACCCTCGCCCTACTCGCCGCCCACCGCGCGCGGCCCCACCCCGCCGAGGACACGGCCACGCTGCGGGTGCGGACCCCGTCCGGCGGTCTGCACATCTGGTACCGACTGCCCCTCGGCAGCCCGCACTTCCGCTCGTCCAGCGGCTCCAGTCCGCGCGTCGCGCTCGCCTGGCAGGTCGACGTACGGGCGAGCGGCGGCTACATCGTCGCGCCCACGACCCGTACCGACGCCGGGCCGTACGAGGCGCTGCCCGGCGCCCGCACCCCCGCCCCGCTGCCCCTGTGGCTCGGCGCCGAGCTGACCCGCACCGGCCACGCCCTCGCGCCCGACCCGAACCGCTCCGTACGGGAACCCGCACGAGGCCCCGTACCAGGAGCCGTTCGCCGTTCCGTACGCGAGCCCGTACGCGGGCCCCTGCGCAGCTCCAGAGGCGCCGCCGCGCCCGAAGCCCCGTCAGGGCCCCTGTACGCCCCCGTACGGGCTCCGGAGCCCCGCGGGGAGGGGCGGCGGGGCGGGCGGGACGCCCAGCGGATCCTGCGGCCCCTCCTGGACGCCGTACGCGACTGTGGCCGCGCCCCCTCCGGTACCGCGTTCACCGAGAAGCTCAACCGTGCCGCCTTCACGGCGGGCGGGCTGGCCGCCGCCGGGCATCTCCCGCACGCCGACTGCGCCGCAATGCTGGCCGAGGCCGCCGACGCCGCACGGCCGCACCAGAGCCGCAGGAACCAGCTCGTCATCGACTCCGCACTCCGCGCCGGCGGCACCCGCCCGATCCACCCCGAGGGACGTTCATGAGCAGCGCAGGCAGCACCGGGTTCGACGCGCACGCCGCCGCCGAGCAGCTCAGCGTCTTCGGCGCCGCCGAGCCCGCCCAGCCCCAACCCCAGCTGCTCCCCGCCCAGCAGGGCGCCGTCACCGCGCTGTCCCGTCCCGGCGACTTCGTCCAGTCCGGCCTGCTCGCCAACCTGTCCGACCGCGGCAACGCCAAACTCTTCGCGCACCTGCACAGCCACCGCTTCCGGCACGTCGAGGGCCTCGGCTGGTACGTGTGGGACGTCTACCGGTGGAAGCGCACCGGTGGCGAGAAGGCGGCCATCTGGGCCGCCGGCGACATGGCCGAGGAGATGCCCCTGCACGACCCGCGCGGCCTGTTCACCGACCGCGAGCTGGGCCAGCACCGCAAGCGCTCCATGTCCACCTCCGGAGTCAAGGCGATGCTCGCCCAGGCCAAGGCCTCGCCGGAACTCGCCCTGGACCCCGACTCCCTCGACGGCGACAAGTACGCCCTGTGCACCCCCGCCGGCGTGGTCGACCTGCGTACGGGCGCCCTGCGCGCCCCGGACCCGCGCCGCGACCTGCACTCCCGCGCCACCTACGTGGCCCCCCAGCCCATCCCCACCCCCCGCTTCGAGCGGTTCCTGACGGAGACCTTCGGGGGCGACGACAAGGGCAAGGAGATGATCCACTTCCTCCATCTCCTGCTCGGCTACTCCATCACCGGCGACGTCGGCGGCCAGGTCCTGCCCTTCCTCTACGGCATCGGCGCCAACGGCAAGTCCGCCCTCATGGACGTGGTCATCAAGATCCTCGGCGACTACGCGGACGTCGCGCCGCCCGGCTTCCTGATGGAGCGCGGCAAGTTCAACGAGCACTCCACCGAGCTGACCGAACTCCACGGGCGGCGCCTGTTCGTGTGCAGCGAGCTCAAGCCGCACGACAAGTTCGACGAGGCCCGGGTCAAGCTCCTCACCGGCGGCGACCGCCTGAAGGCCCGTCGGATGCGGCAGGACTACTTCAGCTTCGAGCCCACCCACAAGCTGTGGCTGCTGGGCAACCACCGTCCCGAGGTGGGCACCGGCGGCCACGCCTTCTGGCGGCGCATCCGCCTCATCCCCTTCGACCGGGTCGTCCCCGACCACCGCAAGATCGACAACCTGGCCGAGGAGCTCGTCGCCGACGAGGGGCCCGGCATCCTCCAGTGGATGGTCGACGGCGCCATGGCCTACCTCGCGACGAAACCCTCCCTGGGTGGCCCCACCGTCGTCCGCACCGCCACCCAGGCGTACGCCACCACCGAGGACCACATCGGTCGCTTCCTCGCCGAGTGCTGTACGACGGCCGCCGCCGCGGACCCGGCCGACCCCCGCGACCTGCGCGTCGAGCAGGGCGCCCTCTATCGCGCGTACAGCGTCTGGTGCCAGGAGGGCGAAGGCCTGCGCCCGGCCACCACCCGCGCCTTCGCCACCCGCATCCGCGCCGAGGCCGGGCTCTCCTCGCCGAGCGAGATGCTCCGTTCCAACGGCCAGAAGTTCTATCCGGGCCTCGCCCTCCTCGCCGAGGAGGGCGCCGTACCCGACGTGGCGAACCGGTCGTCGCGTGCGTGAACCAACCCCGCGTACTGTCCGCAGCCCGGCCACCCCTCTACGATGGACGCAGACCACCGCCAGGCACCGCACCGCCGCCGCCATAGCCGTCCGCGACCGCCCCGCTTCCAGGGTGGGCCGTGACACCGAGGAAGGACGAAGGCTATGAGTTCGCTGCTCGAACCGAGCGATCTCGCCCACGAGGTCAAAGTGGTGTGGCTGGAGGATCCCGAAGAGCTCGACTACGTGCGCCAGGCCCTCGACAAGACCCCGCGCCGCCGTGGCCGGCCCCGCTACTACCGTGACGGCCGCATGATCGGCTTCACCGAGCTGGGGGAGACGGCCGAGGCCGACCCCGACAGCGGCCTGCAGAAGCGCCGCGTCTTCTACCTCCTGCCGCACGACCGGGACGCCGAACCGAACGGCCTCTATCGCGAGGGCGCCCCGGGCGAAGCCGTCGACCCCCGGACGATCGAGCCCCGCAAGGTCGGCCTGAAGACCCCCCGTTCCCAGCGCGGCCTGACCCCCGCGGAACCCACGGTCGCCTGACGACCCAGCCGCCCGCCCCGCCGCCCCGCCCGGTTTCGAACCGGGCGGGGCGGCGGCGTTCGCACTGCCGCACGACGGGCCCCGGGGAGCGACGCGCGCCCCTCCGTTAACATGTTCGAGTTCGCGGCAACCGCGCAGACAAGACGATTAAACGGCTGGCAATTGAAATCTGGGGAAACGCGCGTGCTCTCGCGAATAGGCGGCAAAACCACGTCCCCCGGATGGCGCCGGCCCCGCGCCCTGCTGTGGATCGCGGTGAGCGTGGTGACCCTCGGGTTCCTCATCGCGCTGGAGGTCGCCGCGCGCCGCTACGGCGCGCCGGGTCCGATCACCGCCCAGGCGCAGGAGGTGATCCTCGCCCCCAAGTCGGGGACGGTCCTCTACGCCGGCATGGCCCTGATGATGGTGGTACTCACCTGGCGGCAGCGATTCCTCGCCCTCGGCGCGGCGGTCGGCATCGACCTCGTCTTCTGGCTCGTGCGCTGGGCGGTCGGCGCCCAGATGATGTATGGCAACGGCGCCCTGTGGGTCACATTGGCCTGTGCCGTCATCGCCCTCACCCGCCGCACCGGCCGTGAACGCGCCCTGCTGCTGAACGGCGTCGGCCTGGCCCTGCTGCTCGTCGCCGGCCGCAAGACCGGTTACACCTGGCTGCTGATCACCTCCAAGACCCGCCCGATGGTGCTCGACCAGTACGTGGCGACCGCCGACCACGCGCTCGGCAACCCGTCGTGGCTGGTCGGCCGCCTCGTCGAGGCCACCGGTACGGTCGGCGCCCACGTCCTGGAGTTCGTCTACATCCAGCTCGCCGTCGCCGCGGTCGCCGTCGCGCTGTACCAGCTGCGCGGTGTGGCGGCCGAGCGCCGTTTCCCGCGCCACCACCTGGTGCGCACCTTCCTGGTCATCGGTCTGCTCGGACCCGGCATCTACATGATCTTCCCGGTGGTCGGACCGGTCCTGGCCTACGGAGCCGATGGCACGCACTGGGCCGTCGCCAACCTGTGGCCGCACACCCCGCCGCCGCTCGGCACCCCGCAGGCGATGCCCTTCGACGAGATCACCCCGCGCAACTGCATGCCCAGCCTGCACACCGCGTGGGCCACCGCGATCTTCGTCCACTCCCGCAAGGGCCCGCGCGCCCTGCGCTACGCGGGCACGTTCTGGCTGATCGCCACGCTCGGCGCGACGCTGGGCTTCGGCTACCACTACGGCGCGGACATCGTCGCCGGCGTGGTGTTCACCCTGACCATCGAGATCGCCCTGCGTGCGCTCGACCGCGGCCGGGACCGCCGGGGCCTGCGGCTGGCGCTCTACGGGGCCGCCGTCTTCGCCGCGCTCCTGGCCTCGTACCGCTACCTGCCGGTGACGATGGCCGAGCACCGGTGGCTGGCGGGCCCGCTGGTCATCCTGGCGATGGCCTCGGTGATCTACGGCTACGTACGCACCACCAGGCGCTGGGAGCACACCCCCACGGCCCCGAGCCTCCCGCAGCCCCGCCGCGAACAGCAGCCCGAGCTGGTCTGACCCGGGATCGAGCCGGGCCCGGCTCGATCCCGGGTCATCCGGTCCCTTCGGTCCCTTCCCCGGCCCCTTCCAGGAACGGGGCGACGAACGGGACGACCGCGTCAAGGAAGTGCTCGTTGCGGTCGCCGGCCACCATGTGCCCCGCGCCGGCCACATCGACGCGCCGGGCGCGGGGGACCCGTACGCAGAACTCTTCCGCTACGTCCTCGCGCAGGACGTCGCTGAGCGCGCCGCGCACGAGCAGGATCGGTACGTCGGCCCGGCGCGCGGCGCCGAGGAGGCGCTCCGCCCTGCCGGGCGGGTCCATCCGCCCCGCGAAGGCTTCGGGCATCCGGGGATCCCAGTGCCAGACCCAGCGCTCGCCCCGGCGTCGCAGGCTGTCCCGCAGTCCCTCGGGATCGTGCGGACGCGGGCGGTGCGCCAGGTACGCGGCCACCGCCTCGGCCGCCTCCTCGACGGTGGCGAAGCCGTCCGGACGGCCGCGCATGAACGCCGCGATCCGGTGGAAGCCGCCCGGGTCCGGCCGGTGCGCGACGTCGACGAGCACCAGGGCCCGGACGGCCGCGCCGGGCGCCGCCCCAGGGGCTTCCCCGGCGGCGAGCAGCGCACTCAGGCCGCCCAGCGAGGCACCGACGAGCACCGGCCGGCCGCCGCCGAGCCCGGCGACGAGTGCCCGTACGTCCTCGGCGTACACGTCCAGGTCATAGGCGCCGTCGGGGGACCATCCGCTGTCCCCGTGCCCCCGCAGGTCCGGCGCGACGACCCGCCACCCCAGCGCGGCCAGACGGGGGCCGGTCCGGCCCCAGGAGCGCCGGGTCTGGCCGCCCCCGTGCAGCAGGACGAGCGGCGGCGCGGCCGCCTCGCCCCATACGTCCGCGACGAGCCGGATCCCGCCCGCGCCGACGACCTCACGGGTACGGGGCCGCGCGGCGTCGGCGCTCATCGCGCGGGGGTGCGCCGCAGCGGCGCCAGCAGCCGGTCGCGGTGCGGATCGGCGGCCGCCGCGGCGAGGGCGACGTCCAGCGCGAACAGCGCACGCGCGAGGAACCGGTCGTCATCGATCAGACGGGCGACCCACTGGTGCAGCGCCCCCACGCACGAGGCGGCCACCACGGCGGCCAAGGCGTCCGTGTCGACGTCCGCGCGCAGGAGACCGCTCGCCCGGGCCTGCGCCATCGCCCGGCGCAGCGGGATGAGCGGACCGCGGTCCAGTACGAGGCCGCTCTCCTCCCAGCCGCGCACCATGCGCCGCGAGACGGCCGGGTCGGCGGTGAACAGTCCGACGGTCTCCCCGACGACGGCGCGCGGCTCGACGGCCCCCAGCCCCGCCAGCCGCCGCTCCAGATCGTCCATGAACCCGGCGGCGAGCGCCTCCCAGACCTTGTCCCGCGGTCCGACCAGGTTGTAGACGGTGGCCGGCGCGACCTCCGCCCGCTCGGCGATCCGCTCCGTACTGATCACATCGTCCGGACCCTCCCGCAACAGCTCGCGCGCCGCCTCAAGAATCCGCGCCCGCCGCCGCGCCTTGTGCTGCTCACGCAGCCCCACCACCGCTTTTGCCGGCATCCCCGCGTCCCCTTCCGCCATAGTTAGAGAGCTCTATAAATTTAGACTCCTCTCTAAATATCGTCAATGTGCCGTGTCGTGACCCGTCGCCGTGGCGGGCCGTCGTGCGGCGGGGGAGGGTGGTGTTGGGAGTGATCGAAGATGACGGACACGACGGCTTTCGACTTCGGCCCGCAGACCCGGATCGTGGCCCGGCTCGCGGCAGCGGTTCCGGACACCGCCCTCGGGGACCGGACCCCCTGTCCCGCGTACGCGGTCCGCGATCTGCTGGCCCACCTCGCGGGACTCGCCGTCGCCTTCCGGGACGCCGGCCGCAAGGACCTCGGTCCCACGACGGACACGGCCCCCGGCGCCGCCGCGCCCACGCTGTCCGACTCCTGGCGGGAGGAGATGCCCCGCGTCCTCGACGAGCTGGCCGTCGCGTGGCGGGACCCGGCCGCCTGGAGCGGGATGACCCGCGCGGGGGGCGTGGACCTGCCCGGCGAGGTCGCGGCCGCGGTCGCCGCCGACGAACTGGTGGTGCACGGCTGGGACCTGGCCCGGGCCACCGGCCAGCCTTACGAGCCCGACCGGGCCGCCCTGCGCGCCGCGCACGGGTTCCTGCTGGCGGCCGTCGCCGACGCGGGCCGCGGCGGGGGCATCTTCGGGCCGGTCGTACCCGCCCCGGCGGACGCCCCGCTGCTGGACCGGGCCGTCGGGTTGAGCGGCCGCGACCCCGGCTGGCGCCCTACGAGTGGTACGAACGGTGACGTTGGGTGAGATCGGGGCGCCCTGGAGGTGAGGCGCCCCATAGGACCCACGTCACATACGACCCGCTTTAGTAACCTCCTACCCCTCGCGCTCGTGCGCCGCCCCTGCCTCCCACCTGCCGGATGCCCGTGGTCAGCCGGGCAGTCGCTGGTCACGGTCTCCGAGGCGGGCTAGTACCGGGGCTCGTTGCCAGCGTGGGGGGCGGTCTGTAGTACTGGATGAGTCGCCGGGCGGCCCGGGTGCTTCACCCGCCGC
>NZ_JBVJLO010000022.1:0-120444 GCF_055584685.1 Streptomyces sp. NPDC102258
GGATCGACGACCTCCTCAAAGCCGCCGACTGATCGCAACCTCACACAGGCCCTAGCGCGCCGCCGCCCGCGCCGTGAGTTCCTTCCACACCGCGCGCACCTGCGGCTCCAGCGCCTCCAGCGGCCCGTCGTTGTCGATGACCAGCGTGGCCACCGCGAGCCGCTGCTCGCGGGTGGCCTGGGCCGCCATCCGCGCCCGCGCCTCGTCCTCGGTCATGCCGCGCAGCGCGGTCAGCCGGGCCAGCTGCGTGCCGGGTGACGCGTCCACCACCACGACGAGGTCGTACAGCGGCGCGAGCCCGTTCTCCGTGAGCAGCGGTACGTCGTGCACCACGATCGCGTCGGGCCCCGCGGCCCCCTCCAGCTCGGCGGACCGGGCCCCGACCAGCGGGTGCACGATGGCGTTCAGGGCCTGGAGCCGCTCCGGGTCGGCGAACACGATCGCCCCCAGCTTCGGCCGGTCCAGGGCCCCGTCGGCGGTCAGCACGGAGTCCCCGAAGGCCTCCACCACGGCCGCCAGACCCGGGGTCCCGGGCTCGACGACCTCCCGCGCGATGCGGTCGGCGTCCACGACGACCGCCCCGTACCCCGCCAGCAGCCGCGAGACCTCGCTCTTGCCGGCACCGATTCCGCCTGTCAGGCCCACTTTCAACATGCTGAGCACCCTAGGCCCCGCCACCCGGCGGGATCCAGGGCCCCCCGCACCCGCCCCCGTACTCCTGCCTACCCCTCGCCCTCGCGCTCCGCCAGGAACCGCTCGAACTCGCGGCCGATCTCGTCCGCCGACGGGATCTCGGCGGGCTCGGCGATCATGTTCCCCCGGGTTTCGGACCCGGCGGCGGCGTCGTACTGGTGCTCCAGCCCCTGGACCAGGCTGACGAGCTCCTCGTCGCCCTCCCGGATCTGGCGGTCGATCTCGGTCTGCGTCCGGTGCGCCTCGGTGCGCAGGGCGTGCGCGACGGCCGGCAGGACCAGCCCGGTCGCGGCGGTGATCGCCTCCAGCGCGGTGAGCGCGGCGTCCGGGTACGCGGAGCGGGCGATGTAGTGCGGTACGTGCGCGGCGACGCCCAGCACGTCGTGCCCGGCCTGGCCGAGGCGGAACTCCACGAGCGACTCGGCGCTGCCGGGGACCTGGGCCTCGTCGAAGGGGCTGCGGTGGCCGGGCATCAGGTCGGTGCGGTTGCCGTGCGGGGTGATGCCGACGGGGCGGGTGTGCGGGACGCCCATCGGGATGCCGTGGAAGTTGACCGAGAGCCGTACGCCGAGCCGCTCGACGATCTGCCGGACGGCGACGGCGAAGCGCTCCCACTCCACGTCCGGCTCCGGGCCGGAGAGCAGCAGGAACGGCGCGCCGGTGGCGTCCTGCACCAGGCGCACCTCCAGGGCGGGCTCCTCGAACTCCGTCCAGTGGTCGCGCTTGAACGTCAGCAGCGGTCGCCGGGCGCGGTAGTCCACCAGCCGGTCCGCGTCGAACCGGGCGACCACCTGGTGCGGCAGCGTGTCCAGGAGCCGCTCGACGATCTGCTCGCCGGTCTCACCCGCGTCGATGTACCCCTCGAAGTGGTAGAGCATGACCAGCCCGGCCGAGTCCTGGGCAAGGGCCAGGTCGGCCACCGCCAGCCCCTTGGCGTCCCACTCGTACAGACCCTGTGGATCAAGCACCGTCACCACTCCTCCCTCGCGCCGTGTTCTGTGGCGACAACGCCCAAGGAGGCGACGCCATTCCCCAGTTGGCGCGATGCGCCGGAAGTGACGCGTACGCGGCCCCCCGCGACGGGCCGCCCCCCGCACGAGCCCGCCCGGGCCAACGCGACGAGGCCCGCCCCCCGAAGGGGACGGGCCTCGTCGTTCACCTCACATCAGCGCGGACGTGCCGCACCGGGATGCGCTGTGGCTGCGATCAGCTCTGGCCGCCGGCCAGCTTCTCGCGGAGCGCGGCCAGTGCCTCGTCCGACGCCAGGGCGCCGGAGGTCTCGTCCGCACCCTCGGAGGAGTACGAACCACCGGAGAGGCTGGCGCCGCCACCGGTGTTGCCACCACCGGCGGCCGGGGCGGCAGCGCCCTCGGCAGCGGCGGCCTCGTCGGCCTCGCGGCTCTTGATGACCTGCGCCTGGTGCTGCTCGAAGCGGACCTGCGCCTCGGCGTACTGGCGCTCCCACGTCTCGCGCTGGGTCTCGTAGCCCTCGAGCCAGTCGTTGGTCTCGGGGTCGAAGCCCTCGGGGTAGATGTAGTTGCCCTGGTCGTCGTAGGACGCGGCCATGCCGTACAGGGTCGGGTCGAACTCGACCGACGCCGGGTCGGCACCGAAGGACTCGTTGGCCTGCTTCAGGGACAGCGAGATCCGGCGACGCTCCAGGTCGATGTCGATGACCTTGACGAAGATCTCGTCGTTGACCTGGACGACCTGCTCCGGGATCTCCACGTGGCGCTCGGCCAGCTCGGAGATGTGGACCAGACCCTCGATGCCCTCGTCCACGCGGACGAACGCACCGAACGGAACCAGCTTGGTGACCTTACCCGGGACGACCTGGCCGATCTGGTGGGTCCGGGCGAACTGCTGCCACGGGTCTTCCTGCGTCGCCTTCAGCGACAGGGAGACGCGCTCGCGGTCCATGTCCACGTCGAGAACCTCGACGGTGACTTCCTGACCGACCTCGACGACCTCGGACGGGTGGTCGATGTGCTTCCAGGACAGCTCGGAGACGTGCACGAGACCGTCGACGCCGCCCAGGTCCACGAAGGCACCGAAGTTGACGATCGAGGAGACGACGCCGGAGCGGACCTGACCCTTCTGCAGGGTGGTGAGGAACGTCTGGCGAACCTCGGACTGGGTCTGCTCGAGCCAGGCACGGCGGGACAGGACCACGTTGTTGCGGTTCTTGTCCAGCTCGATGATCTTCGCCTCGAGCTCCTTGCCCACGTAGGGCTGGAGGTCGCGGACGCGACGCATCTCGACGAGGGAGGCCGGCAGGAAGCCGCGGAGGCCGATGTCGAGGATGAGACCACCCTTGACGACCTCGATGACGGTACCGGTGACGATGCCGTCTTCTTCCTTGATCTTCTCGATCGTGCCCCAGGCACGCTCGTACTGAGCGCGCTTCTTGGACAGGATCAGGCGGCCTTCCTTGTCCTCCTTCTGGAGAACCAGGGCCTCGATCTCGTCGCCGACCTTGACGACCTCGTTCGGGTCGACGTCGTGCTTGATCGAGAGCTCGCGGCTCGGGATCACGCCTTCCGTCTTGTAACCGATGTCGAGGAGAACCTCGTCCCGGTCCACCTTGACGATGACGCCGTCGACGATGTCGCCGTCGTTGAAGTACTTGATCGTCTCGTCGATCGCCGCGAGGAACGCGTCCGCGTCGCCGATGTCGTTGACCGCTACCTGCGGAGGGGTGGTGGCGGTGGTCTCGGTGCTGCTCGTCATGTGGGAAAGGGCTCCGGTTACGGACAGAAAGTCGTAGGTACTGCTACGCCGGGAGCCCTTATCGGCAACTGCCGAAGCCGGACAGCCAAGGAAGCCCCGCATCCACAGAAGCAGCGGTAGGGCCTCGAAAACCGAGGGGACATCAACAGAAGCAAGCGCAGCCTGCTAGGTCTGAGGAGCACAGGCTCGCAGCGCAACTTGTAGCATACGGGGGCAGCCGGACAGGGTCAATGCGCGAAGGCCCACAGCGCGGGCACATCACCGCATAACCGGCACAATTCGTGTGCGTGGACGCCCCGATGAGCAGTTCGAGAAGTACACCGGGACGCACGTCAGGAACCCATCCGCAGACTACGACGACGGGCCCCATGAACCAAGAGGACTACGACCCCGAAGACGCGTACGAGGCGGAAGCCGCCGCCGGGGACGACGCCGAGGCCACCCGGCGTGACGCCGGCGAGGCGGAGAGCAGCAGGGCCAGCCGCGGCTGGTGGGACCGCAACGCCGACGACTACCAGAGCGAGCACGGCGCCTTCCTCGGCGACGACCGCTTCGTCTGGGGCCCCGAGGGCCTCGACGAGGAGCAGGCGGCCCTGCTGGGACCGGCCGCCTCCCTCAAGGGCAAGGACGTCCTGGAGATCGGCGCCGGAGCCGCCCAGTGCTCGCGCTGGCTCGCCGCGCGGGGCGCCCGCCCGGTGGCCCTGGACCTCTCCCACCGCCAGCTCCAGCACGCCCTGCGCATCGGCGATGACGTACCGCTCGTCGAGGCCGACGCCGGCCGGCTGCCGTTCCGCGACGCCTCCTTCGACCTGGCCTGCTCCGCCTACGGGGCCGTCCCCTTCGTCGCCGACCCGGTGAACGTGATGCGCGAGGTGCGCCGCGTGCTGCGCCCCGGCGGCCGCTGGGTCTTCTCCGTCACCCACCCGATCCGCTGGGCCTTCCCCGACGAGCCGGGGCCGGAGGGGCTCTCCGTCGCCGCGTCCTACTTCGACCGGACCCCGTACGTCGAGCAGGACGAGGCGGGCGACGCCGTGTACGTCGAGCACCACCGCACCCTCGGCGACCGGGTCCGGGACGTGGTGGCGGGCGGCTTCCGCCTGGTGGACCTGGTCGAGCCGGAGTGGCCCGAGTGGAACGACCAGGAGTGGGGCGGCTGGTCCCCGCTGCGCGGCAACCTGATCCCCGGTACCGCGATCTTCGTCTGCGAGCGCGACTGAGGTGACCCGCTCCGTGCCCTCCCCCGTGATCCATACCGCCGAGCTGGACGCCCTGCCCGTACGGGAGGCCGTGCCCGCGCTCGTCGCCGCCCTGGAGGAGCGGGGCGCGGCCGTGCTGTGCGCGCCGCCCGGCACCGGCAAGACCACGCTGGTGCCACTGGTGCTGGCGGGGCTGGCGGGGGGCGGGCCGCGCCGCCGGGTGGTGGTCGCGGAGCCCCGGCGGATCGCGGCGCGGGCCGCCGCGCGCCGCATGGCGTGGCTGCTGGGCGAGCGGGCCGGGGAGTCGGTCGGCTTCACCGTGCGCGGCGAGCGGGTCGTGGGCCCCGGGACGGTGGTCGAGGTGGTCACCACCGGGGTGCTGCTCCAGCGGCTCCAGCGGGACCAGGAGCTGACCGGCGTGGACGTGGTGGTGCTGGACGAGTGCCACGAGCGGCACCTGGACGCGGACACCGCCGCCGCCTTCCTCCTCGACGTACGCGCGACCCTGCGCCCGGAGCTGCGGCTGGTGGCGGCCTCGGCGACGACGGACGCGGCGGCCTGGGCGCGGCTGCTGGGCGACGGGGACGGCGCCGGGCAGGCGGCGGCGCCCGTGGTGGAGGCGGCCTCGGTCTCCTATCCGGTGGAGACGGTGTGGGCGCCGCCGGTCCGGCCGGTGCGGCCGCCGCACGGCATGCGGGTGGACCCGGCGCAGCTGGCGCACGTGGCCTCGGTGGTCCGGCGGGCGCTGGCGGAACGTTCCGGCGACGTGCTGTGCTTCCTGCCCGGCGTCGGCGAGATCGCCCGGGTGGCCGGGCAGCTGGGGGCCGTCGACGCGGAGGTGCTCCAGGTGCACGGCCGGGCGCCCGCCGCCGTCCAGGACGCGGTGCTCACGCCCGCGCCGCACCGCCGGGTGATCCTGGCGACGGCGGTCGCGGAGTCGAGCCTGACCGTGCCCGGCGTACGGGTCGTCGTGGACTCGGGGCTCGCGCGCGAACCCCGGGTGGACCACGCCCGGGGCCTGGGGGCGCTGGCGACCGTACGGGCCTCCCGCGCGGCCGGCCGCCAGCGGGCGGGCCGGGCCGGGCGGGAGGCGCCGGGGACGGTGTACCGCTGCTGGGCCGAGGCGGAGGACGCCCGGCTGCCCTCCTTCCCCTCCCCCGAGATCCGGATCGCGGACCTGGCGCAGTTCGCGCTCCAGGCCGCCTGCTGGGGCGACCCGGACGCCTCCGGGCTGGCCCTGCCGGACCCGCCGCCCGCCGGGGCGATGGCCGCCGCGCGGGAGGTCCTGACGGCCGTCGGCGCGGTGGACGCCGGCGGGCGGCCGACCCCGCGCGGGCAGCGGATGGCCCGGCTGGGGCTGCACCCGCGGCTGGCCCGCGCCCTGCTGGACGGCTCCGCCGCGCTGGGGACCCGCCGGGCCGCCGAGATCGTCGCGCTGCTGAGCGAGGAGCCGCCGCGCGAGTACGGGGACGACCTGGCCGGGGCCTGGCGCCGGGCCCTGGCGGGCGGCGACGCGTACGCCGCCCGCTGGCGGGCGGAGGCCAGGCGGCTGGAGCGCGCCGCGGGTGACCCTGCCGGGCGCTCGGCCGCCGCGCCCCGGACCCCGTCCCGGGGCGCGGCCCCGGACCCCCGCGCCCCAGAGGCCTCACACGCCTCACAAGCCTCACACGGCGATGGAACGGGCACCGGCGCGGCCGCCGGGCTCGTCGCGGCGCTCGCGTTTCCCGAGCGGGTGGCGCGGGCCAAGGGGGAGGGGGTCTTCCTCATGGCCGGCGGCACGGCGGCCGAGGTCGGGGACGGGTCGCCGCTGCGGAGCGCGCCCTGGCTGGCGGTGGCGGTCGCCGACCGGGGGCCGCACGCCGCCAGCGCCCGGGTGCGGCTGGCCGCCGTCATCGACGAGGACACCGCCCGGGCCACCGCCGCGCACCTGCTGACCGAGGCCGAGGAGGTCTGCTGGGAGGACGGCGACCTCGTCGCCCGCGCCGCCGAGCGGCTGGGGGCGGTCCCGCTGGCCGTCCGCCCCCTGAGGTCCCCCGACCCCGCGCTCGTCCGGGCCGCCCTCCTCGACGGCCTGCGCGCCGAGGGCCTCGGCCTGCTGCGCTGGAGTGCCGACGCGCGGGCGCTGCGGGCCCGGCTGGGATTCCTGCACCGGGTACGGGGCGGCGCCTGGCCCGACGTGGCGGACGACGCGGCCCTGCTGGAGCGGGCCGGGGACTGGCTGGAGCCCGAGCTGTCGCGGGCCCGCCGCCGCGCCGACCTGGCCCGCATCGACGCCGGGCAGGCCCTGAACCGGCTCCTGCCGTGGGCCACCGGCGAGGCGGCCCGGCTCGGCGAGCTGGCCCCCGAGCGGATCGAGGTGCCCAGCGGGTCCCGGGTCCGCGTCGACTACACCGGCGAGCAGCCCGTGCTCGCCGTGAAGCTCCAGGAACTGTTCGGGCTGGCCGAGACCCCGCGCGTGGCCGGGGTGCCGGTGCTGGTGCACCTGCTGTCCCCGGCCGGGCGGCCCGCCGCCGTCACCGCCGATCTGGCCTCCTTCTGGCGGGAGGGCTACCGCGCCGTCCGCGCCGAGCTGCGCGGCCGCTACCCCCGGCACCCGTGGCCCGAGGATCCGGCGACCGCCGAGCCGACGCGGCACACCAACGCCCGCCTCAGGCGCTGAGGCCGCCCGCGCCGGGGCCGGTTTCCCCGCGGCGGCCGCGGGCCTCCAGCCAGAGGGCGGCCGCGAGCAGCGCCATTCCGGCCAGCGTGAGGCCGGCCGGGGCATAGGTGTGCAGTGCGAGGACCTTCGTACGATTGGCCGACACCAGATCCAGGGTGTACTTCGCGTAGTCGGGCCGCATCGTGACGTGCCCGGCGAAGGCGGTGAGCTTCCCGTCGGGCGCGCCGGCCGCGATGCCGCCGCGCATCTCCTGCTGGATGTCCTGCTCGGCGTTGACGGGCGCCCCGGTGACCGGGTCCACCCAGAAGCGGGCCGTCACCGTGTACCAGAGCGTGGTACCGGTGGTCTGCTCGATCGTCGCCGGGTCGATGCCCTCGATCGGCATCTTCTTCGGCATCGCCACCTTGGTCCAGGGGACGGTCTGCTCGAAGTAGTAGACGTCCAAGCCCCGGTAGGTGCGCGGTCCGACGTAGTGGATCGGCGAGGAGGTGCGGGTCTGCGCGTCGAAGTAGAGGTAGTCGCGCGGCTCGGTGAAGAACGGCCACTTGAACTCGATGCCCTCGCGCTTGACCGGGTCCCCGTCGACCATCTCGCCGGTGGCGTGCACGGGGTCCTGGGTGTGCGCGTCGAAGATGTAGCGCTCGGGGATGCGGGAGACCATCTTGCCGTCGGGCCCGATGATGTAGGACAGCGTGTCCCAGACGACGACGTCCTTGCCGGCGTCGGCCTCGATCTCCCTGGACGCCTCGACGTTGCCCTTGAGCGTCTGGACGATGGTGACCTTGTCGACCTTCTTCGGCCGCATGCCGCCGGCGTAGTCGAGCAGGGTCGCGTCCTTCGCCTCCATCACCATCTCCTGGTACTGGTTCGGCGGGATCTTGGCCAGCCTCGGGTACGCGTACCAGCGCAGCAGGGGTGCGAGGGCCGCGCAGAACACGGCGAGTGCCAGCAGGACCAGGCTCGCTCTGCGTCGCACGGCCGGCCTCCTCTACTGTCCGGGCGCGGCGGGCGCGGTGGTGAGCAGGGGCTTGGGGGAGGTCGTGCCCTCCGGCGCGTCGAACGCCGTGACGGCGAGGACGAGGGCCAGGGCGGCGGCCAGCCCGAGGGCGGCGGCGACGAGTGCGCGCATGCCGGGGCCTCCGGTATCTGATGGGGCGTCAGGGAGGCGTACCGTAGCAACGCGGGGGCGAGATGAGAACCGTCTGGGCCCGCGTCACGAGAAGGCCCGCCCCGCCCGCGGTGGCGGGCGGAACGGGCCGGTGGCCTCCGGCGGGAACCGGGGACGGCGTGCGGGGTGCTGCGCGGGCCTTCGGGGTTACGGGGCCCGCGGGGCCGGGGCGGCGGGGGTGGGGCTCGCCTTGGGCGAGGAGGGCTTCGCCGAAGGGGAGGCGGACGCGGTGGGCTTCGCCGAAGGGGAGGCGGACGCGGTGGGCTTCGCCGATGGGGAAGCGGACGCGGAGGGGGTCGGGGTCGGCGTCGGAGTCGGCGTGGGCGTCGGAGTCGGCGTGGGGGTCGGAGTCGGCGTGGGGGTCGGAGTCGGAGTCGGCGTCGGCTTCGGCTTCGGGTCCGGCTTCGGCGTCGGGTCCGGCTTCGGCGTCGGGTCCGGCTTCGGCGTCGGGGTCGGCGTAGGAGTCGGTGTCGGCTTCGGGGCCGGTGTCGGCTTCGGGGTCGGCGTGGGCGGGGGCGTCGGGCTCGGCTTCGGGGGCGTCGGCCGGGCCGTGCCCGCGCCGGAACCCCAACCGCCGCCGCCCGTACCGGCCGTGTCCGGGACCTCGTGCGCGCCCTGGAGGTAGTACGCGAACCAGGACCGCACCGTCCGCAGGTACTCCGCGGACTGGTTGTACGACAGCACCGCCCGGTCCAGGTCCGCCCCCACCCGCAGGTCGCGGTTGCCCGCGCACAGGTAGCGGGCCGCCGCCAGCGCCGCGTCGTGGACGTTGTTCGGGTCGCGGCGCCCGTCGCCGTTCGCGTCCTGGCCCCAGCCGGCCCAGGTGGAGGGGATGAACTGCATCGGCCCGACGGCCCGGTCGTGGCGGGCGTCGCCGTCATAGGCCCCGCCGTCCGTGTCGGAGATGTCCGCGAAGCCGTTGCCGTCGAGCACGGGCCCCAGGATGGGCCGCAGGGTCGTTCCGGCGGCGTCGACCCGGCCGCCGTTCGCCTGTCCGGACTCCACCTTGCCGATCGCCGCGAGGAGTTGCCAGCGCAGCCCGCACCCGGGGTCGCTCTCCGCCACCTTGCGCTCGGCGCCCCGGTACGCCGCGAGCACGCTCGCCGGTATCCCCTGGGCACCCTCGAACACCACCGGCACCGTCACGGGGACGGCCGGGCCCGCCGCGTCCGGGGCCGGTCCGGGCGTCGGCCGCGCGGCCGGCTGCCCGTCCTCCGGCAGCAGCGCCGCCGGGGGCAGCGGGCTGACCAGCGGCGGGAGTTCGGTGAAGTACGAGGAGTCGCCGCCGGAGCCCGCGGCGGGCCCCGCCGCCACCGTCCCCGCACCGTCCCCGGCCGCGGACATCCGCCCGCCGACACCGGCGGCCGGGCCCTGCGAGGCCGTCATCGCCGCGGCGACCAGTGCCGATACCAGAGCGGCGGCCGCGCCCCTGCGCAGTCCGCGTCCGGCTATTCGTGCCGACATGTTGGGTCCCTCCCCTAGGGCCTGGGCGTGCGCGTGACCCTACGTCAACTCCCTTCACAGGGCACGCACCGAAGTCCGGCTTTCACCGGATCCCCACGTCCCCGCGCGGCTCGCGCATACTGTCCCGACGCCTCCCGACGCCCGAGATCCAGGAGAAGCGCCATGCCGTTCACCCTCAGCCACGCGGCGGCCGTGCTTCCGGCCGTCCGCCGGACCGGTCGCGCCCGGGGGCCGCTGATCGCCTCCGCCCTCGTCCTCGGATCCTTCGCGCCGGACACCTTCTACTTCGCGGACGCGGTCGTCGAAGGCCTCTTCCGCTACGGCGGCTTCGCGCATTCGGCCCTCGGCGTGGTCACCGTGGACGCCGCCCTCACCGCCGCCCTCTGCGCGTACTGGCTCCTGCTGCGCGAGCCGCTCGTCGCGCTGCTGCCGCGGGCCTGGCGGGGCCGGGCGTACGCCCTCGTACGCGGTGAGTCCTGGCGGGAGCGCCGGCCGGCCGCGCTCGCCCTGTGGTGCTACCTGTCGGCGGTGGCGGGCTCGCTCACGCACGTGCTGTGGGACAGCTTCACGCACCCGCACCGCTGGGGGACGGACGCACTCCCCCGGCTCGGGGAGCCCTTCGCCTTCGGGCTGCCCCTCTACACCTTCGTCCAGTACGGAACGTCGGCGCTGGCCGGCTGCGCCCTGTTCTGGTTCACGGTGACGGCCTGGCGCCGGCTGCCGGTCCCGCCCGGGCCGCCCGCGGCGGTGCCGGCGCTCGGCCGTCGCGGGCTGTGGGGGGCGGCCGCGCTGCTCACGGTGTGCGTGGCGGCGGGGATCACCCTGCGGGTGGTGCGCTACTTCACCTTCTTCGACCGGATCCGCACCCCGCTCGACATCGTCCCGACCGTCTGCTTCGGCGCGGGCGGCGGCCTCGCCGTCGGCCTGCTGCTGTACGGGGCCCTCGTCCGCCTCCTGCACCGGCGCCCCCGGGACCCCGCCGGCCCCGGCGCCACGGCCCGGGACGCGCGGACGCCCGTCCCCGCCGCGTAGGCGGGAACGGGCGTCCGGGCCGGCGTACGGCCGTCCGTCAGTGCGCGGCGGACTCCCAGTCCGCGCCCACGCCCACCGACACGTCGAGCGGAGCCCGCAGTTCGACGGCGGCGGCCATCTCGCGGCGCAGCAGCTCCTCGACCTTCCCGCGCTCGCCGGGGGCGATCTCCAGCACGATCTCGTCATGGACCTGGAGCAGCATCCGCGAGGTCAGTCCGGCCTCGGTCAGGGCCTTGTCCACCCGGAGCATGGCGACCTTGACGATGTCGGCGGCGGTGCCCTGGATGGGGGCGTTGAGCGCCATCCGCTCGGCGGCCTCGCGGCGCTGGCGGTTGTCGCTGTTGAGGTCGGGCAGGTAGCGGCGGCGCCCGAACACGGTGGCCGTGTACCCGGTGGCGCGGGCCTCGTCGACCACGCGCTGGAGGTAGTCGCGGACCCCGCCGAACCGCTCGAAGAAGGTGTCCATCAGGCCGCGCGCCTCGGCGGGCTCGATGTTCAGCTGCTGGGCGAGCCCGAAGGCGGACAGCCCGTACGCGAGCCCGTACGACATGGCCTTGATCTTGCGGCGCATCTCGGCGTCGACCCGGGAGCGCTCCACCCCGAACACCTGGGAGGCGACGGTGGTGTGCAGGTCCTCGCCGGAGAGGAACGCCTCGATGAGGCCCTCGTCCTCGGAGAGGTGGGCCATGACGCGCAGCTCGATCTGGCTGTAGTCGGCGGTCATGAGGGTCTCGTAGCCCTCGCCGACGACGAAGCCGCGGCGGATGGCGCGGCCCTCGTCGGTGCGCACCGGCACGTTCTGCAGGTTGGGGTCGGTGGACGAGAGCCGGCCGGTCGCGGCGACGGTCTGGCTGAAGCTGGTGTGCACCCGGCCGTCGGCGGCGATGGACTTGACCAGGCCCTCGACGGTGACGCGCAGCTTGGCCTGCTCCCGGTGCCGCAGCATGATCACCGGGAGTTCGTGGTCGGTCTGCGTCGCCAGCCAGGCCAGGGCGTCGGCGTCCGTGGTGTAACCGGTCTTGGTCTTCTTCGTCTTCGGCAGGTCCAGCTCGCCGAAGAACACCTCCTGGAGCTGCTTGGGCGAGCCGAGGTTGAACTCGTGGCCCACCGTCGCGTGCGCCTCCTTCACCGCCTGCTGCACGGCTGCGGCGAACTGCTGCTCCATGCCCTCCAGGTGCTCGCGGTCGGCGGCGATGCCCGCCCGCTCCAGCCGGGCCAGCAGCTCGGAGGTGGGCAGCTCCATGTCGTGGAGCAGCTCGGTGGCGCCCACCTCGTCGAGCTTGGCGGTGAAGGCCTCGCCCAGGTCGAGGACGGCGCGGGCCTGCGCCATCAGGGCGTCGGCCTCGGCGCTCTCGTCGGCCCCGAAGGCGAGCTGGCCGTCGGCTGCCGGGGGCGCGAGCTCCCGGTGCAGGTACTCGTTGGACAGGGCGTCCAGCGCGAAGGAGCGGCGGCCCGGCTTGACCAGGTAGGCGGCCAGCGCGGTGTCCATGGTGACCCCGGCCAGGGTCCAGCCGTGCTCGGGGAAGACCCGCATCAGGCCCTTGGCGTTGTGCACGACCTTGGGGCGGGCCGGGTCGGCGGCCCAGGCGGCGAAGGCCTTCTCGTCGGCCTCGTCCAGCACGGAGGGGTCGAACCAGGCGGCGGCCCCGCCGGCCGCGGCGAGCGCGACCTCGGAGACG
This sequence comes from Streptomyces sp. NPDC102258, assembly GCF_055584685.1. Taxonomy (NCBI): domain Bacteria; kingdom Bacillati; phylum Actinomycetota; class Actinomycetes; order Kitasatosporales; family Streptomycetaceae; genus Streptomyces; species Streptomyces sp. NPDC102258. The sequence continues at coordinate 12,622 of NZ_JBVJLO010000022.1, forward strand.
TTGCCCTGGCCCAGGCCCCAGCTGTCGACGGTGGAGACGCCCAGCGGGCCGCCCGCGTGGGCCTGGAGCCAGGGGCCCAGCTCACCGGCGCCCAGCACGGACCCGTCCAGCTCCACCCCGGCCGCCGGGGCCGGGGCGGGCTCCTCGGCGGTGCCCGGGTCCACGGCCAGCAGGCGCTCGCGCAGCGAGGCGTTGCGGATCTCCAGGACGTCCAGCACGCCGGTCACCGCGGAGCGGTCGTAGGGGGCGCGCTCCAGGTCGGCGGGGGCCTTGGGCAGCTCGACGTCCTTGACCATCTCGGTCAGGACCCGGTTGAGCTTCACGGCCTCCAGGTGGTCGCGGAAGTTCTGCCCGGCCTTGCCCTTGACCTCCTCGGCGCGCTCCACCAGCTCAGCGAACGACCCGAACTGGGTGATCCACTTCGCGGCGGTCTTCTCGCCGACGCCCGGGATGCCGGGCAGGTTGTCGGACGGGTCGCCACGCAGCGCCGCGAAGTCCGGGTACTGCTGCGGGGTGAGCCCGTACTTCTCCTCGACCTTCTCCGGGGTGAACCGGGTCAGCTCGGAGACGCCCTTGGTCGGGTACAGCACGGTGGTGTGCTCGGAGACCAGCTGGAAGGAGTCCCGGTCACCGGTGACGATCAGCACGTCGAAGCCGGCGGCCTCGGCCCGCGTCGCCAGCGTGGCGATCACGTCGTCGGCCTCGAAGCCGTCGATCGCGAACCGCGGCACGTTCATCGCGTCCAGGAGCTCGCCGATCAGCTCGACCTGTCCCTTGAACTCGTCGGGGGTCTTGGAGCGGTTCGCCTTGTACTCGGGGAACTCCGTCGAGCGCCACGTCTTGCGCGAGACGTCGAACGCCACCGCGAAATGCGTGGGCGCCTCGTCGCGCAGCGTGTTCGCCAGCATCGACGCGAAGCCGTAGATGGCGTTCGTCGGCTGGCCGGTCGCGGTCGTGAAGTTCTCCGCGGGCAGCGCGAAGAACGCCCGGTACGCCAGGGAGTGCCCGTCCATGAGCATCAGGCGGGGGCGGTCCGCTGCGGTCGGCTGGTCGGTCTTCTTCGATGCTGTCTCTGCCACGTCCCCGATCCTAGGCGCCCCCACCGACAAATCCGCCGTCGGCGATGTCGGCGCAGCGTGACAGGATTCGGACGCGCACGCGCATACGGCGCGCACGCAACGCGGCAGACGGCGCGCGGCCGCGGCCCGCACCGGCCGCGCGCGCGACGAAGCAGCGACTAAGCAGCAACGAAGCAGCTCAGGATGCTCGAAGGGGAGCGACATGGCCACCAAGCCGCCCGCAGGTGATCCCGTACAGGACGCGCCGCAGGTCGCGCCCCCTCAGCACGCGGCGGCCGGCCTGCCCGCGATCGGGCACACGCTGAAGATCGCCCAGGAGCAGATGGGCCTCGTCCGCACCGCCCGCACCCTCCTCAAGGTCAACCAGAAGGACGGCTTCGACTGCCCCGGCTGCGCCTGGCCCGAAGGCGACAAGCGGCACACCGCCGAGTTCTGCGAGAACGGCGCCAAGGCCGTCGCCGAGGAGGCCACCCTGCGCCGGGTCACCCCGGCGTTCTTCGCCGAGCACTCCCTCGCCGACCTCGCCACCCGCTCCGGCTACTGGCTCGGCCAGCAGGGCCGCATCACCGAGCCCGTCTACCTCCCCGAGGGCGGCGACCACTACGAGCCGATCAGCTGGAAGGAGGCCTTCTCGGTGATCGCGCAGGAGCTGCGCGCCCTGTCCTCCCCCGACGAGGCCGTCTTCTACACCTCGGGCCGCACCAGCAACGAGGCCGCGTTCCTCTTCCAGCTCTTCGCCCGCGAGTTCGGCACCAACAACCTGCCCGACTGCTCCAACATGTGCCACGAGTCCTCGGGCTCCGCGCTGAACGAGACGATCGGCATCGGCAAGGGCAGCGTCTCCCTCGAAGACCTCCACCAGGCCGAACTGATCATCGTCGCCGGGCAGAACCCGGGCACCAACCACCCGCGCATGCTCTCCGCCCTGGAGAAGGCCAAGCAGGCCGGCGCGAAGATCATCTCGGTGAACCCGCTGCCCGAGGCCGGCACCGAACGCTTCAAGAACCCCCAGACCCCCCTCGGCATGTTCAAGGGCACCGCCCTGACCGACCTCTTCCTCCAGATCCGCATCGGCGGCGACCAGGCCCTCTTCCGCCTCCTCAACAAGCTCGTCATCGAGGCCGACGGGGCCACCGACGAGGCCTTCATCCGCGAGCACACCCACGGCTACGAGGAGTTCGCGGCCGCCGCCCGGGAAGCCGACTGGGACGAGACCCTCACCGCCACCGGCCTCACCCGCCCCGACATCGAAGCCGCCCTGGCCATGATCCTGGCCTCGAAGCGCACCATCGTCTGCTGGGCCATGGGCCTGACCCAGCACAAGCACGCCGTCGCCACCATCCGCGAGGTCGTCAACCTCCTCCTGCTGCGCGGCGACATCGGCCGCCCCGGCGCCGGCGTCTGCCCCGTCCGCGGCCACTCGAACGTCCAGGGCGACCGCACCATGGGGATCTTCGAACGTCCCGCGCCCGCCTTCCTCGACGCCCTCGACCGCGAATTCGCCATCACCTCGCCGCGCGCCCACGGCTTCGACGTCGTCCGCGCCATCCAGGCCCTGCGCGACGGCGAGGCCAAGGTCTTCTTCGCCATGGGCGGCAACTTCGTCGGCGCCACCCCCGACACCGACGTCACCGAGGCCGCGATGCGCCGCGCCTCCCTGACCGTGCACGTCTCCACCAAGCTCAACCGCTCCCACGCCGTCACCGGCCGGCGCGCCCTGATCCTGCCCACCCTCGGCCGCACCGACAAGGACGTCCAGGCCTCCGGCAAGCAGTTCGTGACCGTCGAGGACTCCATGGGCATGGTCCACGCCTCCCGCGGCAACCTCGCCCCCGCCTCCCCCCACCTGCTGTCCGAGCCCGCCATCGTCGCCCGCATGGCCCGCGCCGTCCTCGGCGGCGCCTCCGCCACCCCGTGGGAGGAGTTCGAAGCCGACTACGCCGCCATCCGCGACCGCATCGCCCGCGTGATCCCCGGCTTCGAGGACTTCAACGCCCGCGTCGCCCACCCCGGCGGCTTCCGGCTCCCGCACGCCCCCCGCGACGAACGCCGCTTCCCCACCAGGACCGGCAAGGCCAACTTCACCGCCGCCCCCGTCGAGTACCCGCGCGTGCCCGCCGGCCGCCTGCTCCTGCAGACCCTGCGCAGCCACGACCAGTACAACACCACCATCTACGGCCTCGACGACCGCTACCGCGGCATCACCGGCGGCCGCCGCGTCGTCATGGTCCACCCCGACGACGCCGCCGAGCTGGGCCTGGCCGACGGCTCCTACACCGACCTCGTCAGCGAGTGGACCGACGGCGTCGAGCGCCGGGCGCCCGGCTTCCGCGTCGTCCACTACCCGACCGCCCGGGGCTGCGCCGCCGCCTACTACCCCGAGACCAACGTGCTGGTCCCCCTCGACTCCACCGCCGACACCAGCAACACCCCCGCCAGCAAGTCCGTCGTCGTGCGCTTCGAGCGGGCCTGACGGACCTGATAGAACGGCCCCGACACACATCGGTTAACGAGCGTTGACGAACGGAGCAGACCCCATGGCCGAGCAGCACGCCGAGCACGCCGTGAAGTTCCCGCAGGAGGTCCTCGACGAGTACGCGGCCCTGGGCATAGACCTGCCCGCCCTCTTCTCCGCCGGCGACCTCGGCACCCGCATGGAGATCCGCGTCCTGGAGGCCTCCGCCGAGCGGGTCGTCGCCACCATGCCGGTCAAGGGCAACACCCAGCCCTACGGACTCCTGCACGGCGGCGCCTCCGCCGTCCTGGCCGAGACCCTCGGCTCCATCGGCGCGATGATGCACGGCGGCATCAACAAGATCGCCGTCGGCGTCGACCTGAACTGCACCCACCACCGCGGCGCCCGCTCCGGCCTGGTCACCGGCGTCGCCACCCCCGTCCACCGGGGCCGCTCCACCGCCACCTACGAGATCGTCATCTCCGACGAGCAGGACCGCCGCGTCTGCACCGCCCGCCTCACCTGCCTGCTGCGCGACACGGAGTCGTAACAAGCCCGCCGATACGAGCAGTTGTGCGGCTCCCGGTGCCGGTCTAGCGTTCCCCCCATGGGATCGGGACCGGCGCCGCGGCGCGCCACCGCCGCGCGCGTGACCACCCCCGCGGCGTTCCCGGCGGGCGGGCCGGGGCGGTGAGCGGGGGCATCGGGCCCGTGGAGCCCGGGGAGGGCACGACCGGCCGCGAGGCCCCGCGCACGGGTCCCCGTGCGCCCGCGAACCGGCTGGCCGAGACGGTCCGCGCGGGCGCCGCCCGGCACCGGCGGGCCCTGCTGGCCCTGGGGGCGGCCGCCGTCCTGGCCGCGGGCGCCGCCCGCTGGTACGCCACCCGGCCCGAGGCGCCGGCGCCCGTCGCACCGGCGCCGCCCTCCCAGACGCTGTCCCTCGCCTACGGGGACCCCCTCGACCCGCCTCCCGCCGGGAGCGCCTTCGCGTTCACTGTGCGTGTGCGGACCGACTCCGGCCCGGCCGTGACGCTGGAGCGGATCGGCCAGCCGTCGAGCGCGCTGAGCGTGGCGATCCAGCCGGTCCTGCCGGTCACGGTGGCGGCGGGGGAAGTCCGCGAGCTGATCCTGACGATTCAGGCCAAGGATTGCGTGCATGTAGCACGGAATTCCGGAATGCCATTCCTCGAAGTAACCCTGAGTAATGGATTCCAGAAAGAGGATCACAGTTACATCCCCGGTGACCGATATGCCAGGGACCTTTCCGTCGCCCTGACCAGGGCCTGTCCCGATACCCGAGACGGAGCGACCGCACCCCCGTCATGACCAACGGGCCCCAGAGTCCTGGCGCGACAGGACTCAAAGCGCTCCATGGTCCTCACCGGTCTCAGCATGCGGACAAGACGAACCGGCCTGAATTCCCCCGTTCCACCCGCAGAGATCCGCTATGTATTACGCCGTGGCATAACAAGAGAGTCACATCATTGGCCTGAGCCCTCCATATCCCCCGATGAGCCGCTTAGAGTCACGGCCAGTTACCGCGACCGCCGGATTCCCTTCAGTTCGGTTCCCGCGTTCGACTCGGCGCGTCCCAGGGGGGACGCGGCGCCAGGAAAGGACTGATCGTGCGTCATCGTCAGCTCATCGCCGTGACCGCCGCCCTCGCCGCGGGCGCCCTCACTCTGACCGCCTGCGGCTCTCGCGACAGCGGCGGCTCCGCCGGCGACGGTGGCAACACCACGGTCGTCATCGGCGTCGACGCCCCGCTGACCGGCGACCTCTCCGCCCTCGGCCTCGGCATCAAGAACTCCGCGGACCTCGCCGCCAAGCAGGCCAACGAGAAGAAGTACGTCAAGGGCGTCACCTTCAAGATCCAGGCGCTCGACGACCAGGCCCAGGCCTCCTCCGGCCAGCAGAACGCCACCAAGCTCACCGCCGACAAGGACGTCCTCGGCGTCGTCGGCCCGCTGAACTCCTCGGTCTCCGAGTCCATGCAGAAGGTCTTCGACGACGCCAAGCTGGCCCAGATCTCCCCGGCCAACACCAGCCCGTCCCTGACCCAGGGCCCCAAGTGGGCCGAGGGCCAGAAGGTCCGCACCTACAAGAGCTACTTCCGCACCGCCACCACGGACGCCATCCAGGGCCCGTTCGCGGCGCAGTACCTCTTCAACAAGGCGGGCAAGAAGAAGGTCTTCATCATCGATGACAAGAAGACCTACGGCGCCGGCCTCGCCGGAACCTTCAAGGGCGAGTTCACCAAGCTCGGCGGCGCCGTCGCCGGCGAGGGTCACATCGACCCGGACTCCAAGGACTTCTCCGCGATCGTGACCCAGGTCAAGAGCTCGGGCGCCGACGTCGTCTACTACGGCGGCGAGTACCCCGCGGCCGGCCCGCTCAGCAAGCAGATCAAGGCTTCCGGCGCCAACATCCCGCTCGTCGGCGGTGACGGCATCTACGACAAGAAGTTCGTCGAGCTCGCGGGCGACGCCGCCGGCGGCGACCTCGCCACCTCCGTCGGCGCCCCCGTCGAAAGCCTCCCCTCCGCCAAGGACTTCGTCGCCAACTACACCAAGGCCGGCTACAAGGACCCCTTCGCGGCCTACGGCGGCTACTCCTACGACTCCGCCTGGGCGGTCATCGAAGCGGTCAAGAAGGTCGTCGACGCCAACGACGGCAAGCTCCCCTCCGACGCCCGCACCAAGGTCCTCGAAGCCGTCCAGGGCGTCTCCTTCGACGGCGTGACCGGCAAGGTCTCCTTCGACGAGTTCGGCGACGCCACCAACAAGCAGCTCACCGTCTACAAGGTCGACGGCGGCGAGTGGAAGTCCGTCGAGTCCGGCACCTACGGCGGCTGACCTCCCCCCGGCCGAACCGCTAGCCCCTAGCCACCGGCCCGCCTCACCCCTCACCCGCCGCGCGGGGCGCGCACCTTGCGCCCCGCGCGGTGTCACATCCGTCGAAAGACTCGGAGGACCTGCGGTGCACGAACTGCCGCAACAGCTGGTCAACGGCCTGCTACTGGGATCCATGTACGGGCTCGTCGCCATCGGCTACACGATGGTCTATGGCATTGTCCAGCTCATCAACTTCGCCCACGGCGAGATCTTCATGACAGGCGGGTTCGGAGCCCTCACGGTCTGGCTGATGCTCCCCGGCGGCACCACCATGTGGCTCGCCCTGCCCCTCATGATCATCGGTGCGATCATCATCGCCACCCTCATAGCCGTCGGAGCCGAACGCTTCGCCTACCGCCCCCTGCGCAGCGCTCCCCGGCTCGCACCGCTCATCACCGCCATCGGCCTCTCCATCGTCCTCCAGCAGGCGGTATGGGCCTGGTACCCCGACGCGAAGTCCTCCAGGGTCTTCCCCGAAATCCCCGGCGGCCCCTTCCACATCGGCAGCATCACCATCCAGACCGGTGACGTCTTCCTGCTGATCGCCGCCCCCATCTCCATGGCCATCCTCGGCTTCTTCGTCAAGAAGACCCGCACCGGCCGCGGCATGCAGGCCACCGCCCAGGACCCCGACACCGCCAAGCTCATGGGCATCAACACCGACCGCATCATCACGGTCGCCTTCGCCCTCGGCGCCGCGTTCGCCGCCATCGGAGCCGTCGCCTACGGCCTCAAATACGGCGAAGTCAACTACCGCATGGGCTTCATCCTCGGCCTCAAGGCCTTCACCGCCGCCGTCCTCGGCGGCATCGGAAACATCTACGGCGCCATGATCGGCGGCCTGGTCCTCGGCCTCGCCGAAACCCTCACCACCGCCTACATCGCCGACGTCCCCGGCATGAGCCAGCTCGGCGGCCAGTCCTGGGGCAACACCTGGGCGTTCGTACTCCTCATCCTCGTGCTGCTCTTCCGACCCCAGGGTCTGCTGGGCGAGCGCGTGGCCGACAGGGCGTGAGAACCATGACGACAACCACCACCGACACCACCGAGCAGACGGTCCCCGCCGGCCGCGCGGGAGTCTCCCTCCCCGAGAAGACGGCCCGCGCCCTCGCCACCGCCGGCGGCGCCCTCACCGTCCTCTCCTGCTTCCTCGCCTGGACCTGGACCTCCGCCTTCCCCGGCGACCTCACCGTCTACGGATACCCCGGCGGCCTCCAGTGGCTCGTCCTCGTCGGCGGCGCCCTCACCACCCTCTTCGGCCTCTCCTCCTACGGCATCAAGGGCCTGCGCTGGCTCACCCCCGCCGGAGCCGACGCCGCGATCAAACTCACCGCCCTCGGCACCCTGCTCACCGTCCTCTACACGGCCTGGGCCATCAGCGACACCCTCGGCGGCCTCGTCAACCTCGAACCCGGCGGCTTCATCGCCCTCGTCACCGCCGCCGCCGCCTACCTCGGCGCCCGCTCCCTCCCCTTCGAACGCCCCGCACTCGAACTCGCGGACCCCGAAGACAGCTGGTGGGAGCAGACCAAGCACAACATCGGCAACAGCTGGGCCGTCACCAAGGCCGCCCACGCCTCAGGCACCCCCAAGCCCGCCCGCGAACTCCCGGCCTACGCCGAGATCCTGCTGATCGCAGCCCTCCTCGCCGTCGCACTCGGCGTCTTCACCTTCGGCGTCACCACCTCGTACCAGGACCTCTTCATCGGGTTCCTGATCGCCGCCGGCTTCCTCTTCGGCGCCATCCACAAAGCCGGCCTCGTCGCCCGCTTCAGCGCCCTCACCAACAAGCACCGCAACGTCGCCCTCGTCGGCGCCTTCGTCGCGGCCGCCGCCTTCCCGCTCACCCAGACCGACGACCAGTACGCGACCCTCGGCGTCAACATCCTCATCTTCGCCACCGTCGCCCTCGGCCTGAACATCGTCGTCGGCCTCACCGGCCTCCTCGACCTCGGCTACGTCGCCTTCCTCGGCGTCGGCGCCTACACCGCGGCCCTGGTCTCCGGCTCCCCCAACTCCCCCTTCGGAGTGCACTTCCCCTTCTGGGCCGCGATCCTCCTCGGAGCCGGCGCGTCCATGGTCTTCGGCGTCCTCATCGGCGCCCCGACCCTGCGCCTGCGCGGCGACTACCTCGCCATCGTCACCCTCGGCTTCGGAGAGATCTTCCGGATCTCGATGAACAACCTCGACGGCGTCTCCGGCCCCGACCTCACCAACGGCCCCAACGGCATCGCCGGCGTCCCCAACGTCGACCTCTTCGGCTTCGACTTCGGCGCCAGCCACACCCTCGCCGGATTCACCATCGGCCGCTTCGCCAACTACTTCTTCCTGATGCTCCTGGTCACCCTCATCGTGGTCATGGTCTTCCGGCGCAGCGCCGAATCCCGCATCGGCCGCGCCTGGGTCGCCATCCGCGAAGACGAGACCGCCGCCGAAGCCATGGGCATCAACGGCTTCCGCGTCAAACTCATCGCCTTCGCCCTCGGCGCCACCCTCGCCGGCCTCGCCGGCGCCGTACAGGCCCACGTGAACTACACCGTCACCCCGGACCAGTACGTCTTCGCCAACGCCGTCCCCCCGAACTCGGCGTTCCTCCTCGCCGCCGTCGTCCTCGGCGGCATGGGCACCATCGCCGGACCCCTCGTCGGCGGCGCCCTCCTCTTCCTCATCCCCAACAAGCTCCAGGACTTCGGCGACATCCAGCTCCTCGCCTTCGGCATCGCACTCGTCGTCCTGATGCGCCTGCGCCCCGAAGGCCTCATCCCCAACCGGCGCAACCAGCTCGAACTGCACAAGGACCTCGAAGCACCCACAGTCCTCGGCAAGACAGGGGCCTGATCCATGACCACCACCACGACCGAGACGGTCACCGAGACGGTCCTCGACGCCCGCGGCGTCACGATGCGCTTCGGTGGCCTCACCGCCGTCAAGAACGTCGACCTCACCGTCCGCAGCGGCGAGATCGTCGGCCTCATCGGCCCCAACGGCGCCGGCAAGACCACCTTCTTCAACTGCCTCACCGGCCTCTACATCCCCACCGAGGGCGAAGTCCGGTACAAGGGCACGGTCCTGCCCCCCAAGTCCTACAAGGTCACTGCGGCCGGCATCGCCCGCACCTTCCAGAACATCCGTCTCTTCAACAACATGACGGTCCTGGAAAACGTCCTCGTCGGACGCCACACCCGCACCAAGGAAGGCCTCTGGTCCGCCCTCCTGCGCCTGCCCAGCTTCGGCCGCGCCGAAGAAGCCAGCCGCACCCGCGCCATGGAACTCCTGGACTTCATCGGCCTCGCCCACAAGGCCGACCACCTCGCGCGCAACCTCCCCTACGGCGAACAGCGCAAGCTGGAAATCGCCCGCGCCCTCGCCAGCGACCCCGGCCTCATCCTCCTCGACGAGCCCACCGCCGGCATGAACCCCCAGGAAACCCGCGCCGCCGAAGAACTCATCTTCGCGATCCGCGACCAGGGCATCGCCGTCCTCGTCATCGAGCACGACATGCGCTTCATCTTCAACCTCTGCGACCGCGTCGCCTGCCTCGTCCAGGGCGAGAAGCTCATCGAAGGCACCGCCACCGAAGTCCAGAGCGACGAACGCGTCATCGCCGCCTACCTCGGCGAACCCTTCGAAGGCGCCCCCGGCGCCGACGAAGCCGCGGAAGTCGAAGCCGCGGAAGCCGCAGCCGCGGAAGCCGGGGCAGCGGAAGCCGGGGCAGCGGAAGCCGAAGCCACGGAAGCCGAGGCCGCGGAGGCGCACAGCACCACCAGCACGGACGGAGAAGCCAAGTGACCGCCCTCCTCGAGGTCGAAGACCTCCGCGTCGCCTACGGCAAGATCGAAGCCGTCAAGGGCATCTCCTTCACCGTCGAAGCCGGCCAGATCGTCACCCTCATCGGCACCAACGGCGCCGGCAAGACCACCACCCTGCGCACCCTCTCCGGCCTCATCAAGCCGGCCGGAGGCCAGGTGAAGTTCGAGGGCAAATCGCTCAAGAAGGTCCAGGCACACGACATCGTCGCGCTCGGGCTCGCCCACTCCCCCGAGGGGCGGCACATCTTCCCGCGCATGACCATCGAGGACAACCTGCTCCTCGGCGCCTACCTCCAGAACGACAAGGCCGCCATTCAGCAGGACGTCGAGCGCGCCTACGAGCTCTTCCCGATCCTGGGCGAACGCCGCAAGCAGGCCGCCGGCACCCTCTCGGGCGGCGAGCAGCAGATGCTCGCCATGGGCCGCGCGCTCATGTGCCGCCCGAAGCTGCTCATGCTGGACGAGCCCTCCATGGGCCTCTCCCCCCTCATGATGCAGAAGATCATGGCGACGATCGCCGAGCTCAAGGCGGCCGGGACCACGATCCTGCTGGTCGAGCAGAACGCCCAGGCCGCGCTGTCGCTCGCCGACCAGGGCCACGTCATGGAGATCGGCAAGATCGTCCTGTCGGGCCCGGGCCGCGAACTCCTCGTCAACGAGGACGTCCGCAAGGCCTACCTCGGCGAGGACTAGCCCCCGCCACCCCGCTCACGCGTGAGGCCCGTCCCCCTGGGGGACGGGCCTCACGCTTCTCGCGTACCGCTACTTCCCGGCGCTCTGCTTCTTCTCCTCGGCGTCCTCAATGACCGCCTCGGCGACCTGCTGCATCGACATGCGGCGGTCCATGGAGGTCTTCTGGATCCACCGGAAGGCAGCCGGCTCGGTCAGCCCGTACTGGGTCTGCAGGATGCTCTTGGCACGGTCCACCAGCTTGCGGGTCTCCAGACGCGCGGAAAGGTCCGCGACCTCCTTCTCCAGCGCCTTCAGCTCCGCGAAGCGGGACACGGCCATCTCGATGGCCGGGACGACGTCGCTCTTGCTGAACGGCTTCACCAGGTACGCCATGGCCCCGGCGTCCCGGGCCCGCTCGACGAGGTCGCGCTGCGAGAACGCGGTCAGCATCAGGACGGGGGCGATGGACTCCTCCGCGATCTTCTCGGCGGCGGAGATCCCGTCCAGGACGGGCATCTTCACATCCAGGATCACCAGGTCGGGCCGGTGCTCCCGAGCCAGCTCGACGGCCCTCTGCCCGTCCCCGGCCTCCCCGACGACGGAGTACCCCTCCTCCTCCAGCATCTCTTTCAGATCCAGACGGATGAGCGCCTCGTCCTCGGCGATGACGACCCGGGTCGTCAGCGGCGGAACGTGCGACTGGTCGGCGTCGGGCGTGGGCGTCGACTCATGCTCGGCGGTCACGGGGGCTCCTTGATACGGGGCACTACTGCTCCCCTGAGCCTACCTAGCTGCGGTAAGGTGTACTCGCAGCGGGTCGACCTCAACCTTCGATCCATAAGCCCCGGTAGCCCAATTTGGCAGCAGGCAGTGGATTCAAAACCCACACAGTGTCGGTTCGAGTCCGACCCGGGGCACTTTTCCTTCATTTCCAAGGTCACGCGAGAATCGCGTGACCTTCACTCGTTTCGGGGAAGCCGAGCGAAATACGCCACGTGATCGAATCCCGCGCGGCAGCGTCGGCCACATGTACGACTTGAACACTCGCGCACACGCGCTGGACCTGCTCGCCGACGGGCGCAGCCTGAACTCCGTCAGCAAAGAAACCGGGATATCCCGCGCCGCCATCCGGGCGTGGACATCGCGTGTAGAGCCCCTTCCGCGCCTTCTCCCCCACGCGCTGCCCTGCACGGCGCCCACGGACGAGGCGTCATACGCGTACTTGCTCGGCCTCTATCTCGGTGATGGCTGCATCAGCCCGCATCCGCGCGGAGGACACCATCTCCGGATCGCCTGCGCCGACGCGTGGCCGGGACTCATCGAACTGTGCCGCGCGGCGATCAAGGCTGTACGGCCCGATGAAAGGGTCCACCTGCTGCAGAAGCAGGGCTGCGTGGCCGTGACCAGCTACGGGCGGCACTGGACGTGCATGTTCCCGCAACACGGGCCCGGCCGGAAACACGATCGGCGGATCGTCCTCGAACCGTGGCAGCAGGACATCGTCGATGCGCACCCGTGGGCGTTCATCCGGGGACTGATCCACTCCGACGGGTGCCGGAGCATCAACTGGACCGTGCGGAACGGCAAGCGGTACGAGTACCCCCGCTACTTCTTCACCAACAAGTCCGACGACATCCGGAAGCTGTGTACCGACACCCTCACCAAGGTCGGGGTGCGGTGGACCGTGCTCGCGCGGGGGGCCGATCCGTACAACGTTTCCGTCGCCCGGAAAGCGTGCGTCGCGCTCATGGATCTGCACGTCGGGGCCAAGTACTAGGGCTGCCACGCGGTGGGCCGGCGTTTCGGCTGGTGACACCCCGGGGGTGGGGGGTGTCACCGGGCCTGCGCTGCGGGGGGGGTGGGGCTAGCGGACCGCGTCGCCGATGTGGTGGATGCGGACGAGGTTGGTCTTGCCGCTGACGCCGGGCGGTGAGCCGGCGGTGATCACGACGACGTCGCCGGGGACGCAGCGTCCGATGCGCAGGAGTTCTTCCTCGACCTGGGCGACCATGGCGTCGGTGGAGTCGACGTGGGGGCCGAGGAAGGTTTCGACGCCCCAGGTGAGGTTGAGCTGGGAGCGGGTGGCCTCGTCGGGGGTGAAGGCGAGCAGGGGGATGGGTGAGCGGTAGCGGGAGAGCCGGCGGACGGTGTCTCCGCTCTGGGTGAAGGCGACGAGGAATTTCGCGCCGAGGAAGTCGCCCATTTCGGCGGCGGCGCGGGCGACGGCTCCGCCCTGGGTGCGGGGTTTGTTGCGGTCGGTGAGGGGCGGGAGGCCCTTGGCGAGGATGTCTTCTTCGGCGGCTTCGACGATGCGGGCCATGGTGCGGACGGTTTCGACGGGGTATTTGCCGACGCTGGTTTCGCCGGAGAGCATGACGGCGTCGGTGCCGTCGATGACGGCGTTGGCGACGTCGGAGGCTTCGGCGCGGGTGGGGCGGGAGTTGTCGATCATCGAGTCGAGCATCTGGGTGGCGACGATGACCGGCTTGGCGTTGCGTTTGGCGAGTTTGACGGCGCGCTTTTGGACGATGGGGACGTGTTCGAGGGGCATTTCGACGCCGAGGTCGCCGCGGGCGACCATGATGCCGTCGAAGGCGGCGACGATGTCGTCGATGTTGTCGACGGCCTGGGGCTTTTCGATCTTCGCGATGACGGGGAGGCGTCGGCCTTCTTCGTCCATGATGCGGTGGACGTCTTCGATGTCGTGGCCGCTGCGGACGAAGGAGAGGGCGATGACGTCGGCGCCGGTGCGCAGGGCCCAGCGGAGGTCGTCGATGTCTTTTTCGGAGAGGGCGGGGACGGAGACGGCGACGCCGGGGAGGTTGAGTCCCTTGTGGTCGCTGACCATGCCGCCTTCGATGACGCGGGTGTGGACGCGGGGCCCTTCGACGGCGGTGACTTCGAGGGTGACGCGGCCGTCGTCGACGAGGATGCGTTCGCCGGTGGTGACGTCGGCGGCGAGGCCCTTGTAGGTGGTGCCGCAGGTGTGGCGGTCACCTTCGTGGTCTTCGACGGTGATGGTGAAGTCGTCGCCGCGTTCAAGGAGTACGGGGCCTTCGTGGAAGCGGCCGAGTCGGATCTTCGGGCCTTGAAGGTCGGCGAGGATGCCGACGCTGCGGCCGGTCTCGTCGGAGGCCTTGCGTACGCGCTGGTAGCGCTCCTCGTGTTCGGCGTAGGTGCCGTGGCTGAGGTTGAGGCGGGCGATGTCCATTCCGGCTTCGACCAGGGCTTTGATCTGGTCGTATGAGTCGGTGGCGGGGCCCAGGGTACATACGATTTTCGCTCGGCGCATGGGTCGAGCGTATGCCCCTACCAGGCAGTAGGAAATTGGTTCCGGGTGTCCACTCAACAACCGTTAGGCAAAAGGTTGTTGACATTTATTGAATGTGCATCGGGGTGCTCTGATGAGCACCCCGACAGGGGCACCGGTTCGGCGTTTTGTACGGGTTTCAGAGCTGCGGCGGGGTCATCGTGAAGCGGGCGTTGACCTGGGCGTAGACGGTCTGCCGCTGGGGTTCGAGGTCGAGGGGCGGGGCGACGGAATCCTCGGCGTCGGCGGCGAAGGCCATGGTGCGCATGCCGCCCCCGCCGGGCCGGCCGAGGGGGGCGCCGTTCTCGGCGCCGAGGTCGGCGAGCTCGACCAGGGCGGCGAGTTCGGCGCCGAGGGCCTGGGCGTATTCGCGGGCGCGCTGGACGGCTTCGAGGACGGCCTGGCGGCGGGCTTCGCCGTGGGCGGGCGAGGTGGGGCGCAGGGCCCACCAGGGGCCGTCGACCTGGGTGAGTTCGAGGTCGGCGAGGCGGGTGGTGAGTTCGCCGAGGGTGGTGAAGTCGTTGAGTTCGGCGGTGATGTGGACGCGGCCGTGGTAGGCGCGGACGCGTTCGGCGCGGCCGTGGCGGGTGAGTTCGGGGGTGATGGAGAAGGCGCCGGTTTCGAGTTTCTCGACGGGTTCGCCGTAGCTCTTGACGAGGTCGAGGACGGCGTTGTTGCGGCGGGTGAGGTCTTCGAGGGCGGCGCGGCGGTCGGTGCCGCGGGCGCTGACGGTGATGCCGATGCGGGCGATCTCGGGGTCGACTTCGAGGCGGGCTTCGCCGCGGACGGCGACGCGCGGGGTTTCGGGGGTTCCGTAGGGCAGGTGTGCGGCGTCCCGGCTGTTGCTGATGGCTTCGTCGGTCATGGTTTCACTGTCGCACTGTCGCTCGTACGGGTGTGGTCATCGGATCGAAACCTGGTGGGGGTGTTGCGCTTTGTTACCGGTGGGTCAGAATCTACGCGCGTTGTTCACGCCTCGAAACACACGCCTCACAAGGGGAGATGGCATGGCGTTCGACCGTAGGAAGTTCATGGGGGCCTCGGCCGCGACGGGTGCGGCGGTGGCGCTGGCGGGGGCCACGAGCACCCCGGCCGCCGCGCAGGAGGGCCCGCAGGCCGGTTCGCTGGGGGCCGCGAAGGGGCCGCGTACGTACGCGTTCACCGTGATGGGGACGACCGATCTGCACGGCAACGTCTTCAACTGGGATTACTTCACGGACAAGGAGTTCGACGACAAGGCGCACAACGATGTCGGCCTGGCGAAGATCTCGACGCTGGTGGAGCAGGTGCGGGCGGACCGGGGCCGGTGCAACACGCTGCTGATCGACGCCGGTGACACGATCCAGGGCACGCAGCTCTCGTACTACTACGCGAAGGTGGATCCGATCACCGCGCGGCGCGGTCCGGTGCATCCGATGGCGCAGGCGATGAACGCGATCGGCTATGACGCGGCGGCGCTGGGGAACCACGAGTTCAATTACGGGATCCCGGTGCTGCGCAAGTTCGAGGAGCAGTGTGACTTCCCGCTGCTGGGGGCGAACGCGCTGGACGCGAAGACGCTGCGGCCGGCGTTCCCGCCATACAGCATGCACCGGCTGCGCACGCCGCACGGGCGGGACGTGAAGGTGGCGGTGCTGGGGCTGACGAACCCGGGGATCGCGATCTGGGACAAGGCGAACGTGCAGGGGAAGATGACGTTCCCGGGGCTGGAGGAGCAGGCGGCGAAGTACGTGCCGAAGCTGCGCTCGATGGGTGCGGACGTGGTGATCGTGTCGGCGCATTCGGGGTCCAGCGGTACGTCGAGCTACGGGGACCAGCTGCCGTACGTCGAGAACGCGGCCGCGCTGGTGGCGGAGCAGGTGGCGGGGATCGACGCGGTCCTGGTGGGTCACGCGCACACGGAGATCCCGGAGTACCGGGTGCGGAACAAGGCGACCGGCAAGGACGTGGTGCTGTCGGAGCCGTTGAAGTGGGGGCAGCGGCTGACGCTGTTCGATTTCGAGCTGGTGTGGGACAAGGGCCGCTGGTCGGTGGCGAAGGTCGCGGCGCGGGTGCTGAACTCGAACACGGCGGCCGAGGACGAGAAGATCGTGCGGCTGCTGTCGGACGAGCACCGCAAGGTGGTCGCGTACGTCAACCAGGTGATCGGTACGTCGGCGCAGGCGATGTCCTCGGCGGACGGGCCGGTGAAGGACGTGCCGGTGATCGACCTGATCAACCATGTGCAGGCGGAGACGGTGAAGGCGGCGCTGGCCGGTTCGGAGTGGGCGGCGCTGCCGGTGCTGTCGCAGGCGTCGTGTTTCTCGCGGACGGCGTCGATTCCGGCGGGGCAGATCACGATCAAGGACGCGGCGGGGCTGTACCCGTTCGAGAACACGCTGGAGGCGCGGCTGCTCACGGGTGCGCAGCTGAAGGACTACCTGGAGTTCTCGGCGCGGTACTACGTGCGGACGGCGGTGGACGCGCCGGTGGATCCGGCGAAGCTGACGAACGCGGAGGGCATTCCGGACTACAACTACGACGCGGTGTACGGGCTGACGTACGACATCGACGTGTCGCGGCCGGTGGGGTCGCGGATCTCGGGGTTGTCGTTCGCGGGGAAGCCGGTGGATCCGGCGGCGCGGTTCGTGTTCGCGGTGAACAACTACCGGGCCTCGGGGGGCGGGAACTTCCCGCATGTTCCGCAGGCCAGGCAGCTGTGGGCGAATTCGGAGGAGATCCGTAACACGATCATCCAGTGGGTGAAGGCGAAGGGGGCGGTGGACGCGTCGACGTTCGCGTCGGTGGACTGGCGGCTGACGCGGGCGGGTGTGCCGGTGTTCTAGTCCTGCGCCTTATGGGTGTTCGACGAGGGGGAGCAGCTCGCCCGCGGGGTGCGGGCGGGTGTGCTCCCGCTGTTCGAGGCCGAAGGTGGTGAAGGCGGTGCGGCGGGGCTGGGGGTAGGGCTCTTTGTCGGTAAGGGTGTTGAGGATGGCGGCGCTGCGCCAGGCGGCGAGGCCGAGGTCGGGGGCACCGACGCCGTGGGTGTGGCGTTCGCCGTTCTGGACGAAGACGGTTCCGGTGACGGAGGGGTCCAGGATCATGCGGTGGCGGTCGTCGATGCGGGGGCGGCCGGAGGAGTCCTTGCGCAGGTAGGGGTCGAGGCCGGCGAGGAGGCTGGTGAGGGGGCGTTCCTCGTAGCCGGTGGCGAGGACGACGGCGTCGGTGGTGAGGCGGGAGCGGGTGCCCTGCTGGGTGTGTTCGAGGTGGAGTTCGACCTTGGTGGTGGCGACGCGGCCGGCGGTGCGGACGCTGACGCCGGGGGTGAGGACGGCGTCGGGCCAGCCGCCGTGGAGGGTGCGGCGGTAGAGCTCGTCGTGGATGGCGGCGATGGTGGCGGCGTCGATGCCCTTGTGGAGTTGCCATTGGGCGGGGATGAGGTGGTCGCGGACGGGTTCGGGGAGGGCGTGGAAGTAGCGGGTGTAGTCGGGGGTGAAGTGTTCGAGGCCGAGTTTGGAGTACTCCATGGGGGCGAAGGAGGGGGTGCGGGCGAGCCAGGTGAGGCGTTCGTGGCCGTGGGGGCGGGTGCGCAGCAGGTCGAGGAAGATTTCGGCGCCGGACTGGCCTGATCCGATGACGGTGACGTGGTCGGCGCCGAGGATGCGTTGGCGGTTGTCGAGGTAGTCGGCGGAGTGGATGACGGGGACGGTGGGGGCGTCGGCGAGGGGGCGCAGGGGTTCGGGGATGTAGGGGGTGGTGCCGATGCCGAGGACGAGGTTGCGGGTGTGGGTGCGGCCGAGGGCTTCGGCTTCGCCGTCGGGGTCGAGTTGGGTGAAGTCGACTTCGAAGAGGTCGCGTTCGGGGTTCCAGCGGACGGCGTCGACCTGGTGGCCGAAGTGGAGTCCGGGGAGGCGGCCGGCGACCCAGCGGCAGTAGGCGTCGTATTCGGCGCGTTGGATGTGGAACTGCTCGGCGAAGTAGAAGGGGAAGAGCCGTTCCTTGTGTTTGAGGTAGTTGAGGAAGGTCCAGGGGCTGGCGGGGTCGGCGAGGGTGACGAGGTCGGCGAGGAAGGGGACTTGGAGGGTGGCGCCGTCGATGAGGAGGCCGGGGTGCCAGCGGAAGTCGCGGCGCTGGTCGTAGAAGGCGGTGGCGAGGGGGTTGACGCCTTGTTGGGGGAGGCCGTGGGCGAGGGCGGCGAGGGAGAGGTTGAAGGGGCCGATGCCGATTCCGACGAGGTCGTGGGGTGTTTCGAGCTGGGCGGTCATCGGGGGGTTCTGCCTTCCAGGAGGGCGACGAGGGTGTCGAGGTCCTGCGCGGTGGTGTGCGGGTTGAGCAGGGTGGCTTTGAGCCAGAGGCGGCCGTCGGCGGTGGCGCGGCCGAGGACGGCGGTGCCGTCGTGGAGGAGGGTGCGGCGCAGGGTGGCGAGGTGGTCGTCGTCCGTGGGGGTGGGTCGGAAGAGGACCGTGGTGAGGGTGGGGTGCGCGTGGAGTTCGAAGCCGGGGTGGGCGTCGAGGAGTGCGGCGAGCCGGTGGGCTGCGGCGTGGGTGAGGTCGATGAGGTGGGCGAGGCCGTCGCGGCCGAGTGAGCGCAGGGTGACGGCGATCTTGAAGGCGTCGGGGCGGCGGGTGGTGCGCAGGGAGCGGCCGAGGAGGTCGGGGAGGCCGGCTTCGGTGTCGTCGGCGGCGTTGAGGTAGTCGGCCTGGTGGCCGAGGGGGGCCAGGAGGCGGCTGTCGGGGACGGCGAGGAGGCCGGCGGCGACGGGCTGCCAGCCGAGTTTGTGCAGGTCGAGGGTGAGGGAGCGGGCGCGGGTGAGGCCGTCGAGCCGGTGGCGGTGGCGGGGGCTGAGGGCGAGGGTGCCGCCGTAGGCGGCGTCGATGTGGAGGTCGGCGCCGTGCCGGTCGCAGAGGTCGGCGAGGGGGGTGAGGGGGTCGATGAGGCCGGCGTCGGTGGTGCCCGCGGTGGCGGTGACGAGGACGGGGCCGGGGGTGGTGGCGAGGGCTTCGGCGAGGGTGGCGGGGTCGAGGACGCCGCTGGGGGTGGGGAGGGCGACGGCGGGGGGCAGGCCGAGGAGCCAGGCGGCGCGCGGGATGGAGTGGTGGGCGTTGGCTCCCTGCAGGACGGTCAGGCGGGGGCCGTGGCGTTCGCGGGCGAGCAGCAGGGCGAGCTGGTTGGCTTCGGTGCCGCCGGTGGTGAGGACGGCGTCGGCGCGGGGGGTGGCGTAGAGCTCGGCGGCGAGGGCGCGGGTGAGGTGGGCCTCGATGGCGGAGGCGGCGGGGGCCTGGTCCCAGGAGTCGAGGGAGGGGTTGAGGGCGCTGGCGGCGAGGTCGGCGGCGGCGGCGACCGCGAGCGGGGGGCAGTGCAGGTGGGCGGCGCACAGGGGGTGGGCGGGGTCGGCGGCGCCGGCGGCGAGGGTGTGGGTGAGGGTGCGGAGGGCTTCGTGGTCGCCGGTGCCGTGGTCGGGCAGTACGTCGCCCAGTGCGGCGGCGACCCGGGCGGCGGTGGCGTCGGGGCCGCCGGCGGGGAGGGGTCCGCCGCGTTCCTCGGCGCCGGTGCGCAGGGCGGTGAGGACGGTGTCGAGGAGGGGCCGCAGCGCGTCGCCGCCGTGGCGTCCGCCGGCGAGCGGGGGCGCTTGCGGGGGCGTGGGCGCGGTCATGGGGCCTCCGGAGGCTCGGCACGTACGGGGCACCGTCCGGCGGAGGCCGTACGGAACACCCGGCCGGTACAACGATCCAACCCGAATGGGGTAACCGCCGGGGCGTCTCCGCCCTCCCTTTCCGGCCGCCTGGGGCCGCGGCGTCCGGCCAGCGGCGGGGCGGGGCGGGGCCGGCCGGGGCGTCCCGCGGGCGGTGGGGCCGGGCCGGAGCGTCCCGCCGGGAACAGGACCGGACCGAGGTACCCCGTCGGAAACGGGACCGCGCCGAGGCGCCCCGCCGGCAGCCGGGCCGCAGCCGGGGTGGCCGGCCGGGGAGGCCGGTCTGGCTGGGGGTGGGCCGTCGGGCAGCGTTGGGGGCTGCCCGACGGGGTGGGGTCAGGGGTTGCGGACGCGCAGGGCGCGGGCGAGGTCGTCGAGTTGGTCGACGAGCTGGCGGCGCAGGAGGGGCAGGATGCCGGGGGTTTCGAGGCAGGCGCGGCCGGCCTGGAGGTTCGTTTCGTCCACGGCGTGGGCCGGGAAGGCCCAGCGGCCGGCGGCCTGGCCGATGGCGGGGCCGCGGCGGGCGGCGAGGGCGACGGCGTCGGGGTAGTAGCGGGGGACGTACTCCCGTACGAGGTCGGCTTGTTCGGGCTTCCAGAAGCCCTGGGCGGTGGCGCTGAAGAGGTAGTTGGACAGGGTGTCGTCGTGGAAGAGGCGCTGCCAGGCTGCGGCCTTGGCCTCGGCGGTGGGCAGGGCGGCGCGGCAGCGGGCGGCGCCTTCGCGGCCGGTGGCGCTGGGGTCGGCGGCGAGGGCGGCGTCGATGTCGGCTTCGTCGACGGCGCCGAGGACGGAGAGCCGGCCGAGGATGCGCCAGCGCAGTTCGGGGTCGAGTTCGGGGCTGCCGCCGACGGTGCCGTCCGCGAGCCAGGCGGCGATGGTGTCGGGCTGGGTGGCGCTGTCGATGGCGGCGCGGACGGCGGCGAGGCGCAGTCCGGGTTCGCGGCCGTCCTCGGTGCGGCGCAGCAGGGCGCGGGCGATGGAGCCGATGGTGGTGAGGGCGGCGCCGCGCTGTTCGGGGGCGGTGTAGTGGTCGGCGATCTGGGTGCGGGCGAAGGCGAGGACGCCTTGGACGACGGCGAGGTCGCTCTCCTCGGGGAGGTGGGCCTCGGCGGTGGCGAGGTAGGTGGCGGGTTCGAGTGCGCCGTCGCGGACCATGTCGCGCAGGGAGGTCCAGATGACGGTGCGGCTGAGGGGGTCGGGGATGCGGGAGAGGTCGCGCAGGGCGGTGTGGAGGGAGGTTTCGTCGAGGCGGACCTTGGCGTAGGTGAGGTCGCCGTCGTTGAGGAGGAGCAGGGCGGGGCGGGGGCCGGAGGCGGAGAGGATCTCGTCGGAGGGGACGTCGAGTTCGAGGAGTTCGGCGCGTTCGAGGCGGCCGTCGGGGGTGCGGGTGTAGGTGCCGGCGGTGATGCGGTGGGGGCGGCTGCCGTTCCGGTCGACGGTGAGGGTCCAGCCGCCGGGGCTTTCCTCGATGTGGGGGGTGAGGGTGTCGGGGCCGGTGGTGCGCAGCCAGATGTCGGCCCAGCTGTGGACGTCGCGGTCGGTGTGGGCGGCGAGGGAGTCCACGAAGTCGGCGAGGGAGGCGTTGGCGAACTTGTGGCGGGCGAAGTGGGTGTTGATGCCGGCGAGGAAGTCCTTCTCGCCGAGCCAGGCGACGAGCTGGCGCAGGGCGGAGGCGCCCTTGGCGTAGGAGATGCCGTCGAAGTTGAGGAGGGCGGAGGCGGTGTCGGGGACGTCGTCGGGGCCGGGGGCGACGGGGTGGGTGGAGGGGCGCTGGTCGGCGTCGTAGCCCCAGGATTTGCGGGTGACGCCGAACTCGGTCCAGGTGTCGGTGAAGCGGGTGGCTTCGGTGAGGGTCTGGTAGCCCATGTATTCGGCGAAGGATTCGTTGAGCCAGATGTCGTCGAACCAGGCGAGGGTGACGAGGTCGCCGAACCACATGTGGGCCATTTCGTGGGCGATGACCATGGCGCGGGTCTGGCGTTCGGTGTCGGTGACGGCGGAGCGGAAGACGAATTCGTCGCGGAAGGTGACGAGGCCGGGGTTTTCCATGGCGCCGGCGTTGAACTCGGGGACGAAGGCCTGGTCGTAGGAGTCGAAGGGGTAGGGCTCGGCGAACTTCTCGTGGTAGCGGTCGAAGCAGGCGGTGGTGACGGAGAGGATCTCCTCGGCGTCGGCGTCGAGGTGGGGGGCGAGGGAGCGGCGGCAGTGGATGCCGAAGGGCAGGCCGGCGTGTTCGGTGGTGACGCTGTGCCAGGGGCCGCCGGCGAGGGCGGCGAGGTAGGTGGAGATGAGGGGGGTGGGGGCGGAGGTCCAGAGGCCGGCGCCGTCGCTGTCGCGGTCGCCGGTGCGGGTGGTGATGCCGTTGGCGAGGACGGTCCAGTGGGCGGGGGCGGTGACGGTGAAGGCGAAGACGGCCTTGAGGTCGGGCTGGTCGAAGGCGGGGAAGACGCGCTGGACGTCGTCCATGAACATCTGGGAGTAGACGTACGTCTCTCCGTCCGCGGGGTCGGTGAAGCGGTGCAGGCCCTCGCCGGTGCGGGAGTAGCGCATGCGGGCCTCGACGCGCAGCTCGTGGGGGCCTTCGGTGAGGTCGGTGAGCGGGAGGCGGTTGTCGTCGAGGGCGGCGGGGTCGAGGGGGTGGCCGTCGAGCGTCGCGGAGCGCAGTTCTTCGGGCTTCAGTTCCACGAAGGTGTCGCCCGGGGTGCGGGCGCTGAACCTGATGACGGTGGTGGACTCGAAGGTGTCGTCGCCGGTGGTGAGGTCGAGGGCGACGGCGTAGTCGTGGACGTCGAGGAGCCGGGCTCGGAGCTGCGCTTCGTTGCGCGTCAGTGCGGACATGCGCCCATGCTGCCTGACGGGTGCGCCGTGCCGAAGGGGGCGGGGGCCGGAGGTGGGGCCCCCGCTTCGTCGGGGCGTCGGGGGTGCGGTTACTGCTCTTCGCCGGCGGCGATGGTCTCGTGGTGGCGGATGACCTCGGCGATGATGAAGTTGAGGAGCTTTTCGGCGAAGGCCGGGTCGAGCTTGGCGTTCTCGGCGAGCTGGCGCAGGCGGGCGATCTGGCTGGCCTCGCGGCTGGGGTCGGCAGGGGGCAGCTGGTGCCTGGCCTTGAGGTGGCCGACCTGCTGGGTGCACTTGAAGCGCTCGGCGAGCATGTGGACCACGGCCGCGTCGATGTTGTCGATGCTGTCGCGCAGGCGGGACAGCTCGGCGGTGACGCTCTCGTCGCTCGCGCGGACCTCGCCGGTCTCGTCGATGTCGCTGGTGTTCATGGTTCCCGAGAATACGTGGCGCTCGCGCGGGTTCGCGCTGCCGGTCGGCCTGTGAGACGGGGTGCCGGCTCCGCCTCCCTGCCATCTACTTGCCAATGTGGAAAGTAGTAGCCATTCTGGCAAGGGGCGAATCGCCCCGAGGTGGCGCAGGAGACGGGGGAACGGCCATGAGCGATGCGGTACGGGCGAGGGAGGCCCTGGTCCGGGTGACCGGGCTGGAGGGGGCGGTGCGGGAGCGGTCGGGTTGGTACGCGCGCTACCTGTGGGTCTTCGCGGCGGGGCAGTTGCTGCTCGTACCGCTGGCGCTGTCGTTCCACGGGCACGGCCCGGCCCCTGTGGTGGCCTTCGCGGTGGCCAACGCGGCGCTGGTGTCCGGGCTGAGCGGGTACGCGGCGCGGCAGCGGGTCGTGCGGCGGGGCTTCGGGCTCAAGCACGGGCTGGTGATCGGGGGCTGGGGGGTGCTGTTCGGGGTCGCGGTCGGCCTGGGCACCACGGTGTTCGCGGACCGGGCGGGCTTCGCGGTGGCCGCGGCGGTGGCGTGTGCGCTGCCGGCCGCGGTG
This sequence comes from Streptomyces sp. NPDC102258, assembly GCF_055584685.1. Lineage (NCBI taxonomy): Bacteria > Bacillati > Actinomycetota > Actinomycetes > Kitasatosporales > Streptomycetaceae > Streptomyces > Streptomyces sp. NPDC102258. The sequence continues at coordinate 36,341 of NZ_JBVJLO010000022.1, forward strand.
GGGGCCCTGACGGAGACGCGGAGGGCCTCGTGACGGACGGCGGGGCGCGCTCGGGGAACCCGGACGGTTCGGGCACCGGCCCGGCGGCGGGGGGCGCCGGGGCGGCCGGGTCACGGGCCTGGGGGCATCCCCGGCACGATCTGGCGCCGCTGCTCAACGCTCCGGTGCGGCTGTCGGTGGTGGCGGCGCTGGCTCCGCTGGACAAGGCGGAGTTCGCGTTCGTACGGGACCTGGTGGAGGTCAGCGACTCGGTGCTGTCCAAGCAGGTCGCCGCCCTGGAGGGGGCGGGCTGGGTGGCGGTGTCCAAGGGGCGGGCCGGGCGTCACTCCCGCACCTGGCTGTCCCTCACCCCCGAGGGACGCGAGGTCTACTGGCGCCACCTGGCCGCGCTCCGGGCGATCGCCCTCGGGTAGCGGCGACGGCAACGGGCCGGTCGGGTCGGCCGGGTCACAGGGGTAGGAGGGCGGTGACGAGCCAGCCGCCTTCGGGGGCGGGGCCGGCGGTGAGGGAGCCGCCGAGGGCTTCGGCGCGTTCCGTCATCCCGGCGAGGCCGTAGCCGCCGCCGCGGGCCTGTTCCGAGAGGCGGGCGGGGCGGCCCCCGTCGTCGGCGATCCGTACTTCGAGGCCGGTGGGGACGCCGCGCAGGCTGATGCGGACGGCGGTGGCGGTGGCGGCGTGTTTGGAGATGTTGGTGAGGGCTTCGAGGACGATGCGGTGGGCGGTGGCGGCGACGTGGCCGGGGACCCGCTGGTCGAGGCCGTCCTCGATGGAGAGCAGCACGGGCGGGCCGGTCGCGGAGAAGCGTTCGGTGAGCCCGCGCAGGTCGCCGAGCCCGGCTACGGGGGCGTGGGCGGCGCTCCCGGGGCCGGCGCCGGGGCCGGGGCCGGAGCCAGGGCCGGGGCCGTGGGCCGCTCCGGCGTGGTCGCCCTCGCGGAGTATGGCGACGAGGCGCCGCATGGAGCCCAGGGCCTCGTCCCCGGCGGCTTCGATGCGGCCGAAGATCTCGGCGGCGCGTTCGGCGGTGACCTGGGTGAAGCGGGCGGCCCGGGCCTCGACGACGATGCCGGTGACGTGGTGGGCGACGAGGTCGTGGAGCTCACGGGCGAGCTCCAGGCGTTCGGCGGTGCGTACGGCGCGCAGCTCGCGCACGCGCTGGACGGCCTGGAGGCGCAGCAGCAGGGAGTAGGCGGCGACGACGACGGCGAGGACGCTGAAGAGCAGGGTGAACCGGCCGGGGTCGCTGTCGCGGACGGGGACGGCCATGCAGCCCAGCCCGAGGAGGGAGCCGAGGACGGCGGCGGTGCGGACGGGGGCGCGCTGCAGGACCTGGGAGAGCAGGACGAGCAGGGCGAGGGCCTCCCCGCCGCCCCAGACGACGAGGGGGTGGTTGCCGAACATCAGCAGCAGGGTGGCGGTCCAGGTGACGGCGGCGGCGAACCAGGCGCGGGCGAGGAGGGGGACGCGGGGCCAGGGGGCGGCGCCGAGGCAGACGAGGATGCCGGAGATCCAGACGGCGGCGTGCGGGAGGCTGGGCCGGCGGGCCAGGACGACGCCCTCGAAGGTGACGAGGGCGAGGAGGACCAGGCAGACGAGGAGCCGGATCCCGTCGGCGGCGCGGGGGTGGCGGCGCGACCACGCGGCGAGGGGGCTCACGCCGTGGTGGCGGCGAGGCCGCTCTCCCAGGCCCAGGCGGCGATCTCGACGCGGTTGCGGGCGTCGAGCTTGGCCTGGACGTTGGCCAGGTGCGTCTTGACGGTGGACAGCGACACGTACAGCTCGGCGGCGATCTCGGCGTTGGTCAGCCCGCGGGCGAGGCAGCGTACGACGTCCCGTTCGCGTTCGGTGAGGGGTTCGGCGGGGCGGCGCGCGGCCCGGGCCGCCTGGGCGGCGGGGGTGCGGGGGACCATGTCGCGCAGCAGGCGCACGGTGATGGCCGGGGAGACGAGGGAGTCGCCGACGGCGGCGGCGCGGACGGCTTCGACCAGCATGGCCGGGCTGGCGTCTTTGAGGAGGAAGCCGCAGGCTCCGCCGTGGAGTGCCGCGTGGACGTATTCGTCGAGGTCGAAGGTGGTGACGATGACGATGCGCGGGCCGTCCCCCTGGGCGGAGAGGCGGCGGGTGACCTCCAGGCCGTCGAGGCCGGGCATGCGGATGTCGAGGAGGAGGACGTCGGGGTGGTGGGTGGCGACGGCCGCGAGGGCGGCTTCGCCGTCGACGACGTCGGCGACGACCTCGATGTCGGACTGGCTTTCGAGGATCATCCGGAAGCCGGTCCGCACCATCTCCTGGTCGTCCGCGATGACCACGCTGATCGCCATGCGCTGCCTCTCCCGCTGCCGTCGCCCGCCGCCGTCGCCCGCTGCCGCCCGAGGGGTCCTCCCATGGGACCCGTGGCCGCCGCGGCCCGCAACCGCACGCCGGGCCGGGGGCGGGGCGGCGGTGGGCGGGGTCCGTGGCGGCCCCTTCGACGTTACGGGGACCCGTGGAGCGGCGCCTCGTCCTTCCGGCCGCCACCGAGGGGGCCGGAAGGACGAGGCGCGGGCGGCACCGGGCGGCCCGGCCGGGTTACAGGCCGGCCGCCGCCGCCTTGATGTCGGCGGCGAAGGTGGAGACCTCGGTGTAGACGCCGGGGTAGCCGGCGCGCGCGCAGCCCTCGCCCCAGCTGACGATGCCGACCTGGATCCAGGCGTTGGCGTTGTCGCGGCGGAACATCGGGCCGCCCGAGTCGCCCTGGCAGGTGTCGGTGCCGCCCTGGGTGAAGCCGGCGCAGATCTCCTCGCCGGGGACGAGGTCGGCGCCGTACGCGCTCTGGCAGGAGGCGTCGGAGACGAAGGGGACGGTGGCCTTCATGAGGTAGCGCTGCTGGCCGCCGCCCTCGCGGGTGGCGCCCCAGCCGGCGATGGTGAAGGTGCCGTTGTCGTAGGTCTTGGTCTCGGCGATCTTCAGGGTGGGCTGGTTGATGGGCTTGGCGAGCTTGATCAGGGCCCAGTCGCGGCCCTTGCCGTTGTAGCCGGGGGCCTGGAGGACCTTGGTGGACTTGACCTTGACGGCACTGGCGCTGTTGAGGTCGACGACGCCGCCGGTGGCGGTGATGGAGGTGTTGTTGCCGGAGCCGTCGACGCAGTGGGCGGCGGTGAGCACGATCTGCTGGGTGTAGAGGGCGCCGCCGCAGCCCATGGAGAGGCGGACCATGAACGGGAACTCGCCCTGCGCGGCGCGGGTGCCGCCGACGACGGGGGCGGGCGCGGCGCTGGCGCCGGTGGGCTGGAGGCTGACGGCCGCGAGGGCCACGGCGCCGGCGGCGAGGGTGCGCTTGAGGATTCTTCCGAGAGTGGCCACGGTCAACACACTGCCTTTCGTGGGGGGTTGGGCTGTGCGCGCCATCGAGTGGAATGACGAGTCCATGACACATGCCGGAAGCGGCGGTCTTCAAGAAGGCGTTTTCGGACAACTTCCGGCCCCGGCCGTGATCATTCATCGGGCGGCCACGAAAAGTTTCCTACCGGCCGGTAGACAGGGCGGCGGCACTCCTCGACGCTGAGCGCGTACATGCCAACCCCCCCCGCCTTCAGGAGCGCCCCCGCATGCTCGCAGCCCACCGCGCCCGCACCGCCGCCGCCGCGGCCGTCGCCGCCACCGTCCTGACGCTGCTCCCCGCCACCGCCGCCGCGGCCGCCCCCGCTCCCACCCCGGCGCCCGCCGCCCCGGCCGCCGCCGCCTCCACCGCCTCCACCGCCTCCGCCCCCGGCGGCAACGCGGCCATCCTGGGCATCGACTACGCGACCTGGCAGCGCGACGTGGCCTCCGTCATCGACGCCGCCCGCCCCGCCATCGAGCAGCGGATCGCCACCGCCCGGCCCGGCGAGAAGCCGGCGATCGTCCTCGACATCGACAACTCCTCGCTGGAGACGGACTTCCACTGGTTCTGGACCCTCCCGACCCCCGCGATCTCCAAGGTCCGCGACCTGACCCGGTACGCCGCCGACCGCGGCGTCGCGATCTTCTTCGTCACCGCCCGCCCGGGCATCGTGTACTCGCTGACCGAGCACAACCTCAAGGCCGTCGGCTACCCGGTCACCGGCCTCTACGTCCGCGACCTGCCCGACCTCTTCTCGCAGGTCAGCGCGTACAAGACGGGCAAGCGCGCGGAGATCGAGGCGCGCGGCTACACGATCATCGCCAACATCGGCAACAACGACGGCGACCTCGTCGGCGGCCACGCCGAGCGCACCGTCAAGCTCCCGGACTACGACGGCAAGCTGTCCTGACCCTCCCCGCTCTCCTCACGACCCTCCCGGTCCCGCGCGACGGCGTTCACCGCCGCCCAGGAGAAGGCCATCGCGGGGCCGATGGTGGCTCCCGGCCCCGGGTAGGTCCCGCCCATCACCGCCGCCGAGCAGTTGCCCGAGGCGTACAGGCCCGGCACGGCGGTGGCGTCCTCGCGCAGCACCCGGCCGTCCCCGTCGGTGACCAGCCCGCCCTTGGTGCCGATGTCGCCCGGGTGCACGGGGACCGCGTAGAAGGGGCCCTTCGCGAGCGGCGCCAGGTTCGGGTTGGCCAGCGTCGGGTCGCCGTAGTAGCGGTCGTAGACGCTCTCGCCCCGGCCGAAGTCCTCGTCCCGGCCGCGCTCGGCGAAGCCGTTGAAGCGGGCGACGGCCGCGGGCAGGCCGGGGGCGTCCAGCTGCCGGGCCAGCTCCTCCACGGTGGCGGCCCGGCGCAGGAAGCCGCTCTCCCGCCATCGCTTCGGGAACGGCTGCCCGGGCAGCAGGCCCGCGAAGAGGTAGCGGGACTTCGCGCGGGCGTCGAGGACCAGCCAGGACGGCACCGTACGGGCCCGCGGCCGGTCGGCGGCGTACATCCGGTCCACGAACGCGTGGTAGGGCAACGCCTCATTGGCGTACCGCTCCCCCGCCCCGTTGACGATGACCATCCCCGGTATGCCCCGGTCGGCGACGAGGAAGAACGGCCGCTCCCCCGGCGGGCACAGCGAGGGCGCGCCCCACACCCGGTCGAGCAGGTCGGTGGCGGCGCCCAGTTCCTCCCCCAGCCGCAGCGCGTCGCCGGTCTGCTCCGGGGAGGCGTGCGTCCAGTCGGTGGAGGTGGGCGCGGGCAGGTGCTTCTCGCGCAGGGCCTGGTCGTGCGAGAACCCGCCCGAGGCCAGCACCACCCCGCCCCGGGCCGCCACGGTGACCTCCCGGCCGCCGCGCAGGACCCGTACGCCGTCCACCCGGCCGGAGCCGTCGGTGACCAGCCCGGTCAGCGGCGCCGACAGCCACAGGTCCCCGCCGAGGCGGTGCAGCGAGAGCCGCATCCGGGCGATCAGCGCCTCCCCGAGGGACAGCGGCCTGCGCCCGGCGGCGAGCGCCCCGAGGGCGCGCAGCCCGACCCGCACCGAGGCCCGGCGGCCCGCCCAGGTCCGGCCGGCCATGTTCAGGAACCGGAAGTCGTACGAGGTCATCGTCAGCCCGTACGTGGGCAGTCCCGCGCGGCGCATGTCGCGGCCCAGCTCCCCCAGCAGCCGCAGGTCGACGATGCGCGGCTCGACGGAACGCCCCTGGGCCATCCCGCCCGGCGCCTCGGGGAAGTAGTCCGGGTAGCCGGGGGTGTACATGAAGCGGACCTCGGTGCGGTCGTGGAACTCCCGCAGCATGCGCGGTCCGTGGGCCAGGTAGGCGTCGGTGCGGGCGCGCGGGACCCGGTCGCCGACGGTGGCGTCGAGGTAGGCGCGCGCCTTGGCGGGGGTGTCGGCGAGGGCGGCCCGGTCGAGGTGGAAGTTGCCGGGGACCCAGACCGCGCCGCCGGACAGGGCGGTGGAGCCGCCGTACTTGTCGGTCTTCTCCACGACGAGGACGCTCAGGCCGCGCAGCCGGGCGGTGATCGCGGCGGCCAGTCCGGCCGCGCCGGAGCCGGCCACCACGACGTCGTAGTGGGCATCGGGGGCAGGGTTCATCCGAAGGCTCCGGTGACGTAGTCGCTGCGGAAGGACAGCAGGGGCGATCCGCCCTCGCGGGCGGCCAGCGCGAGGACCCGGGCGGTGACCAGGTGGTGGTCGCCCGCCTCGTGGACGGAGTCGAGGACGCAGTCGGCGGTGGCCAGCGCCCCGGTGATCCGGACGGCCCCGCCCTCGCCGGCCTGCCAGCCGAAGCCCGCGAAGGCGTCGCCGCTCCCCGTACGGCGGCCGTCGGCGTCCAGGGCCGCGCAGACCGCCCGTTGCTCCTCGGCGAGGATGCTCACCGCGAACCGTCCGGCCGCGCGGACGGCGGGCCAGCCGGCCGCGTCGGCGGCCACGCACAGCAGGACCAGCGGTGGCTCCAGCGACAGGGAGGCGAAGGAGTCGCAGACCAGCCCGGCGGGGCGGCCGTCGGCGCCGAGGGCCGCGGCGACGGCGACGCCCCGGGCGAAGGCGTCCGCGAAGCCGTCCACGACAGCGTCCGCACCGGTGTCCGCACCGGCCCCGCCCGGCGCGGTCAGCCGTTCCACCGGTGGCCCCAGAAGCTGTCGGCGGTGATCTCCTTGGCGGTCCAGGCGGCCGGGTCCACGAGCAGGCCGTCCCAGCCGAACTCGACCTGGAAGCCGCCGGGGGCCTGGGCGTAGAAGGAGACCATGTGGTCGTTGGAGTGCCGGCCGAGGGTGGAGGCGATGGGGACGCCCGCCCGGTGCATCCGGTCCAGGCAGTAGCCGACGTCGTCCAGCCGTTCCGCCTCGACCATGAAGTGGACGATGCCGGGCGGCAGCGCGCCCGGGTAGAGGCCGAGGCTGTGGTGGCGGCGGTTGGGGCTGAGGAAGTGCATCCAGTGGACGTCGGCGCCGGGCGCGGCGGTGGGGACGGCGGCCGGGGGCAGCCGCATCGAGTCGCGCAGCTGGAAGCCGAGGAGGTCCTCGTAGAAGGCGAGGGTGTCCCGCGTCTCGGGGGCGGGCAGGACGACGTGGCCGAGGCCGAGGTCGCCGGTGACGAAGCGGTTGCCGTAGGGGGCGGCGAGCGGGGTGTGGTCCTGGGCCTGGCCCCAGTACAGCTCCAGCGGGTTGCCGCTGGGGTCCTCGCAGTGGATCAGGCCCTGGACGCGCCGGTCGGCGAGGGTGGCGGCGTCGGCCTCCTTGACGGGGTGTCCGGCGGCCTCCAGTGCGGCGGCGGCCTCCTCCAGGGCGCGGGCGTTCGCCAGCTCGAACCCGGCGGCGAGCAGCCGGTCCCGCTCCCCCGCGAGGAACTGGAAGCGGTGCACGCGGTCGTCGATGCGTACGTCGAGCCGCTCGGGCGTGCTGCCGGGGGCCTCGGTCATGCCGAGGAGGTCGAGGGCGTAGCTGCGCCAGGCGGGCAGGTCGGCGGTCTCGATGCGCAGGTAGCCGAGTGCGCGGATGTCCATGGCGGGCCCCTTCAGTGGGAGAAGAAGTCGGTGGCGAGGCGGTTGAAGGCGTCGGCGGCCTCGGTCTGCGCCCAGTGGCCGCAGCGGGGGAAGACGTGCAGGCGGGCGTCGGGGATGGCCTTGAGGGCGAGGAAGGCGCCGTCGACGGGGTTGACGCGGTCCTCGCGGCCCCAGGTCAGCAGGACGGGGCAGGTGATGCGGTGGGCCTCGCGCCAGAGCAGGGTGTCGCCGGGCCAGCGGGCGAACGAGGCGGCCATCCGGGCGTTGCCGAGCAGGGCGGCGGGGTCGGTGGCCTGGGTGAAGCGTTCCTCGACCAGGGCGTCGGTGACGAGCGCCGGGTCGTGGACGAGGGTGGTGAGGAAGGTGCGCATCCGCTCGCGGGTGGGCTCGGGGTCGAGGCTGAACTCGAAGAGCCGCTTGATGCCTTCGGTCGGGTCGGCGGAGAACAGGTTGAGCGAGATGCCGCCGGGTCCCATCAGCAGCAGCTTCGCGACCCGGTCGGGGTGGTCGAGGGCGATGCGGGTGGCGGCCCCGCCGCCGAGGGAGTTGCCGATGAAGTGGGCGCGTGCGATGCCGAGGCCGTCCATGAGGGCGGTGACGGCGAGGGCGCTGTAGCTGAAGTAGTCGCGGTCGGGCTCGGGCTTGTCGGAACGGCCGTAGCAGGGCTGGTCGACGAGGAGGGTCCGGAAGCGGGCGGCGAAGTGGGGCAGGTTGCCGCCGAAGTTGGACCAGCCCGAGGCGCCGGGACCGCCGCCGTGCAGCATGATCACGACGGGTGCGTCCGGGTCGTCGGGGCCGGCCTCGTGGTAGTGGAGGGTGAGGCCGCCGGCCTTGCCGGTGCGGGAGGTGCTCTCGTACGTGTGGCTCACAGCATCGTGTCCTGGATGTCGAGGCCGAGGGCGCCCTGCCCGAAGAGGACGAGGGCGCGTTCGGGGTCGTTGGCGGCGTGGCCGCGGCCGGTGTGGACGTCGCGCCAGGCCCGCTGGAGGGGGTTGGGGCCGGTGCGCTGGGCGCTGCCGCCCGCGTTCTCCATGAGGAGGTCGACGGCGGCGACGCAGCGTTCGGAGGCGAGGACCTGGTCGCGCCGGGCGCGGGTGCGCATCGTGAGCGGCAGCGGCTCGCCGCGTTCGGCGAGGGCGTACAGGTCGGCGATGTTGCGCCGGAGCTGGAGCCAGGAGGCGTCGATGTCGCTGGCGGCGCGGGCGATGCGGACCTGGGCGAAGGGGTCCTCGGCGGCCTGCTGCCCGTAGGAGACGCGGAACCGCTCGCGGGTGGCGGTGAGGTGGGCCTCGTAGGCGCCTTCGGCGATGCCGACGAGGGGGGTCGAGATGGTGGTGGTGAACACGGACGCGTACGGGAGCCGGTAGACGGGCTCGGGGTTCACCGCATGGCCGGGCACGCTCAGCGCGGTGACCGGGCCGAAGCTGAGGGCGCGGTGCTCGGGGACGAACACCTCCTCGACGGTGATGTCGTTGGAGCCGGAGCCGCGCAGGCCGACGGTGTCCCAGACCTCGTCGATCCGGTACTCGGAGCGGGGGACGAGGAAGGTCCGCATGTCGACGGGCCGGCCCTCGGCGTCGGTGACCAGGCCGCCGAGCAGCGCCCAGTCGGTGTGGTCGCAGCCGGAGGAGAAGTGCCAGCGCCCGCTGAGGGTGAAGCCGCCGGTGACGGGGGTGACCTTGCCGGTGGGGGCATAGGAGGAGCAGACGCGGGCGTCCTGGTCGGCGCCCCAGACCTCCTGCTGGGCGCGGGGATCGTAGAGGGCGACGTGCCAGGGGTGGACGCCGACGACGGAGGAGACCCAGCCGGTGGAGCCGCAGGCCTTGGCGATCTCCTTGACGGCGGCGTAGAAGACGCCGGGGTGGGCGGCGCGGCCGCCGTGGGAGCGGGGCTGGAGGAGGCGGAAGAAGCCGGTGTCCGCCAGCTCCTTGACGCTCTCCTCGGGGACCTTGCGCAGGGCCTCGGCCTCGGCGGCGCGCTCGCGCAGGGCCGGGGCGAGGGCGCGGACGGCGTCGAGGACGTCTTCGTCGCTCATGGTGTCCCTAATTCCTTCGTAGCGGTTCCGGATCAGGCGGTTGTCTGTCCGGGCTGTTCGAGTGCGGTTCCGTGATGCCTACGTGTGTCCCAGGCCTTTGAGGCCTTGAGAAAGAGCGGCGGGCGGAACGCAGGGTTGGTGGCGGCCTCGCAGGCGCCGGGCGTATGCCTAGGTATTGCCCGGGCCTGGCAAGGCCTTCCGAGAGCACGGCGGCGCCCGGTGTCTCCGTGGCCGCCACCACCCATCGGTGCTTTCACTCGTTGGTGTTTGTGGTGCGAGCCCGCTACGCGGTGACCTCTCGCAAAGCCCGAGCCGTTGAGTTCTGAGGCAGACCGAGGCCCGTGTAGTGCGCTGGTGCCACGAACGGCTTGTGAGATGGCGGACCGACCGGGGAGGTCGAGTCCTTGAATTAGGTCGCCGCGTGGCCCGCATGTGCTCGCTGCCAGCGCAGATACCTGTGCCAAGGGGAGGAAGAGAGTGATCTACTGCGGAATCGACTGGGCCGAACACCACCACGATGTGGCCTTGATCGACGACACCGGACAGCTGCTGGCCAAGCGCCGCATCACGGACGATGTGGCCGGCTACCGGCTGCTGCTGAACCTGCTCGCTGAGTACGGCGACACCGAGGACGAACCGATCCCGGTCGCGATCGAGACCAGCCGCGGCCTGCTGGTCGCCGCCCTGCGGCAGGGCAAACGGCAGGTGTTCGCAGTCAATCCGATGGCTGCGGCCCGCTACCGGGACCGACATGGCGTCTCGCGCAAGAAGTCCGACCCAGGCGACGCCCTGGTCCTGGCGAACATCCTGCGAACCGACATGCCCATGCACCGCCCCCTGCCCGAGGACAGCGACCTCGCCAGGGCGATCGCGGTCCTCGCCCGAGCTCAGCAGGACGCGACCTGGAACCGTCAGCAGATCTCCAACCAGCTGCGGTCCCTGCTGCGCGAGTACTATCCCGCTGCTCTGGAGGCCTTCGCGGTCTGGCAAAACGGCCTGTGCCGGCCAGAAGCCCGTGCCCTGCTGGCCCTCGCTCCGACCCCGGCCAAGGCCGCGAGCGTCTCGCGGGCCCAGTTGCGATCCGCTCTCAAGCGAGCGGGCCGAACCCGGGGCATCGACGCCGAAGTCGAACGGCTGCGCGAAGTGTTCCGTGGTGACTTCGCCCACCAGCCGGGTCTTGTCGAGGAGGCTCTGGGCAAGCAGATGCTCGCCCTGCTGCGGCAACTCGACGCTGTCTGCATCGCCGCCGACGAGCTCGCGGAGGCGGCCGAGGCCTCTTTTCGCCAGCATCCGGACGCTGAGGTCCTGCTGAGCTTCCCCGGCCTCGGCCCGCAGACCGGCGCCCGGGTGCTCGCTGAGATCGGCGACGACCGCACGCGGTTCGCCGAAGCCCGGTCGCTGAAGGCCTACGCCGGATCGGCGCCCATCACCCGTGCATCTGGCAAGAAGCACCACGTCGGACGTCGCATGATCAAGAACAATCGGCTCCACCACGCCGGCTACCTCTGGGCGTTCTCCTCCTTGCAGGCTTCGCCTGGCGCGAACGCTCACTACCGCCACCGACGAGAAGTCGGGGACTGGCACGCCCAGGCCCAACGGCACCTGTTCAACCGCATGCTCGGCCAGCTCTTCCACTGCCTCAAACACAACACACTGTTCGACGAACATCAGGCGTTTCCCTCCTCTCTGGCAGTAGCGGCTTGACGGCTTAACGCCGTGAGATGTCTTTCTCGGAGGTGCCGTGGGGGGCTGCCGGGTGCGGTGAACGTACGCCGGGGCGCCGGGCGGCGGAACTCGCCGTTCCCGCTGAGCGGGAACCCCGGAACCGCACTCCTCGTAGACCTAATAGGAGTATTCCTGACAGAAATAATTACGTCCGGGTGCTTCCCGGCGGCCGAGCGCCCGTGTCAGGGTGCGGGCCATGGAGACAGAGGCCATGGAGACAGAGCTGTCACCGCGGGCACCGCACGCGCACCGGCCGCCGCCCTCGCTGCTGGAGAAGGCCGCGAGCGTGCTGGGCGCCTTCGAGGGCCCGGACCCGCGCCTCTCCCTCACCGAGGTCGTGCGCCGCTCCGGGATCCCCCGCTCGTCGGCCCACCGGATCCTCGACCAGCTGGTGCGGCTGCGCTGGCTGGACCGGGAGGGCCGGGACTACCGGATGGGCATGCGGATGCTGGAGCTGGGCGCGCTCGCCGCGCACCACAACCGGCTGCGCCGCGCGGCGCTGCCGCTGCTGCACGACCTGCACGAGCGGACCGGCCAGCTGGTGCACCTGTCGGTGCTGGACGGGGCGGAGGTGGTGTGCCTGGAGCGGATCGGCGGCTCGGAGGCCACGGCCGTGCCCTCCCGGGTCGGCGGCCGGATGCCGGCGTACTCCACGGCGGCGGGCAAGGCGATCCTGGCGTTCAGCGGTCCGGACGCCGTCGAGCGGGTCCTCGCGCGGGGCCTGCGCCCGCGGACGGCCCGCACCCTGGTCCGGCCGCTCGCGCTGCGCGCGGAGCTGGCGGCCACCCGCGACCGCGGGATCGCCTTCGACCGGGAGGAGAGCTTCCGGGGCGTCTCGTGCGTGGCGGCGCCGCTGCGGGGCGCCGGACGGGCGGTCGCCGCCGTGTCGCTCTCGGCGGTCGGGGGCGGCGAGCGGGAACTGGTACGGCTGGCGCCGCCGGTCGCGGGGTGCGCGCGGGCGGTGTGGCGGGAGCTGTACGGGGCCGGGCGGCGGGCGGGCCGGGCGGCCCCGGCCGCCCCGCCGGAGGGCGAACCGGCCGTCTCCGAACGGGCGATGGACAACATGTTGGGCTGGCTGCGGTTCAGCGAGTGGATGTAGCGGGTAGTCATATCCCATCGCACGAGTGAGGCCCCGGACCCGACCCCTCGCCAGGGGGCCGGACCCGGGGCCTTTCTCACGCGTAGCCGATGCGCACCCGGTCGGTGAGCGGCAGCGCCTGGCAGGCCAGGACGTACCCCTCGGCCAGGTCGGTGGCGTCCAGGACCTCGTTGCGGCCCATGGTGACCTCGCCCTCCAGGACCCGGCAGCAGCAGGCCGCGCAGGCGCCCTCCCGGCAGGAGTACGGGGCTTCGACGCCCGCCGCGAGCAGCACGTCGAGCAGCGGGGTCCGCCGGTCCCAGGGCAGCCGGTACGCGGTCCCGTCCAGCTCCGCCTCGACGACGGCCGGGGTGTCGGTGGGGCCGGGGGCCGGTGCGGCGGCGGGGGCGAAGACGTCGGCGGCGAGGGAGAAGTAGCGCTCGCGGTGGATCCGGCCGGGGGCGGTCCCGGCCGCGCGCAGGGCGGCCTCGGCGGCGTCCATCAGCGGGCCGGGCCCGCACAGCCAGGCCTCGCGCCCGGCGTACGGGGCCAGCAGCGGTCCGAGCCGGCCGGCGGTCGGCAGCCCCTGGAGCTCCTCCAGCCAGTGCACGACGCCGAACCGCCCGGGGTGCTCCCCGGCCAGCCGCCGCAGCTCCTCCGCGAAGATCACCGACTCGGCGTCCCGGTTGGCGTAGAGCAGCGCGACCCGCCCCCGCCCGGCCACCAGGGCCGACTTCGCGAGGGAGACGACGGGGGTGATCCCGCTGCCGCCCGCCACCAGCAGCAGATCGGCGTCCAGGCCGCCCGGTCCCGGGGTGAAGGCCCCCGTGGGCGCGAGCACCTCCAGTTCGTCACCCGGGACCACGGTGTCGCAGACCCAGCCGGAGCCGGCCCCGCCGGGGACCCGCTTGACGGTGATGCGCATCGGCTCGCCGGTGTGCGGGGAGCTGGCCAGGGAGTAGCACCGGGCGCCCCCGCCGGGGATCCGGACCGTGAGGAACTGCCCCGGCGCGTACGGGAGCTCCGGCTCCAGCACGAGCGACACGGCCACCAGGGTCTCCTGGATCCGCGCCCTGACCCGCACCACCAGCCCACCGGGGGCCGCGGGAGCCACGGGTCCCCCGGAGCCTGCCACCACCCCGGCGGACCCGCCTCCGCCCGCGGCCTCAGCGCCCGGGACCGCGCCCGGGCCGGGGCCGCCCGCCGGGGGACCCGCCGGTGACGGCGAGCCGGGCGGGACCCGGTGCTCAGGCATCACCGGGTACCTCGCAGCCCGGCCCGGACCCCCGCTGGGGCTCCCGCCCGAGTCCGTACTCGGACCCCCTCCCGGCCCCCCTCCCGGCCCCGTTCCCGGGGCCGCTCCCCCCGGCGAAGGCCGGCCGGGCGGGACGCCGTGCTCAGACGTCACCGGGCACCTCCGCGCCCGGGCCGGGCTCACCGGACGCCTCCGCGCCCGGGCCGGGCCCGCCGGGGCGCGCCCCGCTCAAGGCGCCCCCGTCCGGTGGCGGTCCGGCCACCCCGCCCCCGTCCCGCGGGGTTTCGCGCAGGCGCCCCTCGCGGACCGCCGCCCCGATGGCGTCGGCGAGCCGCTCGCAGGAGCGGGCGCGGCCGCTTGGCCGGCCCGCGGCGACCTCGGCGGCGATGTGCGGGCACAGCGCGGCGGCGTCGCCCGTCCACTGCACCTGGGTGTGCGCGGGGCTGAACTTCTCGCACCACACCCGGTTGCCGCACGCCCCGCACACCACGGGCGTCATCCGGCGGCCCGCCGCGCGAGGTTCGCCTCGACCTCCGCCCGCCAGGCGGCGGTGGCCCGGCTGGTGTCGATCTCGAACTCGAAGCGCCGCACCATCTCCTCGCGGACGTCGGCGGCGTCCACGTAGAACTGCTCGTACCAGCGGCGCAGCTGGTACACCGGGCCGTCCTCCTCCGTCAGGAGCGGGTTGTCGATCCGGGTCTTGTTCCGCCAGATCTCCACGTCCTGCTCGAAGCCCACCGCCAGCCCCTCCGAGGTGAGCCGCGCGGCATCCGCCGCCTGCTCGTCGCTCATGCCGGGCAGCTTCCTGACCATCGCCCCGTACATCAGGACGAAGCTGTTCGCGTCCACGGGGTAATGGCAGTTGATGAGGACGGACTCCATCTCCTGCCCGCCGCTCACATCGCTCCACAGCCGGTCGATCATGTACGAGGGGCCGTGGTAGGAGGCGTCGGAGCGCAGGCCGCCGCCGGTGGAGAGGGTGCCGAGGTCGACGTCGCCGCGCGGGGTGGACTCCATGTACTGGGTGGCTACATGCCCGTCGAAGACGTTCTTGAAGCGGTGCGGGAAGGCGTAGTGCACGTAGTAGAAGTGCGCCATGTCCACCACGTTGTCCACGATCTCGCGGCAGTTGGCGTTCTCCACGCGCAGCGAGTTCCAGCTCCACCCGCTCCAGTCGGCCTCCCCGTAGCCCTCGATGGCGGGGATGGTGACGTCGGCGGGCGGCGGGTTGCCCTCGGGGTCGTGCCACACGTAGAGCTGGCCGTTGCGTTCCAGGGTGGTCCAGGCGCGGGTGCGGGCGCGCGGCGGGACCCGGCGGGCGTAGGGGACGGCGGCGCAGCGGCCGTCGCCGGACCAGCGCCAGTCGTGGAAGGGACAGGCGACGGTGTCGTCCTTGACGGTGCCGTGGGCGAGGTTGCCGCCCATGTGGGGGCAGTACGCGTTCAGGACGTGCGGGGCTGCGTCCCGGGCTCCGCGGAAGACCACGAGGCGGGTGCCGAAGGCCTCCACCTCGTGCGGCCGGCCGCCCGCGAAGTCGGCGGCGAGGCCGAGGCAGTGCCAGCCGCGGGCGAACCGGTCGGGGACGGCGGCCGCCTCGATGACGCGGGGCCCGTCCACGGCGGCGGTGCCCGGGGTCGTTGGGGTCATGGGTGTGGCCCTCCACTTCGTTGCGGGGTGAGCGGTGGGAGAAGGGGCCCGGCTAACGGCCGGTGGCGGCCACGGCGAGTTCGAGCGCGATGTCGATGAGCTGGTCCTCCTGGCCGCCGACGAGGCCGCGTTCGCCCGCGCGCAGCAGGATCCGCGGGCCGGAGACGCCGTAGCGGGCGGCCTGGCGGTAGGCGTGCGCGAGGAAGCTGGAGTAGACCCCGGCGTGGCCCATGAGCAGGGCCATCCGGTCGAGCCGGCATTCGTCGTCCATGACGGGCCGCACCACGTCCTCGGCCGCGTCGATGATCTTGAGGACGTCGATGCCGGTGCGCAGGCCCATCTTCCGGCAGACGGCGGCGAAGGCCTCGACGGGCGTGTTGCCCGCCCCGGCGCCGAGGCGGCGGGTGGAGCCGTCGATCTGCACGGCGCCGGCGCGGACGGCGGCGACGGAGTTGCCGACGCCGAGGCCGAGGTTCTCGTGCCCGTGGAAGCCGGTCTGCGCGTCGTCCCCCAGCTCGGCGGCCAGCGCCGCGACCCGGTCGGTGACCTGGTCCATCACCATGGCCCCGGCCGAGTCGACCACGTACACGCACTGGCAGCCGGCGTCGGCCATGATCCGGCCCTGGCGGGCGAGGTCCTCGGGGCTGGTGGAGTGGGCCATCATCAGGAAGCCGACGGTCTCCAGGCCGAGGGCGCGGGCCAGCCCGAAGTGCTGGACGGAGATGTCGGCCTCGGTGCAGTGGGTGGCGATCCGGCAGACGGCGCCGCCGCCCGCCTGGGCGGCGCGGATGTCGTCGAGGACGCCGAGGCCGGGCAGCATCAGGAAGGCGATCTTCGCGTTCCGGGCCGTCTCGGCGGCGGCCTTGATGAGGTCCTGCTCGGGGGTGGCGGAGAAACCGTAGTTGAAGGAGGAGCCGCCGAGTCCGTCGCCGTGGGTGACTTCGATGACGGGGACGCCCGCGCCGTCGAGCGCCGCCACGACGGACCGTACGTCCTCGGCGGTGAAGCGGTGGCGCACGGCGTGCGAGCCGTCGCGCAGCGAGGAGTCGGTGATCCGGATGTCGAGGGTGTCGGAGTACGTCTTCACAGGTGGAGGCCCTTCGCGAACTCCTCGCCGGCCTTGGTGGCGGCGGCGGTCATGATGTCGAGGTTTCCGGCGTAGGGCGGCAGGTAGTCGCCCGCGCCCTCCACCTCCAGGAACACCGCGACCCGGGCGTGCCCGCCGGTCGCGGGCGACGGGGCGTCGAACTGCGGCTCGGCGCGCAGCCGGTAGCCGGGCACGTACGCGGCGACGTCCTCGGCGATCCGCTTGACGGAGGCGGTGACGGCCTCGCGGTCGGCGTCCTCGGGGATGGCGCAGAAGACGGTGTCGCGCATGATGACGGGCGGGTCGGCCGGGTTGAGGATGATGATCGCCTTGCCGCGCGCGGCGCCGCCGATCTCCTCGATGCCCCGGGCGGTGGTACGGGTGAACTCGTCGATGTTGGCGCGGGTGCCCGGCCCGGCCGACACCGAGGCGACCGAGGCGACGATCTCCGCGTACGCGACGGGCACCACGCGCGAGACGGCGTACACGATCGGGATGGTGGCCTGGCCGCCACAGGTGATCATGTTGACGTTGGGCCGGTCCAGGTGGGCGGTCAGGTTCGCGGGCGGCACCACGGCGGGGCCGACGGCGGCGGGGGTCAGGTCGACGGTCTTGATGCCGAGCGCCTCGTAGCGCGGGGCGTTGGCGCGGTGCACGGACGCGGAGGTGGCCTCGAAGACCAGGTCGGGCAGCTCTCCCCGGGAGCCGAGCAGCGGTTCGACGCCCTCGTGGGAGGTCTCCAGCCCGGCCCGGCGGGCCCGGGCGAGGCCCTCGCTGGCGGGGTCGACGCCGATCATCCAGCGGGGCTCGATGTGCGGGGAGCGGAGCAGCTTGTAGAGCAGGTCGGTGCCTATGTTGCCGGAGCCGACGATGGCTGCGGTGGCTTTCTTCACGCGGTACTCCGGTCAGAGGAAGGAGAGGGACACGGCGCCCAGGCCGCTGAACCCGGCGGTGTAGGTCCGCCCGGCGGCCACGTCCACGGCGCGGGTGCAGGACCCGGGCAGGACGAGGTGCCCGGCCCGCAGCCGGACCCCGAAGCGGGCGACGGTACGGGCCAGCCAGGCGACGGCGGTGGCGGGATCGCCGAGGACGGCGTCGGAGCGGCCGGTGGCGAGGGTGGCGCCGTCGTCGTCGGTGAGGCGGGCCTCGATGGCCTTCAGGTCCAGCTCGCGGGGGTCGCGGCCGGGGCCGATGACGTAACCGGCGGAGGAGGCGTTGTCGGCGATGGTGTCGGCGAGGGAGATCCGCCAGTCCGCGATGCGGCTGTCGATGAGCTCCAGGGCGGGGACGACGCGCTCGGTGGCGGCGAGCACGTCGGCCTCGGTGCAGCCTTCGCCGGGCAGGTCGGCGCCGAGCACGAAGCCGACCTCGACCTCGATACGGGGCGCGCAGTACGCGGCCACCGGGACGGGGACCCCGGAGCGCAGCTCCATGGCGTCGAGGAGGTGCCCGTAATCGGGCTCCTCGACGCCCATCATGGCCTGCATGACGGGCGAGGACAGCCCGACCTTGTGCCCGGTGACGCGGGCGCCGTCCTCCTGGACCCGGCGGTGGATGTTGAGGAGCTGGATCTCGTACGCGTCCTCGGCGCCGATCCCCTCGAACAGCTCGGCCAGCGGCCGTACGGGGGTCCGCCGCAGCTCCGCCGCGCGCAGCAGCGCGGCGGCCTCGCGCCGGAGCCGGTCGTCGAGCATGGGGGCCTCCCGGCTGCGGTGGGGTGTGGTGTGGTGTGGTGCCGCAGACGGTAGGCGGGGGGTGGCGGTGGGCGGGAGCCCGTTGTCCCGCTGAGCGGGAAAGCGGAGCGGGCCGCAACGGTCACCCGTCCCGGCCCGCGGCTGTGCGGCGGTGCGGCTTTACTTCCTCGGCGCCGGACACACCTCCCAGGCGAGGTGGTAGAGGGTGTTCACGCTCGCGTCGGTGGAGTCCATCGCCATGAAGCTGGTGGCGTTCGGGCCGGACGTCCCGGGGTTCACACGGAGTTCGGTGTTGATGTTGAAGTTGCGCTTCTCGCCGCAGGGGGCCCAGACGAGGTCCGCGTACTCGGTCTTGTCGGAGGTCTGCCAGTTGTCGTCCAGCGGGCCGCTGAAGGTGTGGCTGCGCTGGGTGGTCTGCGGCATGCCCTGGAAGTAGTAGTTGGCTCGCTCCACGCCGGACGCGCCGGGCTGGAGGTAGGCGAAGCCGCGGTAGTCGGCCTGGACGATGGCGTACGTGAAGCCGTTCGGCACGTGGACGCGGAGGTTGAGCTGGCAGTTCTTGCGGAAGCCGGTCGGCGGGGCGCCGGGGCCGATCTGGGCCATGTAGTCGCTGTAGGTGACGGTGAAGGCGGTGTTGTCGGGGGCGACGGCGACCTGGGCGGTGCCCTCGCGGCAGCCCGAGCCGTTCACGGTGGCGAGTTCGATGACGATCTTGTCCGGCGGGACCGTGATCTGCGGGGCCGTGGCCTGGGCGGGGGCGGCGGTGGCGATCAGGGCGGCTGCGGCGCCGCCGACGAGCAGGGTGCGGGACAGGGAATGAGGCATCGGTGTCACTCCTTCTGCGTGCGCGCGGTCCACGGTCAGGCGGCGGGGCATTCCTTCCACTCGAAGTGGTAGACGGTGCTGACGCTGCCGTCCGTGGAGTCCATGCTCATGAAGCTGAGGTTCTGGGGGCCGGAGGTGCCGCCGTAGACCCGGAGTTCGGTGTTGACGTTGAGGTTCCGCTCCTCGCCGCAGGGGGCCCACACGAGGTCGTTGGAGGAGGTCTGGTCGCTGGCCTGCCAGTTGTCGGAGAAGGGGCCGTTGACCTGGTGGGTGATGCGGGTGGTCTGGGCGGCGCCCTGGAAGTAGTACCCGGCGCGCTCCTGGCCGTAGGCGCCGCGCTGGAGGTGGGCGAAGCCGCGGTAGTCGGCGCGGGCGATGGCGTACGTGTAGCCCTGGGGGACGTGGACGCGCAGGGCGAGCTGGCAGTTCTTGCGGAACTCGGTGCCGCCGGCGCCGGCGCCGGTCTGGGCGAGGTAGTTGCTGTAGGTGACGGTGAAGGCGGTGTTGTCGGAGGCGGCGGCGACCTCGGTGGTGCCCTGGGGGCAGCCGGAGCCGTTGGCGCCGACGACCTCGACGGTGACGCGGCCGGGCGGGGCCGAGGGGGTGTCGGCGGCCTGCGCGGGGGCGGGTGCGGCGACGGCCGCCAGGGCGAGGGCGGCGGTCCCGAAGGCGAGTCTGCGCAACAGCATGCCGGGTACTCCGTAGGTCGGGAACGGATGAGGGGATGAGCATGGACATGCCACCACGGCGAACGGGGTGACCGAGGGACGCGTACCGGACAAGCACCCGGCCCCGGCACCCCCGCCCCGCCCCCTGGCCGGAACCCACAACTCCACAACCCCCACACCCCCACCCCACCGGCCCCGCTCCCCCGAGGCCCCCACCCAAGGCCCCGCCAGGATGTCCCGAACCCCCAACCCTCCCGCCCGCGCCCGGCTCCGCGCCACCGAGGACCGCCGCCACCGGGGACGACGAAACGAAACGAGGCTTCCCGCCGTGAGCTACAGCATCTTCGTGGAGCGCTTCCGGCACGGCCGGTCGGCGCCCCTGGACCAGGCCGTCCTGCGCGAGGTCCTCCGGCCCCACCTCGTGGGCGACGGCCAGGGCGTTCCCCTCTTCATCCGCGCCCCGGACGGCGGCGAGGCGGAGGTCTACGCGGACACGACCGGGCTGATGGTCGACCGGCCGCACCGGGGGCGGATCTTCGACATCGTGGCCGAGCTGACCGTGCGGCTGGACGCGGCCCTGATCCTCCCGGGCCACCCCGTCCTCCTGCTCCGCGAAGGCGACCGCGTCCACCTCCCGGAGGGACTCCGCGCCGACGCCGTCGCCCTCGCGGAGTGGACGGGCGGGGCCGTTCTGCGGGTGCTGGGGGTGGTGGGGGCGTAGCCCGGGAAAACCGGTGGAGCGGGGGCGGTGGGGGCCGTTAGCGTGCCCGTGGACCACATCGCCCAGGCTAGGACGGCCCGTTGTACCTCGTGTGAGACACCCCGACTGCTGATTCGTCGCGCGTCGCGCTTCCGCGCCGCGCTGCTTCCCGCTGCGGATTTCTCACTGAATGCGGTGTACTCCTGTGCTCAACACCTGGGTCGTCATGCCCACCTGCCTGCCCGTCGTCCTCCGCCGCTGCCACAGCTGCGCGGCCGAGCGCTTCCGGTCCCACGGCAAGTTCCGCGTCAACGCCCACCACAAGCTCCTCGACGCCTGGCTCCTCGTCCTGTGCACCGGCTGCGGTGACACGGCGAAGCTGTCCGTCCTGGAGCGGGCGAACGTCCGCTCCGTACGGCCGGAGCTGCTCGACCGGCTGCACGCCAACGACCCCGGCCTGGCGGCCGAGCTGCTCCGGGAGCCGGCCGTGCTGCGCCGCAACCGCGTCGCCCTCGACTGGGACGGCGCCTGGCGGCTCGACACCGGCGGTTCGGACCACCTGGACCGCGAGGTCATCGACGTCTCGGTCCGCTTCGCGGCGCGGATCCCGGTCCGGCCGCTGCGCCTGATCGCCGAAGGCTGCGCTCTCACGCGGGCCGAGGCCGAACGGCTGGTCGCGGAGGGGAGCCTGGTCTCGGCGGTCCGCCTGACCGGCAAGCTCTCCGGGGACTTCACCTTCACCCTCAAGCGCTGACCCGCAAGGCCCCCACGCGACGGTCCCGCGCTCTGTCCGGCGCGGGGCCGTCGCGCGTACGCTCGACGCGTGGCCGACAACGTCGAAGAACTGCCCGCGTGGTACGCGCCCCCGCCGATGACCGGCGGACACGTCGCCGGCTCGCTGCTCGTCGGCCGGTCGGGCGGGGCCGTGGTGGTGGTCCGGCAGGTGCTCGCCTACCCCGTCGGCTTCGAGATGGAGGTGGAGGCCCACGCCCGTGGGGCCTCGCCCGGCGGGCCGCCGCCCGACCCGGCGGACACCACCGGGCTGGCGGAGCCGCGATTCCGCCTCCGGCTCGCGGATGGCCGGGGCGCGGCGGCGGACGACGAGGCCGGGCTGCGCGACGGACGCGGGCCCGTGCTGGTGACGAGCCGGGCCGAGAGCGGCTGGGGCGGCCCGGACGGCGGCGAACACGTACGCCTGACCCTGTGGGCGTGGCCGCTGCCGCCACCCGGACCGCTCACCCTGTCGTGCGCGTGGCCCCGGCGCGGCTTCACCGAAGCCGAACTCACCCTGGACGGCACCGCAATCCGCACGGCGGCCCTCCAAGCCCGACCCCTGTGGCCCGACGGGGCCTGAGGGGCCGACCGGCCTCCCCCGCTACCCCCGGGCCCCGTACACCGCCCCCGGGGGTTCCGAGGCCGCCAGGAGTTTCGCGGCGGTTTCGCCTGCTTCCGCCGGGGTCCAGCGGCCGGCGCGGGCGGCGGTGGGGCCGGGGCGCCAGCCCTCCATCACCGTGATGCGGCCGCCCTCCGCCTCGAAGACGCGGCCCGTCACGCCCGCCGAGGCGTCCGAGCCCAGCCAGACCACCAGCGGGGAGACGTTCTCCGGGGCCATCGCGTCGAAGGCGCCCGGCGCGGGGGCCGCCATGGTCTGCGCGAAGGTCCGTTCCGTCATCCGGGTCCGGGCCGCCGGGGCGATGGCGTTGACCTGGACCCCGTACCGGCCCATCTCCGCCGCCGCCACCAGGGTCAGGCCGAGGATCCCCGCCTTCGCCGCGCTGTAGTTGCCCTGCCCGACGGAGCCCAGCAGGCCCGCCCCCGACGAGGTGTTGACCACCCGCGCGGCCACCGGCCGGCCCGCCTTCGCCTCGGCCCGCCACCACGCGGCGGCGTGCTTCAGCGGCAGGAAGTGCCCCTTCAGGTGCACCCGCATCACCGCGTCCCAGTCGTCCTCCTCCAGGTTGACGAGCATCCGGTCGCGCAGGAACCCGGCGTTGTTGACCAGGGTGTCCAGCCGGCCGAAGGCCGAGAGCGCCCGCTCCACCAGCGAGGCCGCGCCCTCGGCGGTGGCGATGTCCCCGCCGTGGGCCACCGCCTCGCCGCCCGCCGCCCGGATCTCCTCGACCACCCGCGCCGCCGGGCCGTCCGGCCCGGGCTGCCCGTCCAGGCCCACTCCGAGGTCGTTGACGACGACCCGCGCCCCCTGCTCCGCGAAGGCCAGGGCGTGCGCCCGGCCCAGGCCCCGGCCCGCGCCGGTCACGACGACCACTCGTCCGTCCGCCATGCCCATCTCAGTTCTCCTTGTTGACGGTTGCCGCGTCGAGGAAGGCCGGCCGCTCCCCGCCCCCGTGCACCAGCAGGCTCGCCCCGCTGATGTAGGCCGCCCGGTCGGAGGCGAGGAACACCGCCGCCTCCCCGACGTCCGAGGGTTCGGCGAGCCGGCCCAGCGGGACGGTCGCGCCGACGGCGGCGACCCCGGCCGCGTCCCCGTAGTGCAGGTGCGCCAGCTCGGTCCGCACCATGCCCGGCACCAGCGAGTTGACCCGTACCTCGGGCGCCCACTCCACGGCCATCGAGCGGGCCAGGTGCTCCAGCCCCGCCTTGGCCGCGCCGTAGGCGGCGGTGCCGGGCGAGGGGCGGGTGCCGCTGACGCTGCCGATCATCACCACCGAGCCCCGGGCCGCCCGCAGCCACGGGTAGGCCGCGAGCGAGGCCGTCATCGGGGCGACCAGGTTCAGCGCGAGGACCCGGGCGTGCCGCTCGGCCCCGCCGTCGGCCAGGAGCCGGTACGGGCCGCCACCCGCGTTGTTCACCAGGCAGTCCAGCCGCCCGTGGCGCGCGGCCACCTCCGCGAAGAACCCCTCCACGGCGGCGGGTTCACGCAGGTCGACGGCGGCGAAGACGGCCTCGCGCCCGTCGGCGGCCACCGGCCGCTCCGGTGGCCGGCGGGCACAGACGACGACCTCGGCGCCCGCCGCGAGGAACGCCCGCGCGATCCCGGCGCCCACGCCCCGGGTTCCGCCGGTGACGACGACGACCCTCCCCTTGAGCTCCATCGGCTGCTACCTTCCTCACCTAACAAATGTTTGGTGGAAAGGTAGCTGATCCGCTCATGGGTGTCTCCACCTCCAGCCCCGACAAGGGCGTCTCACTCGTCACAGTCGACTTCCCGCCCGTCAACGCCCTCCCGGTGCGGGGCTGGTACGACCTCGCCGACGCGCTGCGCACGGCGGGCCGCGACCCCGAGGTCCGCTGTCTGGTCCTGGCCGCCGAGGGCCGCGGCTTCAACGCGGGCGTCGACATCAAGGAGATGCAGCGCGACACCGGGCACGCCGCCCTCATCGGCGCCAACCGGGGCTGTTACGAGGCCTTCGCCGCCGTCTACGAGTGCGAGGTCCCGGTCGTCGCGGCCGTGAACGGGTTCTGCCTGGGCGGCGGCATCGGCCTGGTCGGCAACGCCGACGCCATCGTGGCCTCCGAGGACGCCGTCTTCGGCCTCCCCGAGCTCGACCGCGGCGCCCTCGGCGCGGCCACCCACCTGGCCCGGCTGGTCCCCCAGCACCTGATGCGCACCCTCTACTACACCTCCCGCACCGCCACCGCCGCCGAACTGCACGCGCACGGCTCGGTCTGGAAGGTGGTCCCGGGCGCGGAGCTGCGGGGCGCCGCGCTGGAGCTGGCCGCCGAGATCGCGCGCAAGGACGGCTACCTGCTGCGGCTGGCCAAGGCCGCGATCAACGGCATCGACCCCGTCGACGTCCGGCGCAGCTACCGCTTCGAGCAGGGCTTCACCTTCGAGGCCAACCTCAGCGGCGTCGCCGACCGCGTCCGCGACACCTTCGGCCAGGGCGGCACCGGGCACGGCAGCACCGGCCAGGGCTCCACCGGACAGGGCAGCACCGGACAGGGCAGCACCGGAAAGGGCAGCACCGGAAAGGAAGGCGGCACCCCGTGACCGACAAGACCATGACCCCCGACGAGGTGGCCGGCCGGCTGCGCAGCGGCATGACCCTCGGCATCGGCGGCTGGGGCTCGCGGCGCAAGCCGATGGCCCTGGTCCGGGCGCTGCTCCGGTCCGGGATCACCGATCTCACCGTGATCTCGTACGGCGGTCCCGACGTCGGCCTGCTCGCCGCCGCGGGCCGCATCCGGCGCCTCGTCAGCCCCTTCGTCACCCTCGACTCGATCCCGCTGGAGCCGCACTTCCGGGCCGCCCGCGAGAGCGGCGCCCTCGCCCTGACCGAGTACGACGAGGCCATGTTCATGTGGGGCCTGCACGCCGCCGCGAACCGGCTGCCCTTCCTGCCCGTCCGGGCCGGCCTCGGCTCCGACGTGATGCGGGTCAATCCCGAGCTGCGCACCGTCACCTCCCCCTACGCCGACGGCGAGGAGTTCGTCGCCGTCCCCGCCCTGCGCATGGACGCGGCCCTGGTCCACCTGAACCGCGCCGACCGCCTCGGCAACGGCCAGTACCTCGGCCCGGACCCCTACTTCGACGACCTGTTCTGCGAGGCCGCCGACACCGCGTACGTCTCCTGCGAGCAGCTCGTGGAGAGCGCCGAGCTGGCGAAGACGGGCCCGCTGCAGTCCCTCCTCGTCAGCCGCCACTCGGTGAGCGGGGTCGTGGAGACCCCGAACGGCGCGCACTTCACCTCCTGCGTGCCCGACTACGAACGCGACGAGGCCTTCCAGAAGCTCTACGCCACCACCCCCTGGCCCGAGTTCGCCGCCCGCTTCCTCTCCGGCGCGGGCGAGCACGACTACCAGAGCGCTGTCCGCACCTGGCACGAGGAGCAGAAGTGAGCGCCCCCACCGTCAGCCGCCCGGAGTACTGCGTGATCGCCTGCGCCGAGGCCTGGCGCGGCGACGGCGAGGTCCTCGCCAGCCCGATGGGCCTGATCCCCGCCTTCGGCGCCCGCCTCGCCAAGCGCACCTTCTCCCCCGACCTGCTGCTCACCGACGGCGAAGCCACCCTGGTGGGCCTGGACGGCACGCCCGAGGGCTGGATCCCGTACCGCAGGCACCTGACGATGGTCACCGGCGGGCGGCGGCACGTGATGATGGGGGCGAGCCAGATCGACCGGTACGGCAACCAGAACATCTCCTGCATCGGCGACTGGGAGCGGCCCGCCCGCCAGCTCCTGGGCGTCCGCGGGGCGCCGGTCAACACCCTGAACAACCCGGTGAGCTACTGGATCCCCAAGCACTCCCCCCGGGTCTTCGTGGAGCGCGTCGACATGGTCAGCGGCGTCGGCTACGACCGCGCCGGGGCGGCCGGGGT
This sequence comes from Streptomyces sp. NPDC102258, assembly GCF_055584685.1. Lineage (NCBI taxonomy): Bacteria > Bacillati > Actinomycetota > Actinomycetes > Kitasatosporales > Streptomycetaceae > Streptomyces > Streptomyces sp. NPDC102258. Next base: position 61,694 of record NZ_JBVJLO010000022.1, read on the forward strand.
CACCCGCTTCCACCGCCTGCCGCGCGTGGTCAGCGACCTCGGCGTCTTCGACTTCGGCGGCCCGGAGCACACCATGCGGCTGGTCTCCCTGCACCCCGGCGTCACCCTGGACCAGGTCCGGGCGGCCACCGGGTTCGCCCTCGCGCTGCCCGACGGCGGGCAGGTCCCGTACACCCGCGAGCCGACCGCCGGCGAACTGCGGCTGATCCGCGAGGTGATCGACCCCGAGGGCCTGCGCGCACGCGAAGTGCGGGCCTGACATGGCGGAAGGGACACAGGCACCCGCCCTGGAGACGGCCTTCACCAAACTCGTCGGCGTCCGCCACCCCCTCGTCCAGACCGGCATGGGCTGGGTGGCCGGCCCGCGCCTGGTGTCGGCGGCGGCGAACGCCGGGGCCCTCGGCATCCTCGCCTCGGCGACCATGACCCTGGACCAGCTGCGGGCGGCCGTCCACGAGGTGAAGTCCCGTACGGACGCGCCCTTCGGGGTCAACCTGCGCGCGGACGCCGGGGACGCGGCCGAGCGCGCCCGGCTGATCATCGACGAGGGCGTACGGGTGGCGTCCTTCGCCCTCGCCCCCTCCCGGGAGCTGATCGCCCGCCTCAAGGACGCGGGCGTGGTGGTGATCCCCTCCATCGGGGCGCGCCGGCACGCCGAGAAGGTCGCGGCCTGGGGCGCGGACGCGGTGATCGTGCAGGGCGGCGAGGGCGGCGGCCACACCGGCGACGTGGCCACCACCGTGCTGCTGCCGCAGGTGGTCGACGCCGTGGACATCCCGGTGGTCGCGGCGGGCGGCTTCCACGACGGCCGCGGCCTGGTCGCGGCGCTGGCGTACGGCGCGGCGGGCATCGCCATGGGCACCCGTTTCCTGCTGACCTCGGACTCCACCGTCCCGGACGCGGTGAAGGCCGAGTACCTGAAGGCGGGCGTCCGGGACGTCACCGTCACCACCGCCGTCGACGGGCTGCCGCACCGGATGCTGCGCACCGAGCTGGTCGAGGCCCTGGAGCGGGCGGGCCGCGCCCGGGCTCTGGCGCGGGCGGTGCGGCACGCGGCGGGGTTCCGGAAGCTGTCGGGCCTGTCCTGGTCGCGGATGGTGCGCGACGGGCTGGCCATGAAGCACGGCAAGGACCTGTCCTGGAGCCAGGTCCTGCTCGCCGCCAACACCCCCATGCTCCTGAAGGCGTCCATGGTCGAGGGCCGTACGGACCTCGGAGTCATGGCATCCGGCCAGGTCGCGGGGGTGATCGAGGATCTGCCGTCCTGTGCGGAGCTCGTCGGCCGCGTCATGGCCGAGGCACACGCGGTACTGCACACGCTCCGCACCCTGCCACCACCAGGGTGATCCCCCTTCTCCGTCACGGGAGTCGTATCCATGAGCCGTGCCCGAACCCGCCTGGCGACCGCGGCGGCCGTCGCCTCGCTGGCCCTCGCCACCGCCCTGCCCGCCGCCGCCCCCGCCACGGCGGCCCCCACGGCGGCAAGCCGACAGCCCGCCGTCCGGGCGATCCGCCAGATCCCCCTCCAGGGAGCCGTCAACGTCCGCGATGTCGGCGGCTACTCCACGTACACCGGCGGCACGGTCCGCCAGGGGCTCGTCTACCGCTCGGACGCGCTCGGCAAGCTGACCCCGGCGGACCTCACCACCGTCGCGGGGCTCGGCCTCACCAAGGCCGTCGACTTCCGCATCCCGATGGAGGTCCAGTACGACGGCGCCGACCGGCTGCCGCCCGGCCTCTCCGCCACCGCCCGCCCGGTCAGCGACCTGGGCCTGTACGGGACCCTGCTGACCGTGATCGGCAGCGGTGACCCCGTCCAGCAGGAGCAGATGCTCGGCGGCGGCCGGGCCGAGGCCTACATGCGCGACATCTACCGCACCTTCGTGAGCAGCCCCGAGAACCGGGAGCGGTTCGCGGCGACGCTGCGGGAGATCGCGGACGGCCGCCAGGGCCCGCTGCTGTACCACTGCACGTCCGGCAAGGACCGTACGGGCTGGATGAGTTACGTACTGCTGCGGGCGCTGGGCGTGCCGGAGCGGAGCGCCGCGTCCGACTACCTGGCGTCGAACACCTTCCGGGGGGCCTACGACGCCCAGGTCCGGGCGGCCCTCAAGCAGTCGGGCCGGATGCAGGACCCGGACCTGCTGATCCCGCTCCAGGAGGTCCGCCAGGACTACCTGGACGCGGCGACCGCGCGGATGGAGACCGACTACGGCAGCTTCTACGGCTACCTGACGAAGGGCCTCGGCCTGGACCTGGGGACGCTGGCGCGGCTCCAGTCCAAGATGGTCCGCTGAGCCACCGGCGGCGGGCGGAAAACGAAGGAGCCGGGCGGCGCATGACGCGCCGCCCGGCTCCTTCGTACGTACGTCCTCGCGCGACCGCTCAGACGGCGCGGCGGCGGCCCTGGCCGCCGGTGCCGACGCGGCTGCGCGCGGAAGCCGCGGCGGCGCCGCCGGAGGCACCGCCACCGGTGCGCCGGCCCTGGCCGGCGGCGCCGGAACCGGAGCCGCCCTGGCCGCCCTGCCCGCGCCGGGCCTGGCCCGAGCCGGAGGCGGCGGGAGCCTGCCCGGAAGCACCGCCCCCGCCGGTGCGGCGGCCACGGCCGCCGCCCGCCGGGGCGCCGCCCGTGGCGGAGCCGGTGCGCGGACCGCCCGAGCGGCGGCGCGCCGAACCGGAACCGGAGCCCGAGCCGGAGCGCGCCTTCGGCGGGGTGGCCTGCGGCACCTCCAGCACCACGGGGATGCCCGAGGGCTCCTTGGCGCCGGTGAGGCGGGCGAGCTCCGCGTCGGAGGACTTGATCTGCGCGGTGCGCGGGGTGATGCCGGCGTCGGACATCAGCCGGGTCATGTCGCGCTTCTGGTCGGGCAGGACCAGGGTGACGACGCTGCCGGACTCGCCCGCGCGGGCGGTACGGCCGCCGCGGTGCAGGTAGTCCTTGTGGTCGGTCGGCGGGTCCACGTTGACGACCAGGTCGAGGTCGTCGATGTGGATGCCGCGGGCGGCCACGTTGGTGGCGACCAGCGCGGTGACCTCGCCCGTCTTGAACCAGTCCAGGGTGCGGTTGCGCTGCGGCTGCGAGCGGCCGCCGTGCAGGCCGGAGGCGCGGACGCCGTCCGCGAGGAGCTTCTTGACCATGCGGTCGACCCCGCGCTTGGTGTCGACGAACATGATCACCCGGCCGTCGCGTGCCGCTATGCGGGTGGCCACGGCCTTCTTGTCGGTCTCGTCCATGACGTACAGGACGTGGTGCTCCATCGTGCTGACCGCGCCGGCGGACGGGTCGACGGAGAAGGCGACCGGGTCGGTCAGGAACATCTTGACGAGCTTGTCGATGTTCTTGTCGAGGGTGGCCGAGAAGAGCATGGTCTGACCGCCGGGCGCGACCTGCTTGAGCAGCGCGGTGACCTGCGGCATGAAGCCCATGTCGGTCATCTGGTCGGCCTCGTCGAGGACCGTGACGGCGACCTGGGAGAGGTCGGCGTCGCCGCGGTCGATGAGGTCCTTCAGCCGGCCGGGGGTGGCGACGAGCACCTCGGCGCCGCGGCGCAGGGCGCCGGACTGCCGGTTGATCGACATGCCGCCGACGACGGTGGCGATGCGCAGGTTGACCGACGTGGCGTACGGGGCCAGCGCGTCGGTGACCTGCTGCGCCAGCTCGCGGGTCGGTACGAGGACCAGCGCGAGCGGCTGCTTCGGCTGGGCGCGGCGGCCGCTGGTGCGGGCCAGCAGCGCCAGGCCGAAGGCCAGCGTCTTGCCGGAGCCGGTGCGGCCGCGGCCGAGCAGGTCACGGCCGACGAGGGAGTTAGGCAGCGTGGCGGCCTGGATGGGGAACGGCTCGGTCACGCCCTGGGCGGCGAGGGTCTTCAGCAGCGCCTCGGGCATGTCCATGTCCTCGAACGCGGTCACCGGCGGGAGGGCCGGGGTCAGCGGTTCGGGCATGGTGAATTCCTGCGGCCGGGGGGCGGGGGCGGACTTCTGCCGTCCCGCGCCAGCCTTCGGACGTCCCTGGGCCGCACCTCGGCCCCGGGTGGGGCGGCGGCTGGGTCGTGCGGAGCTGGAGCTGGTCATGCGGAAAAAGCCCTCCTGAAACCGGCAGGTACGACAAACGGGTGAAACAGCAGACAAGCCGGGGCCCGCACCTCGCGGCGCGGACCCCGGCATGCTGACGTACTTAGTTGGCGGGGAGGATGTTCTCCGCCTGGGGGCCCTTCTGGCCCTGGGTCACGTCGAAGGACACGCGCTGGCCCTCCTGGAGCTCACGGAAGCCCTGGGTGGCGATGTTCGAGTAGTGGGCGAAGACGTCCGGGCCGCCACCGTCCTGCTCGATGAAGCCGAAGCCCTTTTCCGAGTTGAACCACTTCACGGTGCCAAGTGCCATGTTGAATCTCCTGAATAGGCGGCAAGGGCCCCATCCGGAGATCCCGGTAAAAACAATTAAAGCGCCTGTCGGAGCATTCCCGTCAGGCGCACATAAAGTTCATGGGTACCACAACTGCAACGCCCCCAAAGCTAGCACACCTCCCCCGGAGCGCGCTGCCCGGACGGGGTACCGATTTTCGTCCGGGCCCGCTGACCTGCGGTTACAGCCGTTCGATGATCGTCACGTTGGCCTGGCCGCCGCCCTCGCACATGGTCTGGAGGCCGTACCGGCCGCCCGTGCGCTCCAGCTCGTGCAGGAGCGTGGTCATCAGCTTGACGCCGGTCGCGCCCAGCGGGTGGCCCAGGGCGATGGCGCCGCCGTTGACGTTGACCCGGTCGGGATCGGCGCCGGTCTCCTTCAGCCAGGCCAGGACGACCGGGGCGAAGGCCTCGTTGATCTCGACCAGGTCGATGGCGGAGAGGGGCAGGCCGGTCTTCTTCAGGGCGTACGCGGTCGCGGGGATCGGCGCGGACAGCATCCGGATGGGGTCCTCGCCGCGGACGGAGAGGTGGTGGATCCGGGCCCGGGGGGTGAGGCCGTGTGCGGCGACCGCCCGCTCGGAGGCGATGAGCATCGCCGCCGCGCCGTCGGAGACCTGGGAGGAGACGGCCGCGGTGATCGTGCCGCCCGCCACGACCGGCTTCAGGGCGGCCATCTTCTCCAGGGTGGTGTCCCGGCGCGGCCCCTCGTCGGCGCGTACGTCCCCGTACGGGACGCACTCGCGCGCGAAGCGGCCCTCGTCGATGGCCCGCTGCGCCCGCTGGTGCGAGCGCAGCGCGAATTCCTCCATGTCCCGCCGGGTGATGCCCCACTTCTCGGCGATGAGCTGCGCCCCGTGGAACTGGTTGACGGGGGCGTCGCCGTAGCGGGCGCGCCAGCCCGCGGAGCCGGCGTAGGGGCCCTCGGTGAGGCCGAGGGGTTCGGCGGCCTGCCGGGAGGCGAAGGCGATGGGGATCATCGACATGTTCTGGGTGCCGCCCGCGACGACCAGGTCCTGGGTGCCGGACAGGACGCCCTGCGCCGCGAAGTGGACCGCCTGCTGGGAGGAGCCGCACTGGCGGTCGACGGTGACGCCCGGCACCTCCTCGGGCAGGCCCGCCGCCAGCCAGGCGGTCCGGGCGATGTCCCCGGCCTGCGGCCCGACGGTGTCGAGGCAGCCGAAGACCACGTCCTCGACGGCGGCCGGGTCGATCCCGGTGCGTTCGACCAGCGCCTTCAGTACGTGCGCGCCGAGGTCGGCGGGGTGCGCGGCGGACAGGCCGCCGCCCCGCCGCCCCACCGGGGTGCGTACGGCATCGACTATGTAGGCCTCGGGCATCGGGACTCCTCTGGGGGTTACGTGCGTACGGCGATCCCGTCCAGCACCATCGACAGGTACTGGCGGGCGATCTCCTCGGGGCTGTGCTGGCCGCCGGGCCGGTACCAGGAGGCGGCGACCCACACCGTGTCGCGGACGAAGCGGTAGGTGAGGCGGATGTCGAGGTCGGCCCGGAAGACCCGGGCGTCGACCCCGCGCTCCAGGGTGCCGAGCCAGGCCTTCTCGAACTTGACCTGCGAGTCGGAGAGGTAGTGGAAGCGGGGCTGCGCGGACAGGGTCCGGGCTTCCTTCTGGTAGATGGCGACGGCGGCGCGGTGCCGGTCGATCTCCCGGAAGGACTCGGTGACGAGGGCCTCGATGGTCTCCCGGGGGCCGAGGCCGGCGGCGAGGACGGTGTCGTAGCCCGCCCACAGCTCGTTCAGGAAGGCCGAGAGGATCTCGTCCAGCATCGATTCCTTGGAATCGAAGTGGTAGTAGAGGCTCCCGGCGAGCATCCCGGCGGCGTCGGCGATCTTGCGGACGGTGGTAGCGTTGTACCCCTGGGCCGCGAAGACCTCGGCGGCGGTGTCGAGGAGTTCGCGACGGCGCTCGGGCGAGGCCGTCACCTGCGTCTTCTTCTTGTTCGTTGGCACGGGCCCATTCTGCGGCTAGGCGTGCTGACTGCTGACCGAGACGGTCTCGCCGGTCATGTACGAGGAGTAGCCGCTGGCCAGGAAGACGATGACGTTGGCGATCTCCCAGGGTTCGGCGTGGCGGCCGAAGGCCTCGCGAGCGGTCAGCTCGGTCAGCAGTTCCTCGCTGGTGACCTTCACCAGGTGCGGGTGCATGGCCAGGCTCGGGGCGACCGCGTTGACCCGTACGCCGAAGGCGGCGGCCTCCAACGCGGCGCACCGGGTCAGGGCCATGACCCCGGCCTTGGCGGCGGCGTAGTGGGCCTGGCCCCGCTGGGCGCGCCAGCCGATGACGGAGGCGTTGTTGACGACGACGCCGCCGCGTCCGGCCGCCTTCAGGGAGCGCAGGGCGGCGCGGGTGCAGCGGAAGGTGCCGTTCAGGGTGACGTCGAGGACGCGGGTCCACTGTTCGTCGCTCATGTCGACGAGGTCGGCGGTGCCGCCGAGCCCGGCGTTGTTGACCACGACGTCGAGGCCGCCGTGGAGTTCCCCGGCCCGCGCGAACAGGGCCCGTACCTGGTCCTCGTCGGTGACGTCGCAGGGCAGGGAGGCGATCCGGCCGGCGCCGAACTCCTCGGCGAGGGCGTGCTCGGTCTCCTTCAGGCGGCGGGCGTGGGCGTCGCCGATGAGGACGCGGGCGCCCTCTTCCAGGAACCGGCGGGCGGTGGCCCCGCCGATTCCGGCTCCGGCGGCGGCGGTGACGACGGCGGTGCGGCCGTCGAGCAGGCCGTGGGCCGGGACGCGGGCGGGTGCGGTGGCGCTCATGCCCGTACCTCCTTGGGAAGGCCGAGGATCCGCTCGGCGACGATGGTGCGCTGGATCTCGTCGGACCCGGCGTAGAGGGTGTCGGCGCGGGAGAAGAGGAAGAGGCGCTGCCAGTCGTCGAGGTCGTACGGGTCCCCGTGCGCGCCGGCGGCCAGGAGCGAGGCGGCGCCGCGGACGTCCATGGCCAGTTCGCCGAGGTCGCGGTGCCAGCGGGCCCAGTACAGCTTGGCCAGGGAGGGCGGCGTGCCGGGGAGCAGGGCGAGGGCGCGCATGGCTTCCAGGCCGGTCCAGGCGCGGGTGAGGCGGTCGCGGACGAGGGGGTCGTCGAGGGCTCCGTTGGCCCGGGCGAGGGCGGCGAGGGCTTCGAGTTCGCGGCGGAAGCCGACCTGCTGGCCGAGGGTGGAGACGCCGCGTTCGTAGCCGAGGGTGGCCATGGCCACGGCCCAGCCGTCGCCGGGGGCGCCGACGACGTGGGCGGCGTCGGTGCGGGCGCCGTCGAAGAAGACCTCGTTGAACTCGGAGGTGCCGGTGAGCTGGACGATGGGCCGGATCTCGACGCCCGGCCGGCCGAGCGGGACGAGCAGGAAGGACAGGCCCCGGTGGCGGCGGGAGCCGGGCTCGGTGCGGGCGAGGACGAAGCACCAGTGGGCCTCGTGGGCGAGGGAGGTCCAGGTCTTCTGGCCGTCGAGCACCCAGTGCCCGTCGCGGAGGGCGGCCCGGGTGCGGACCGCGGCGAGGTCGGAGCCGGCGCCCGGTTCGCTGTAGCCCTGGCACCACAGTTCCTCGACGGCCCGGATCGGCGGGAGGAAGCGGGCCTTCTGCTCCTCGGTGCCGTGGTCGATGAGGGTGGGGCCGAGGAGCTGTTCGCCGATGTGGTTCACCCGGGCGGGGGCGTCGGCGAGGGCGTACTCCTCGTGGAAGGCGATCTGCTCCGCGACGCTCGCGCCGCGTCCGCCGTGGGCGACCGGCCAGCCGACGCAGGTCCAGCCGTGGTCCGCCATGTGCCGTTCCCAGGCGAGGCGTCCGGCGAAGGCCTCGTGTTCGCGGCCGGGTCCGCCGCGGCCCTTGAGGGCGGCGAACTCCCCGGTGAGGTGGGTGCGGAGCCACGCGCGGACCTCGCTGCGGAACTCCTCGACGCTGCTCATGGCCGTACGTTAACCTACCAAACACTTGTTAGGGAAGGATCCGTGGATGCCTGCTCACCCCGCCTCCGACGAGGCCCGCGAGGAGGAGCCCGTGGTGCTCTACGAGCGCCGCGGCCCCCTCGCGTACGTGACCATGAACCGCCCCCGCTACCGCAACGCCCAGAACGGCGCGATGACCTACGCCCTGGACGACGCCTTCTACCGGGCCGCCGACGACCCCGGGGTGAAGGTGGTCGTCCTCGCCGGGGCCGGCGCCCACTTCTCGGCGGGCCACGACATCGGCACCCCCGCCCGCGACGCCCACCTCCCCTTCCCGCGCCGGGCCGGACTGTGGTGGGACCACTCCCGGCGCACGGGCGCCGAGTCCCGCTACGCCCGCGAGTCGGAGGTCTACCTCGGCATGTGCCGCCGCTGGCGGGAGCTGCCCAAGCCGGTCATCGCCTCCGTGCGGGGGGCCTGCGTGGCGGGCGGGCTGATGCTGGCCTGGGTCTGCGACCTGATCGTGGCGAGCGAGGACGCCTTCTTCGCCGACCCGGTCGTCCGCATGGGCATCCCCGGCGTCGAGTACTTCGCCCACCCGTGGGTGATGCCGCCCCGCGTCGCCAAGGAGTTCCTCTTCACCGGCGACCGTATGTCCGCCCGCCGCGCGTACGAGATCGGCATGGTCAACCGGGTCGTCGACCCCGCCGGCCTGGACGCCGCCACCGAGCTGCTGGCCCTGCGCGTCGCGGAGATGCCGTCCTTCGGACTGGCCCTGACCAAACGGGCCGTGAACCAGGCCGAGGACCTCCAGGGCCTGCACAGCGGCATGGACTCCGCCTTCGGCCTGCACCACCTCGCGCACGCGCACAACGCCGAGACGGCGGCCGACCCGCTCGGCGGCATGGACGTGGCGGCCATGAAGGAGGCGAACCGCTGATGGACCTCGACCACGCGGCGGACGTGGAGGACTTCCGGGCCGAGGCCCGGGACTGGCTGCGCGCCCACGTCCCGGCCCGGCCCCTGCCCTCGCTGGAGACCGCCGAGGGCTTCGCCGCGCACCGGGAATGGGAGGCCCGGCTGCACGCCGGCCGCTGGTCGGTGGTGTCCTGGCCCGAGGAGTACGGGGGCCGGGGCGCCGACATCGAGCGGTGGCTGGTCTTCGAGGAGGAGTACTGGGCGGCGGGCGCCCCCGGCCGGGTCGCGCAGAACGGCGTCAGCCTGCTCGCCCCCACCCTCTTCGACCACGCCACCCCCGAGCAGCGGGCCCGCGTCCTGCCCCCGATGGCGAGCGGCGAGGTCATCTGGGCCCAGGCCTGGTCCGAACCGGAGGCCGGCTCCGACCTGGCCTCGCTGAAGTCCCGGGCCGTGCGCACCGAGGGCGGCTGGCTGCTGTCGGGGCAGAAGACCTGGTCCTCGCGGGCCGCCTTCGCCGACCGGGCGTTCGGCATCTTCCGTACGGATCCCGGCGCGGCCCGGCCCCACCACGGGCTCACGTACCTGATGTTCGACCTGCGCGCGCCCGGGGTGACGGTGCGGCCCATCGGCCGCCTCGACGGGAAGCCCGCCTTCGCCGAACTCTTCCTCGACGAGGTCTTCGTACCGGACGCCGACGTGATCGGCGAACCGGGCCAGGGCTGGCGGATCGCCATGTCGACAACCGGCAACGAGCGCGGGCTGACCCTGCGCTCCCCCGGCCGGTTCCTGGCCTGCGCCGACCGGCTGCTCGCCCTGTGGCGCGAGCGCGGCGACCCGGCCGACACGGCGCTGCGCGACCGGGTCGCGGACGCACTGGTCGGGGCCCGCGCCTACGAGCTGTTCACCTGGACCAACGCCTCCCGCTTCGCGGCGGGGACGGCCATCGGCGCCGAGTCCAGCCTGAACAAGGTGTTCTGGTCCCAGTACGACATCGCCCTGCACGAGACGGCCCTCGACCTGCTGGGCGCGGACGCCGAACTGGCGGACGGCGACTGGGCCGAGCCGTGGGTGTTCTCCCTGGCCGGGCCGATCTACGCGGGCACCAACGAGATCCAGCGCGACATCATCGCCGAGCGGCTGCTCGGCCTCCCGAAGGGCCGCCGCTGATGCGCTTCCTGCCGACCGCGGAACAGTCGGACTACGTCGCCGGCCTGCGCTCCCTGCTCGCCGGAGCCGGGGTGCCGCGGACCGTACGGGCCTGGGCGGACGGCGACCACGGGCCCGGGCGGGCGCTGTGGGCGCGGCTCGCCGGCACCGGGCTGGCCGCGCTGGCCGTGCCCGAGGCGTACGAGGGAGTGGGGCCGCTCCCGGTGGAACTGGCCCTCGGTTACGTCGAGCTGGGCCGGGCCGGGGTGCCGGGGCCGGTGGTGGAGACCGCGGCCGTCTGCGTCCTGCTGGCGCGGCTGGGGGACGGGGCGCCGGCGAAGCGGTTCCTGCCGGGGCTGGCGTCGGGCGCCGCGCTCGCCACGCTGACGCTGCCCGGCGGTTCCCCGTACGCCCTGGACGCCGACGCGGTGGAGCACCGCTTCGCGGTGTCGGCGGCCGGGGAACTGCGCCTCGCGCCGGGCGGGGGCGGCGCGCTGGCCTCCCTCGACCCGGCCCGCGCGCTGTCCCGGCCGGTGGCGGGCGGGGAGCTGCTCGCGGCCGGGCCCGCCGTCACGGCGGCGGCCCGGGAGGCCCTGGAGTGGGCCCGGCTGCTGACGGCGGCCCAGTGCCTGGGCGTCGGCGAGGCCCTGCTCGGGCAGAGCGTCGCGTACGCGCGCCAGCGCACCCAGTTCGGATCGCCGATCGGCGCCTTCCAGGCGGTCAAGCACCGGCTGGCGGACACCCTGCTCGGCCTGGAGTTCGCCCGGCCGCTGCTGTGGGCGGCGGCGCTGTCCCTGGAGCCCGGCGAGGTCGCGGCGGCGAAGCTGGCCGCGGGCGAGGCGGCGTACGCGGCCGCGCTGACCGCGCTCCAGGTGCACGGGGCCGTCGGCTACACGCAGGAGCTCGACCTGTCGCTGTGGCTGCGCAAGGCCCGCCCGCTGCGCGACGCGTGGGGGACGCCGGCGCTGTGCCGGGCTCAGGTGCTGCGGTCGGCGGAGCGGTCCGGCGAGCGGTCCTCGGAGCGGCCTGCGGAGCGGTAGCGGGTGACGGCGGCGGTGTTGACGAGCACCAGAGCGGCGAACCACAGGGCCTCGTGCCCGCGCCCCAGCCCGGCGATGGCGAGCGCGGCGCAGCCGAACACCAGGGCCTTCACCGCGAGCACCGCCGGCAACGGCACCCGGTAGCGGGCGCGCGGGGCGGCGAAGGCCCCCCACAGGACGGCGGCGGCGCCCGCCACCACCGTTCCGATCAGCGCGCCGATGACCAGGCGGCCGCCCCAGTCGTAACCCCAGAGGGCGAGCGCGACCAGGGCGGTCACCTCCAGGACGAAGGCGAGGAGGTCGTTCAGCACGCGGAGCACGGTGGCCATCAGCCGGTCCGGGCGACGTGCAGGCTGACGGTGTACGGCTCCTCGACCGTGCCGTCGGGGAAGACCCGGGCCAGGTGGGCGCGTTCGGCGTCCATGAAGGCGCGCGTGCGGTCGGCGCCGAGGAGCAGGAACGCCGAGTGGCTGGAGAGGTTGGCGAGGTGCGCGTCGAGCGGGATGCGGCGCGACCAGGCGACGGTGCGGGTGGTGAAGCCCGAGGGGAGGCCCTGCGGGAGGGTGCGGAAGTGGGCGGCGCCGGCCACGGCGCCGCCGGCCGGGTCGCCCGCCGCTTCGGCCGCCGCGAAGAAGGTGCGGATCCGCTCGTCCTGCGCGGCGGCCCATGGGACGGACCCGTCGGTGTCGTTCCACCAGATCGCGAGGGAGCCTCCGGGCCGCAGCACGCGCAGCGCCTCCGGGACGGCCAGCGCGGGGTCGGTCCAGTGCCAGGCCTGGGCGTACGTGACGAGGTCGAAGGCGGCGGTGGCCAGCGGCAGCCGGTCCCCGTCACCGCGCACGACGGGGACGCCCGGGAGCGCCCGCCGGAACTCCGCGGCCATCCCGTCCCCCGGCTCGACGGCGACGACCCGGGCCCCGCGCCGGTGCATCGGCCCGGTACCGAGCCCGGTCCCGGCCCCCACGTCGGCCACCCTGGCCCCCTCCAGCGGCCGCCCGGACAGCTCCTCGACGGCGTCGTACAGGGCATCGGGGTAGCCGGGGCGGTGGGCCGCGTACAGGGAGGCGGCCGAGTCGAAGGAGCGGGCGCGTGTCGTCATGCGGTCATTGTTTGCGCTTCCCCTCCCCCCTGACCAGCCCTTATGGGGTCAGCGGCCGGCGCGGGCCAGGCGCAGCAGGACGGCGGTCTGGAAGAGGAGCAGTACCGCCGTCGCGCCGCGCACCGGCCAGTCGGCGAGAGCGGTGCCCGTCTGTCCGTATCCGTCCCAGGCCGCCGCCCCCGCGAGGGCCGCCCCCACCGCCACGCAGGCGACGAGGAAGCGTCCCCCGAACTCCGCCCGGGTGCCGTGGGGCACGGCGGATCCGAGGACGAACACCCCGAGGAGTACGGGGATCCAGGGCGCTCCGGCCCCGGTCAGCAGCAGGGCCGCGGCCGCCTCGACGAGGAGCAGCAGGCTGGCGCGCAACAGGAAGCCGGGCATGGGCACATCATGCCGGGGAAACCCGCGTGCGCACCCGCCCGCGGCGCCCGTAAGATCCACCGCAAGGCGGGGTCGTAGCACAGAGGTAGTGCGCCTACACAACATGGAGGAGGACGCCGGTTCGAATCCGGCCGCCCCGCCCCTCTCTCTTCTTCCCGCTACGGCTGCCCCCTACGGCGTGGCCGCCAGCCAGGCCGCCGCCGCCGTCAGGGCCGCGCGGCCCGCCGGGAGCGGCAGGCCCAGGAAGCCGTGGAAGACGCCCGGGTAGAGCCGGACCTCGCAGTCCACGCCCGCCCGCGCGAGCCGCCGCGCGTACGCCAGCCCCTCGTCGCGGAGCAGGTCGCAGTCGGCGAGGACGACCAGGGTGCGCGGCAGTGCGGGCAGCGCGGCGTCCGGCGCGCGCAGCGGGGAGACGTGCGGATGGGCGGGGTCGCCGCCGTACTGCTCCCAGTACCAGGCCATGTGCGCGGCGGTGTGGAAGTGGCCCCGGCCGTACGCGGTCACCGACGCGGAGTCCATGGCGGCGTCCAGCGGCGGGTACACCAGCAGCTGTCCGGCGAGGAGTTCGGGCGCGCGCAGGGCGGTGACCGCCGCGAGGTTGCCGCCGCTGGAGTCCCCGGCCAGCACCACGCGCGCCGGGTCGCAGCCCAGGGCCGCGGCTTCGGCCCGCGCCCACAGCAGCACCCCGAGGGCGTCGTCGCGGGCGGCCGGCCAGGGGTGTTCCGGGGCCAGCCGGTAGTCGGCCGAGACGAGCACCGCGCCGGAGGCGGCGGCCAGAGCGCGGCAGGTGGCGTCGTGGGTGTCCAGCCCGCACATCACCCAGCCGCCACCGTGCAGGTACACCACCAGCGGCCGGCCGGCGCCCCCCGGCGCGGGGTCGTACACCCGGACCGGGACCCCGGCCGCGACGGTGTCGCGCACCGAGGCCACCTCGGGCCCGGGCGGCCCGGGCACGGCCGCGGCCCGCAGGGCGGCCACGTCCCCGGGCCCGGGGAACCCGGCCGCCATGGCGTCACAGAGCCGCCGCGCCCCGGGCGAGAGCGCGTCCGCGGCGGGGCCATCGCCCGGGGCGCCGCCCGGGGCTTCGTGGCCGTCCCGGGCATCGGAGTGTGTTCCGCTCATCCGGCCGTCATCCCCCCGTCGACCGCGAACTCGGTGCCCGTCACGTACGAGGACGCGTCCGAGCAGAGGAACAGCACCAGCTCCCCGACCTCCCGGGGCTCGCCCATCCGCCCCAGCGGCACGTGGGACCAGTCCCGGCCGGCCACCGCGTCGGCCACCATCGGGGTGTCGATCGCCCCGGGGTGGACCGAGTTGACGCGGATGCCGTCCGCCGCGAGGTCGAGCGCCGCCGAGCGGGTCAGCCCGCGCAACGCGAACTTCGTGGAGCCGTAGGCCGCGTGGCCCGGTATGCCGACCAGGCCGGCCGTCGAGGAGATGTTGACGACCGAGCCGCCCCCGGCCGCCCGCAGCACCGGCGCCACCGCCTGGATGCCGAGGAACGGCCCCAGCAGATTGACCCGGAGCAGCTCCTCGAATCCCTCCGCGCTCTGCCGCTCCACGTGCGCGGTGCGCCACAGGGCGGCGTTGTTGACGAGCGCCGAGACCGTCCCGAAGGCGGCCACCGCCTCCCGTACCACCGCCGCCCAGCTGTCGGCGTCGGCCACGTCGTGCCGTACGTAGAGCCCCTGGCCGCCGAGCGAGGCGGCGACCCCCCGGCCCTCCTCCTCCCGGATGTCGGTGACGACGACCCGCGCGCCCGCCGCCGCGCACAGCCGGGCCTCCTCGGCCCCCTGTCCGCGGCCGGCGCCGGTGATGACGACGACCTTCCCGTCGAGTGCGATCACGGCTCAGGCCTCCCCGTCCCGCTCCAGCGCCCGGAAGTGCGGGATGACCTTCTCGCCCCACTGCCGGATGGTCTCCATGCAGACCTCCTGCGGGACGGTGCCCATCTGGATCAGGCACATGACCTCGTCGACGCCGATCTCGCGCAGCTGCTCGACGTAGGCGATGGCCGTCTCGGCACTGCCGTAGGCGTGCTCGGCGTTGTAGGTGCCGGTATCCACGGGCCGGGCCGGGATGTTCGCCTCGTGCAGCCGCGCGACGAGCTCCTCGCGGCCCCGGGCGAGCGCGCCCGCGTGGTCCTCGTCCTCGGCGTGACCGGTGGGCACGGGTCCGTTCCCGTACCAGTGGGCGATGGACTCGGCGAAGAAGCGCTGGCCGCGCGTGCCCAGGCGCAGGGCGCGCCCGGCGTCGTCGAGGACGATCGTGGGGCAGAGCGCGGAGAGGTGGTCGTTGGCCCGGTCCGAGACGAACCGTTCGCCGGTGCGGGTGGCGATGGCCTCGTCGTACACCTTGCGCATGGTGCGGACGTCGTCCGCTCCCGCGAAGCCCATCACCAGCGCGCCGATGCCCAGTTCGGCGGCGAGTTTGAGGGTGTCGTGCTTGGAGCAGGCCATGAAGAGCGGCGGGTGCGGCTCCTGGACCGGGCGGGGCAGGATCGCGCCGGGGCCGATGTCGAGGGTGCCGTGCCATTCGAACTCGGGCTCCCGCCAGGCCGCGGCGAAGATCCGCAGGGCCTCTTCCATCTGCGGGTAGGTGTCCTCGGGCCGGACCCCGTACATGGACATCTCCTGGCGGGTGGCCCCGCGCCCGGCGCCGACGTCCACGCGTCCGCCCGACAGCACGTCGAGCATGGCGGCGCGTTCGGCGACGCGGACGGGGTGCTGGTAGCCGAAGGGCATCGTGACCACGCCGTGGCCGATGCGGATCTTCCTGGTCCGGGCGGCGACCCAGGTCAGGAAGATCTCGGAGGCGCTCATGTGCGCGTACTGGGTCAGGGAGTGGTGCTCCACCGCCCAGATGCGGTCGAAGCCCATCTCCTCGGCGAACACGGCCTGTTCGACGCAGTCGTGGATGACCTGGCGTTCGCGTGCGGGGGTCGGGTCGACGAGCTGCGCCTCGAAGATCATCGAGAACTTCACGGTGCGGTCCCTCCATCCGGGGATCGGGTGGGCGGCGGGTGAGGTGAGGTGTACCTCTAGGTGAGGTGTATTTCTAATAGAAATACTTCTAGCAGTCATACCTAGCGGAGGGAAGGGGACCGCCGGGACCGGTCGTCCCGGTCGTAGACTGCGGGGCGTGGCAGACGAGAAGGACGAGACGAACCCGCGCGCGCTCCCGGCGACCAGCTGGGCGGTGCTCGGGCTGCTCTCCTTCGGCGAGGAACTGTCCGGCTATGACATGAAGAAGTGGTCGGACTGGTCGCTGCGCTTCTTCTACTGGAGCCCGTCCTTCAGCCAGATCTACAGCGAGCTCAAGCGGCTGGAGAAGGCCGGCTACGCCTCGTCCCGGATGGTCGCCCAGGACACCGGCACCCGCGACAAGCGCGTCTACCGGATCACGGACACGGGCATGGCCGCCGTACGCACCTGGGCGCGCGAGGCGCCGGTCGACCCGCCGGTGCTCAAGCACGGGCCGATGCTCCGGCTGTGGCTGGGCCATCTGCTGGAACCGGAACAGATGCGCGAAGTCCTGCTCCAGCACCAGGAGTTCGCCGAGAAGATGCGCCGCCGCGCGGTGGCGGACGTGGCGGGCGCCCAGGACGAGGCGGCGTGGGCGTACCCCACGCTCACCCTCAAGTGGGCCGAGCGGTACTACGCCTCCGAGCGGGACCTGACCGCCGCGATGCTGGCGGACATCGAGGCGCTCGCGGCGGAGCCCGGCCCGCGCCCGTAGCCGCGGCGGAAGTAGAGCAGCGGCGCTCCCTCGCGGTGCGCCGTCGCGGCGGTGACCCGGCCGAGCGCGATGAGGTGGTCGCCGCCGTCCAGCACGTCCTCCAGTACGCACTCGACGGTGGCGAGCACCCCGTCCAGCAGCGGCGCGCCGTTCGCGCCCGGCCGCCAGGGCACGCCCGCGAACTTGTCGCCGCCCGTGACGGCGAACCGGCGGCACAGCTCCACCTGACCGGCCGCCAGGACGTTGACGGCGAAGGCCCGCGCGGCGTGGATCCGCGGCCAGGTGGTGGAGGTGCGGGCGGGGCAGAAGCAGACCAGGGGCGGGTCGAGCGAGACGGACGAGAACGACTGCACGGCCATCGCGGCGGGGCGGTCGTCGCCGCCGCTGCCGGGCGCCGTGACGACGGCGACTCCGGTGCAGTAACTCGACAGGACCTCCTTCATGGCGTCGGCGGACGCAGTGGCGGTGACGGCGGCGGTGGCGCGGGGGATCGGCACGGGGACCTCCGGGATCCAGGAAGTTGTTCCTACTAGGTATATGCCTAACCGAAACAGCTGTGATTGGATACCGCCCACGCTCGCTCGTCAAGTAGGGAGGGTTCGTGACCAGCCCCCGCCAGACCCCGCAAGTGCCCCCGCCTCCCCCGCCCTTGGTCCCATCGCCGGTGCCCGCGTCGCCGGCCGCGCCCGCCACCCTCGCCCTGCTCCCCGCGTACGCCGCCGCCGCGTACGGGGAGCGCGAGGCCCTCGCCGACGGTGAGGTCCGCTGGAGCTTCGCCCGGCTCGCCGACGAGGTCGCCGCCGCCGCCCGGGCCGCCCTCGCCCACGGCATCCGGCCCGGCGACCGGGTCGCCCTCTGGGCCCCCAACAGCCGCCAGTGGATCACCGCCGCGCTCGGCGCCGTCGGCGTCGGCGCCGTCCTCGTCCCGGTGAACACCCGCTACAAACCCGCCGAGGCCGCCGACGTCATCCGCCGCAGCGGCGCCCGCGTGCTGTTCACCGAACGCGGCTTCCTCGGCACCGACCTCGCCCGCGACCTGCACGCCTCCGGCGAGGACCTCGGGGCCCTCGCCTCCACCGTGCTCCTGCGCGGCGGAGCGGGAGCCGAGTCCTGGGAGGCGTACCTGCGCGCCGGAGACCGCGTCCCGGACGCCGAGCGGGCGGAGCGGGCCGCCGGGGTCCGCCCCGACGACATCGCCGACGTGCTCTACACCTCCGGCACCACCGGCCGCTCCAAGGGCGTCCCGTACACCCACGGCCAGACCCTGCGGCTCTACGCCTCCTGGGCCGACCTGGTCACCCTGCGCCCCGGCGACCGGTACCTGCTGGTGAACCCGTTCTTCCACACCTTCGGCTACAAGGCGGGCGTCCTCGCCTGCCTGCTGCGCGGGGTCACCATGCTCCCCGAGGCCCGCTACGACGCCGACCGCATCCTGCGGCGCATGGCCGAGGAGCGCGTCACCTGCCTGATGGGGCCGCCGACCGTCTTCCACGGCCTGCTCCGCCACCCGGACCGCGCCGCCCACGACCTCTCCGCCCTGCGGCTGGCCGGCACCGGCGCGGCCCGCGTCCCCGCCTCCCTCGTGGCGGAGATCCGCAGCGCGCTGGGCGCGCCCGACGTGTTCACCGCGTACGGGCTGACCGAGTCGGGCGGGGTCGTCTCCGTCTGCCCCACCGACGCGGACGCCGCGACGCTCGCCGCTACCGTCGGGCCGCCGCTGCCCGGCACCGAGGTACGGATCGCCGGCCCGCTCGGCGCGGTGCTGCCGGCCGGGGAGCCCGGCGAGGTGCAGGTGCGCGGCTACCACGTCACCTCCGGCTACCTCGACGACCCGGCCGCCACCACCGAGGCGATCCTGCCCGGCGGCTGGCTGCGCACCGGGGACGTGGGGGTGCTGGACGGGCGCGGCTACCTCTCCATCACCGACCGGCTGAAGGACATGTACGTGGTCGGCGGCTTCAACGCCTACCCCGCCGAGGTGGAGAACGTCCTGCTCACGCACCCCGCCGTCGCGGACGCGGCCGTGGTCGGGGCCCCGGACGAACGCCTCGGCGAGGTCGGGGTCGCCTACCTGGTCACCACCGCGCCGGTCACCGCCGAGGAGCTGACCGCCTGGGCGCGGGAGCGGCTGGCCAATTTCAAGGTGCCCCGTAGGTTCACCGTGCTGGAGGAACTTCCGCGCAACGCCGGCGGCAAGCTGCTGAAGGCCCCGCTGCGCCGGGCGGCCCGGGGGGAGTCGGCATGAGCGGTCCGGCTGCCGCCGCGCCCCCGGTGTCCCTGGCGGCGACCGCCGAGCAGGACGCGCTGCGCGACGCGGTACGCGCGGTCCTGGCGCGGCACCCCGGCGCGGCGGCCTGGGGGCCGCTGACGGAGCGCGTCGGGGTGGCCGCGCTGGCCGTCCCCGAGGAGTACGGGGGGCTGGGCTGCGGACCCGCCGAGACGGGGGTGGTGCTGGCGGAGCTGGGCCGCGCGCTGAGCCCCGTACCGTACCTGGGGTCGGCGGTGCTGACCGTGCAGGCGCTGCTCGCGGCCGGGGACGCGCAGGCCCGCGCCCGGCACCTGCCCGGGCTGGCGGACGGCTCGCTGGTGGGGGCGCTGGCCTGGGCGGAGGAGGGCCGGTGCGGCCCCGGCGGCTGGGAGGCCGGGCACCTGATGACCCGGGCCGAGCGCGCCGGTACCGGCTGGCTGCTCACGGGCGCCAAGCGGTACGTCCTGACCGGCCCGGGGCGCCCCGGGCTGCTGCTGGCCTTCGCCCGGGCGGCGGACACCGGCCGCCTCGCCCTCTACGAACTCACCGCCCCGCCGGCGGAGTTCACCGTACGCGCCACCATGGACCAGACCCGCCCGCTGGCCTCGCTGACCCTGGCGCGCACCCCGGCCCGGCTGCTGTCCCCCGACGGCGCGTCCGTCCTCGGCCGGGTCCGGGACCTGGCCTGCACCGCGCTGGCCGCCGAACAGGCGGGGGCCGCCGCGCGGGCCCTGGAGGTGACGGTCCGGTACGTGAAGGAGCGCGTCCAGTTCGGCCGGCCCATCGGCTCCTTCCAGGCCGTCAAGCACCGCCTCGCCGACCTGTACACCGCCGTCGAGACGGCCCGCGCCCTCGCCCTGGCGGCAGCCGCCGCCGACGCCGCCCCACCCCTGGCGGCGGCGGCCGCGTCGGCCTGCGCGGAGGCGTTCACGCACGTCGCGGGCGAGATGATCCAGCTGCACGGCGGCATCGCCATCACCTGGGAACACGAGGCCCACACCTTCTTCAAACGCGCCCACGCCTCCACCCACCTCTTCGGCCCCCCGACCGCCCACCGCCGCCGGCTGTCCGCCCACCTGGGCTACGAGCCGGGCGGCGGCGGCCCCGCAGACGGTTTGATGGGGGGATGACGACGAACAACTGGGCAGCGTTCGAGAAGGCCGAGCCGGAGTTCGCGGCAGTCGTGCGGGAACGCTTCGCGCGGTTCCCGCACCATGTCCTGGCCACCCTGCGCGCGGACGGCTCGCCCCGCCTCACCGGGCTCAACGTCGACATCCGGGGCGGTGAGCTGTGGCTCGGCATGATGCCGGGGTCGCTGAAGGCCCGGGACCTGCGGCGCGATCCGCGTTTCGCCCTGCACACCAACCCCGGGGAGGGCGAGGCCATGTCCGGCGGGGACGTCCGGGTCTCGGGGCGGGCGGTGGAGGTCGTGGACCCGCCCGAGCTGCACCGGTACGCCGAGGAGGCCGAGGAGACGCGGTCGCCGCACCCCTTCCACCTGTTCCGCACCGAGCTGGCGGAGGTCGTGCGCACCGAGGTGGAGGGCGAGGAGCTGGTGCTGCGGACGTGGACCCCGGCGCGCGGGCTGCGCACCCTGCGCCGGGGCAACGACGACGAGCCGGCCCGCGAGGACCCCGTCAGCTGAGCGGCGCCGCCGGGCGGCCGGCGGGGGCGAGGGCGGTGGCGGCCGGGTCCACGTCGACCCAGCTGCGGTCGATGTTGATCGTCACCCCGCCGTACGAGGCGTCGTGGTCCCCCCGGAACTGGTGGGCCCGGCGCGGCCCGGCCCACTGCGCGGTGCCCTCGGGCAGGCCGAGGTCGGCGTCGGTGACGGAGGCCGACTGGTTCCAGCGGGCCACCCACAGCACGTCCGGCATGGCCTCGGGGGCCTGCTCGTAGTGGGCGCTGAGCGCCTTGGCCCCCGAGCCGGCGGAGACGTACGCCGCCGAGCGGTAGCCCAGCTCGTGCAGCCGGACCGTCCAGGCGGTGAGGTACGCGACGACGGGGGCGTCCCAGGTGGCGCGGTCGGAGTAGTTCTCCAGGTCGTTGTAGAGCGCCGTACCGGGGGCCAGGCCGAGTGAGCGGGCGGCTTCGGCCGCGCCCTCGGCGGCCTCCCGGCCCTGGTCGTTGGCATCGGAGGGGTCGGTGGACAGCCCGGTGCTGGAGCTGCTCCAGGGCTGCGGGCCGACCCAGATCGGCATCAGGTGCCAGCCCGCCCCGGTCTGCCTGCGGACCCAGTCCGCCGTCAGCTGCGGCTGGGCGCAGGCCCGGGCGCGGCCGCCGATGTAGACGCCGACCGCGCCGAAGGGGGACCCGTCCCGCCATGCGTCCATCGCCGTCTGCGTCGGGGCGGTGCAGGCGTCGAAGCCCGTGCCGGTGAAGGCCTCCTGGCCGGCGCGGGGCACCGGCGGCGGGCCCGGGGCGGGGGCGGCCGGGGCGGGGGCCGGGCCCCCGGGGGTGGCGGCGCGGGCGAGGAGTTCCCGTACGGGGGCCGGGTCCGCCCCGTACGACAAGGTGGCCATCACCCCCGTACCGCGCAGGGCGTACCGCACCTCGCCGCTGGCCCCCCGGGCGGGCGGGAGCGCGGCGCCGGGTTCCACGGGGTGGGTCGGGATGTCGGCGCGCGCCGGGGCGCCGGCCAGGGGCTCCAGGTGCAGGGTGTCGGCGCGGGTGACGACGGCCCGGCCGGAGGCGCACTCGGACTGGGTGCCGGCGTGCCCGAGGTAGAGCGCGGGGCGGTCCAGGCGCAGGCAGGCGCCGGGATGCCGGTCGAGGTCGACGACCCGCCACCCGGCGGGGAGGGCGATGCGCAGCCCCCGGTATTCGACGCTCCGCCCGCCGTCGGCGGCGACGGCGGGCGACAGGCAGACCACGGGCACGAGCAGGGCGGCACCGAGCAGGCACCGCAGCAGCGTTCGGGGAGACATGACCCCCACTGCTACACCCGTTGCCTCCGCAACTCCCCGACCCCATACCCCCGCTACGCCAACCGGCCCCGCAGCCACCCCCGCCGGTGGCGTGGCGGGGTCCGGCCGCCGGGGCGAGCATGGAGGGAGGACACTCCCCTCGGCCCTGGCGAATGGAGGCGGCCATGACGGCTGTGACGCGCGATGACACGCCGGTCGCGATCGAGGGGGGAGGCGTCGAGCTCCGTACGCGGGTGATCGGGGAAGACCTGTCCGTGGCCTTCGTCCGGTTCCCGCAGGGCACCGACCTGAGACCGGCCCTGACCGGACTGCCCGACGGGCTGTGCGCCTGCCCCCATTGGGGCTACATGCTCAAGGGGCGGCTGAAGATGGTGACGAAGGACGGGGAGGAGATCTACGAAGCGGGCCAGGCCTTTTACTGGCCGCCCGGACACGCCCCCGTGGCCCTTGAGGACTGCGAGTACGTGGACTTCTCCCCCACGGAAGCCTTCGCGACCGTCCTCGACCACCTGAGGTCCCAGGGCTGACCGCACGCGGCGGGACCGCCCAGGACGGGCAGGCCCGGCCGGCTCCCCGGAGTGCTCACCCCGAAAGGCTCGGCGGCCGTTGTCAGTGCCGCCCCCTACCGTGAACGGGGTCTACGCGATCACGGAACTCCGGGGGAACCATGAAGCTCACGCACACCCACGCCAAAGCCGCCCTCACCGCGGCGGCCGCCGCCCTCACCCTCCTCGCGGGGCCGGGCCAGGCCTCCGCGTCGGCGGCGGAACTCCTCCCCCACCCGGGCCCCGACGGCGTGATCTGGGTCCCCGAGGCCATCGGATCCAGCGGCTTCGTCTCGGGCGGCCTCAACTCCAACCTGGACACCTTCACCACCTTCGCCTGCGAGGGCGGCGGCACCATCGAGGTCGCCTTCCGCCTGGACTCCTACCCGGACCGCAACCCGGCCCCCTTCACCCTGGACTGCCCCACGGGCACCCCGGCGACCGTGACCGTCCCCCTGGGCACGAACCTGAAGGGCGGCTTCGGCGCCACGGTCACCGCCTCCACCCCCACCACCCGCTGGTCCGCCACGGTCACCCAGCCCGAGTAGCGCCGAGGGGTCGCATACCGTGGGGCCGAGGCAGCGCACCGGACGCCGGGAGGCATCGTGAGCGGCAGCAAGTGGACCAGCACGTCGATGCCGTACCTGACACCCCGCGCTCCCGGCGCCACCGATGCCTGGAGCGAGGAAGCCGCGGGGGCCGGGCGGCGGGGAAGCCAGCGCATCGTGCACGCGGGCGAGGTCGCGGCCCCGCCGGCCGTGGCGCTGATGCTCAGCCTGCCGGACGGGAGCCCCGTCGTAGTACGCCGCCGGGTCATCGAACTCGACGGCGCACCCACCGAACTGACGGACACCTACTACCCGTCGGCGATCGCCTCCGGCACTCCCCTCTCCGCCACGGGAAAGATCCGCGGCGGCGCCGTGACGCTGCTCGCGGCCCTTGGGCACACCGGCGTACGCGTCGTCGAGAACGTGACGGCGCGGATGCCGGACGGCCCCGAGCGCGCGCACCTGCACCTCGCCGAGGCAGAACCCGTACTCCAGCTCTCCCGCACCACCTACGACGCGCGGGACCGGCCGATCCAGGCCGACGTCATGCTCATGCCCGCCACCCGCCAGCAGCTCCGGTACGAGATCAGGATCGGATGAACGCGCCCTGCGCCCGGCCCACCCACGAACGCCCCCGCCCCCGAACGCCACCGCGCCCGCCATCCCTGGTCGGGGACATGGCGGGCGCGGTGTCAGAATTCCGCACACCGTTGTACGGACCGTATGAGGGGTCCCACCCCGGAGGGCGGGGGTTGCGGCACCGACGGCCGGAGGTCGGCGCAGCCGGGCGAAGCCCGGGAGGCCGCCTGCGGCCGAGCGGTGCGAGCCCGGCATCCAAGAAAGGTCATGGCGGGCGGGGTGTCGGGTTTCCGTACTTCGTTGTACGGACCGTATGAGGGGCTCCGCCCCGGAGGGCGGGGCCGGGTTACACCATCAGGGAGCGGTCCGTCGGCTTGATCGGGTACGGGAGGGCGCTGGTGCCGGTCAGGAAGCGGTCGACGCCGCGGGCGGCCGAGCGGCCTTCCGCGATGGCCCAGACGATCAGGGACTGGCCGCGGCCCGCGTCGCCGGCGACGAAGACGCCGTCGACGTTGGTGGCGTACGAGGCGTCGCGGGCGATGTTGCCCCGCTCGTCCAGCTCCAGCCCGAATTGCTCCACCAGCCCGTTGGCCTGGTCGGTGCCGGTGAAGCCCATCGCCAGGGTGACCAGCTGCGCGGGCAGGACGCGCTCGGTGCCCTGCTTCTGCTCCAGCTTGCCGTCCTTGAACTCCACCTCGATCAGGTGCAGCGACTGCACGTTGCCGTCCTCGTCGCCCTCGAAGTGGGTGGTGGAGACGGAGTAGATCCGCTCGCCGCCCTCCTCGTGCGCGGAGGTGACCTTGTACAGCATCGGGAAGGTCGGCCAGGGCTGGCTGGCGGTGCGGTCCTCGCCCGGCTTGGGCATGATCTCCAGCTGCGTGACCGAGGCCGCGCCCTGGCGGTGGGCCGTGCCCACGCAGTCCGCGCCGGTGTCGCCGCCGCCGATGACGATCACGTGCTTGCCCTCGGCGGTGATCGGCGGGGCCAGGAAGTCGCCCTCCTGGACCTTGTTCGCGAGCGGCAGGTACTCCATCGCGAAGTGGATGCCCTTGAGCTCGCGGCCCGGGACCGGCAGGTCGCGGGAGACCGTCGCGCCGGCCGCGATGACGACCGCGTCGAACCGCTTGCGCAGGTCGGTGGCGGTCAGGTCGCGGCCGATCTCGATACCGGTACGGAACTTGGTGCCCTCCGCGCGCATCTGCTCGATGCGCCGGTTGATGTGCACCTTCTCCATCTTGAACTCGGGGATGCCGTACCGCAGCAGCCCGCCGACGCGGTCGGCGCGCTCGTACACCACCACGGTGTGCCCGGCCCGGGTCAGCTGCTGGGCCGCGGCGAGACCCGCCGGGCCGGAGCCGATGACGGCGGCCGTCTTGCCGGACAGCCGCTCCGGCGGCTGCGGGGTGACGGTGCCCCGGTCCCAGGCCTTGTCGATGATCGAGACTTCGACGTTCTTGATGGTGACGGCCGGCTGGTTGATGCCGAGCACGCACGCCGACTCGCACGGCGCCGGGCACAGCCGCCCGGTGAACTCCGGGAAGTTGTTCGTGGCGTGCAGCCGCTCCGAGGCGGCCGACCAGTCCTCGCGGTACGCGAAGTCGTTCCACTCGGGGATCAGGTTCCCGAGCGGACAGCCGTTGTGGCAGAACGGGATGCCGCAGTCCATGCAGCGCCCGGCCTGCTTGCTGATGATCGGCAGCAGCGAGCCCGGGACGTAGACCTCGTTCCAGTCCTTCAGCCGGTCGGCCACGGGACGGGAGCAGGCGGTCTCGCGCGGGGTGGTGAGGAAGCCCTTCGGGTCAGCCATGGGTCGCCGCCTCCATCATCTTCTCGGTGGTCTCGGACTCCGAGAGTCCAGCGAGCTCAGCGGCGTCCTTGGCGGCGAGCACTGCCTTGTACGTGGTCGGGATGATCTTGCTGAAGCGGCCCACGGCGGTGGCCCAGTCGGCCAGGAGCTTCGCGGCCACGGTCGAGCCGGTCTCCTCCTCGTGGCGGCGCACCACGTCGTGCAGCCACCGCTCGTCGGCGTCCGAGAGGGCTTCGACGGCCCCGGCGTTGCCGACGTTGACGTTGCGCGGGTCGAGGTCGATGACGTACGCGACACCGCCCGACATGCCGGCCGCGAAGTTGCGGCCGGTCTCGCCGAGGACGACGGCGTGTCCACCGGTCATGTACTCGCAGCCGTGGTCGCCCACGCCCTCCGAGACGACCAGGGCGCCGGAGTTGCGGACGCAGAAGCGTTCGCCGGTGCGGCCGCGCAGGAACATCTCGCCGCCGGTGGCCCCGTAGCCGATGGTGTTGCCGGCGATGGTGGAGTACTCGGCGAGGTGGTCGGCGCCGCGGTCCGGGCGGACCACCACACGGCCGCCGGAGAGGCCCTTGCCGACGTAGTCGTTGGCGTCGCCCTCCAGGCGCAGCGTCACGCCGCGCGGCAGGAAGGCGCCGAAGGACTGGCCGGCCGAGCCGGTGAAGGTGAGGTCGATGGTGTTGTCGGGCAGGCCCGCACCGCCGAACTTCTTCGTGACCTCGTGGCCGAGCATGGTGCCGACGGTCCGGTTGATGTTGCGGATCGCGACCTGCGCGCGGACCGGCTGGGCGGCCTCGGCGGTCTCCGCGTTCAGCGCGTCGGCCGCGAGCTTGATCAGCTCGTTGTCGAGGGCCTTCTCCAGGCCGTGGTCCTGCGCGATCAGGGCGTGGCGGACCGCGCCCTCGGGCAGCTCGGGCACGAAGAAGAGGGGCTCCAGGTCGAGGCCCTGCGCCTTCCAGTGCGTGACGGCCTTGCTGGTGTCGAGGAGCTCGGCGTGGCCGACGGCCTCCTCGATGGTGCGGAAGCCCAGCTCGGCAAGGAGCTCGCGCACCTCCTGCGCGATGAACTCGAAGAAGTTGACGACGAACTCGGGCTTGCCGGAGAAGCGGTCGCGCAGGACCGGGTTCTGGGTGGCGATGCCGACCGGGCAGGTGTCCAGGTGGCAGACGCGCATCATGACGCAGCCGGAGACGACGAGCGGCGCGGTCGCGAAACCGAACTCCTCGGCGCCGAGCAGCGCGGCGATGACGACGTCGCGGCCGGTCTTGAGCTGGCCGTCCGTCTGGACCACGATGCGGTCGCGCAGCCCGTTGAGCAGCAGGGTCTGCTGGGTCTCGGCGAGGCCGAGCTCCCAGGGTCCGCCCGCGTGCTTCAGCGAGGTGAGCGGGGAGGCGCCCGTTCCGCCGTCGTGGCCGGAGATGAGGACGACGTCCGCGTGGGCCTTGGAGACACCGGCGGCCACGGTCCCGACGCCGACCTCGGACACGAGCTTCACGTGGATGCGCGCGGCCGGGTTGGCGTTCTTGAGGTCGTGGATCAGCTGGGCCAGGTCCTCGATGGAGTAGATGTCGTGGTGCGGCGGCGGGGAGATCAGGCCGACGCCCGGGGTGGAGTGCCGGGTCTTGGCGACCCACGGGTACACCTTGTGGCCGGGCAGCTGGCCGCCCTCGCCGGGCTTGGCGCCCTGCGCCATCTTGATCTGGATGTCGTCCGCGTTGACCAGGTACTCGGAGGTGACGCCGAAGCGGCCGGAGGCGACCTGCTTGATCGAGGAGCGCCGCGCCGGGTCGTACAGGCGGTCCGGGTCCTCGCCGCCCTCACCGGTGTTGGACTTGGCGCCCAGCTGGTTCATGGCGATGGCGAGGGTCTCGTGCGCCTCCTTGGAGATGGAGCCGTACGACATGGCACCGGTGGAGAAGCGCTTGACGATGTCGGCGACGGACTCGACCTCCTCGACGGGGATCGAGGGCCGGTCGGAGTTGAAGCCGAACAGGCCGCGCAGCGTCATCAGCCGCTCGGACTGCTCGTTCACCCGCTCGGTGTACTTCTTGAAGATGTCGTACCGGCGGTTGCGGGTGGCGTGCTGGAGGCGGAAGACCGTCTCCGGGTCGAACAGGTGCGGCTCGCCCTCGCGGCGCCACTGGTACTCGCCGCCGATCTCCAGCGCGCGGTGCGTGGCGGCGATGCCGGAGGCCGGGTACGCCTTGGCGTGGCGGGCGGCCACCTCCTTGGCGATGACGTCCAGGCCGGCGCCGCCGATCTTGGTGGCGGTGCCGCTGAAGTACGTGCCGACGAACTCCTCGTCGAGGCCGACGGCCTCGAAGACCTGGGCGCCGCGGTAGGAGGCGACGGTGGAGATGCCCATCTTGGACATGACCTTCAGGACGCCCTTGCCGAGCGCGTAGATCAGGTTCTTGATGGCCTGCTCCGGCTCCAGGCCGGACAGGAAGGTGCCGGCGCGCAGCAGGTCCTCGACGGACTCCATCGCCAGGTACGGGTTGACGGCGGCCGCCCCGTAGCCGATGAGCAGCGCGACGTGGTGGACCTCGCGGACGTCGCCGGCCTCGACCAGCAGCCCCACCTGGGTGCGCTGCTTGGTGGCGATGAGGTGGTGGTGCACGACGGAGGTGAGCAGCAGCGAGGGGATCGGCGCGTGCTCGGCGTCCGAGTGGCGGTCCGACAGGACGATGAGACGGGCGCCGGCCTCGATGGCCGCGTCGGCCTCGGTACGGATCTGCTCGATCCGCGCGGCGAGGGCCTCGCCGCCGCCCGAGACCCGGTACAGGCCCGAGAGGGTGGCGGCCTTCAGGCCCGGCATGTCGCCGTCGGCGTTGATGTGTATGAGCTTGGCGAGCTCGTCGTTGTCGATCACCGGGAAGGGCAGGGTCACGCTGCGGCACGACGCGGCGGTCGGCTCCAGCAGGTTGCCCTGCGGGCCCAGCGAGGACAGCAGCGAGGTGACGAGCTCCTCGCGGATGGCGTCCAGCGGCGGGTTGGTGACCTGCGCGAACAGCTGCGTGAAGTAGTCGAAGAGCAGCCGGGGCCGCTCGGAGAGGGCCGCGATCGGCGAGTCCGTACCCATGGAGCCCAGCGGCTCGCCGCCGGTGGCGGCCATGGGCGCGAGGATGACGCGCAGCTCTTCCTCGGTGTAGCCGAAGGTCTGCTGGCGGCGGGTGACCGAGGCGTGGGTGTGGACGATGTGCTCGCGCTCGGGCAGGTCCGTCAGCTCGATCTCGCCGGTCTCCAGCCATTCGGCGTAGGGGGCGGCGGCGGCCAGCCCGTCCTTGATCTCGTCGTCCTCGATGATCCGCTTCTGGGCGGTGTCGACGAGGAACATCCTGCCGGGCTGGAGGCGGCCCTTGCGGACGACCTTGGCCGGATCGATGTCGAGGACGCCGACCTCGGAGCCGAGGACGACGAGGCCGTCGTCGGTGACCCAGTAGCGGCCGGGGCGCAGGCCGTTGCGGTCGAGGACCGCGCCGACCTGGGTGCCGTCGGTGAAGGTGACGCAGGCCGGGCCGTCCCAGGGCTCCATCATCGTGGCGTGGTACTGGTAGAACGCGCGGCGGGCCGGGTCCATGGAGGCGTGGTTCTCCCAGGCCTCCGGGATCATCATCAGCACGCTGTGCGGCAGCGACCGGCCGCCGAGGTGGAGCAGCTCCAGGACCTCGTCGAAGGAGGCCGAGTCGGAGGCGTCCGGGGTGCAGATCGGGAAGATGCGCTCCAGGGCGCCCGCGCCGAAGGCGCCGGAGGCCAGGTGGGACTCGCGGGCCTTCATCCAGTTCCGGTTGCCCTTGACCGTGTTGATCTCGCCGTTGTGCGCGACGAAGCGGTACGGGTGGGCGAGCGGCCAGGACGGGAAGGTGTTCGTCGAGAACCGGGAGTGGACCAGGGCCAGCGTCGAGGCGAAGCGGCGGTCGGAGAGGTCCGGGAAGAAGGGCTCCAGCTGCCCGGTGGTCAGCATGCCCTTGTAGACGATGGTGCGGGCGGAGAGCGAGGGGAAGTAGACCCCGGCCTCGCGCTCGGCGCGCTTGCGCAGTACGAAGGCCTTGCGGTCCAGCTCGATGCCGGTGCTGCCGCCCCCGCTGACGAACAACTGCGAGAAGGCCGGCATGGTGGCGCGGGCGCCGTTGCCGAGCAGGTCGGGGGTGACCGGGACCTCGCGCCAGCCGAGGACGGTGAGGCCCTCCTCGGCGGCCATCGCCTCGATGCGCTCCACGGCGACGGCCTGTGCGGGGCCGTCGGCGGGGAGGAAGGCGATGCCGACGGCGTACGCGCCGGCCTCGGGGAGCTCGAAGGGGACGACCTCGCGCAGGAAGGCGTCCGGTACCTGGGACAGGATTCCGGCGCCGTCGCCCGAGTCCGGCTCGGATCCGGTGGCGCCGCGGTGTTCGAGGTTCCGCAATACGGTCAGCGCCTGCTCGACCAGCGTGTGGCTGGCCTCGCCGCTGAGGTTGGCCACGAAGCCGACGCCGCAGGCGTCGTGCTCGTTGCGCGGGTCGTACATGCCCTGCTGGGCGGGGCGACCGTCCATGGGCGACCAGGCGGTGGTGCTGGGGCCGGTCGCGGAGTGCGTGGACGCGGAACGCATCGGCTCTCCCGTCGTCGTCGTGGCATATGTGCATAGCCGAGGGACGACGTTGGCCCTCTGCGAAATTTCGTGCAGGTTACATGATGACGCCAATCCCGAGAAGCGGATACGGCGTTCCAGCATGCGGACATGTCACGAAGGGGGAAAGAGAGGACCTTCGCTGTGCTGCGGGGCTCCCACAAGGCCTTTCGCGAGGCCCTTGCAGGATGCGACACGGGGCGGAGGTCCGGCGCGAGGCGGGCATCATTGCCCGGGCGCCCTGGTGTGATGCCCCGTGGTCATCGAATCGAAACCGCCGGGTAACGGAGTACTTATGTGGCCTACCGCATAGTGTCCCACTCCTGCGGGGGTTAGCTTACGACGCCGCCGATCCAGGTTCCCAGGATGTACGTCACACCCGCGGCAGCGCCACCCAGGGCCAGCTGGCGGACGCCGCTGAACCACCAGGACCGGGCCGTCACCCGGGCGACGACCGCGCCGCAGCCGAACAGCCCGACGAGCGCCAGCAGCACGGCCGGCCACAGGGCGGTCGCGCCCAGCAGGTACGGCAGCAGGGGCAGCAGCGCGCCCAGGGCGAAGGAGCCGAACGAGGACACCGCGGCGACCAGCGGCGACGGCAGGTCGTCGGGGTCTATGCCGAGCTCCTCGCGGGCGTGGATCTCCAGCGCCTGCTCCGGGTCGCGGGAGAGCTGCATGGCCACCTCGCGGGCGAGGGCGGGCTCGACCCCGCGCGAGACGTAGAGCTCGGCCAGCTCCTCCATCTCGTCGACGGGGTGCTTGCGCAGCTGCTGGCGCTCCACGTCCAGCTCGGCGAGGACGAGCTCGCGCTGGGAGGCGACGGAGGTGTACTCGCCGGCGGCCATCGAGAAGGCGCCGGCCGCCAGGCCCGCCAGGCCGGTGATCACGATGGTCTGCGTGGCGACGGAGCCGCCCGCGACGCCGGTCATCAGGGCGAGGTTGGAGACGAGCCCGTCCATCGCGCCGAACACGGCCGGCCTCAGCCATCCGCCGTTGACGTCGCGGTGGGTGTGGTTGTCGCGGTGGGCGGTGTGCAGTGGCGCTTCGGTGTCGATGATGGACATGCGGCGTATCTCCCCGTTTGACGCGAGTGGGTACGCGAAAGCACGCGCAGCCGTGCCCCACCCGGAGCACTCCCCCTGACACCTCGAAAGTACGCACGATTCGAGCTGCCCGCCAGCAAGGAAGGCCGTACTTACCTGGGCTTTCGCGGCTCGGCGACCGGGTGACGGGGGCGTTCGGGGGGTGTTTCGCGGCGAGCGACAAACCACATGCCGTGGCACAAATCCCCCAAGGGCTCATCATGAGTCCCATCAAGTGGAGAGGCGCGCCATGGAGCTGATTGCATGCAATCCGCAGGTCCTCCTCGAACGGGCCAGGGGCGCTCTTCTCGGCCTCGCGGTGGGTGACGCGCTGGGCGCCCCCGCGGAGAACATGAAGCCGTCGCAGATCCGGGCGAAGTGGGGCCGCATCGAGGGTTTCGTGTCGGACGACCCGGCGGGCACCGACGACACCGAGTACGCCATCTTCTCCGGCCTGCTGCTGGCCCGGCACGGCTCCGCGCTCACCGTCGCGCACGTCGAACGGGCCTGGCACCACTGGATCGCCGACCTGGACGAGGGCCCCTTCCGCGGGGCCGGGTTCTCCGAGCGGGGCACCCTGGAGAACCTCCGGCGCGGCCTCGCCGCCCCGATCTCGGCGCAGCACCGGCACGCCTGGTCCGACGGGCTGGCCATGCGGGCGGCCCCGTTCGGCGTCTTCGCGGCGGGGCGTCCGGCGGAGGCGGCCCGGCTCGTCGCCATCGACGGCACGGTCAGCCATGACGGGGAGGGCATCTACGGCGGCCAGGCCGTCGCGGCCGGGGTCGCGGCGGCGATGGGGGGCGGCTCCCCCGCCTCCGTGATCTCGGCGGCCCTGTCGGTCATCCCGTCCGACTCCTGGACGGCCCGCTCCCTGCGCCGCGCCGTCACCGCCGCCCCGCGCGGCGAGCGGGCGGTGCGCTCAGCGGTGGTCATCGGGGGCTACCCCTGGACGGACCTCGCCCCCGAGGCGGTGGGCCTCGCCTTCGGGGCGTTCGCCGCCTGCGCGGGGGACTTCCCCGCCTCCGTCCTGACGGCCGTCAACATGGGCCGGGACGCCGACACCACCGCCGCCGTGGCGGGCGCCCTGGCCGGTGCCCTGTCGGGGGCGGCGGCGATCCCGGCCCCCTGGGCGGCGGCCATCGGCCCGGTCCGGGGCAGCTGCCTCCCCTCGATGCGGGGCTACCACGTCCTGGACATCGCCGACCTCCTCACCCCCGACGCCGAGCCCGCCCGATGACCCCGGACCCTGCCCCCGCCCCACCCCCACCGACCACCCACCCCGAACCCCGCCCCACACCCCCCACCACCCCCACGGAGCCCGCCGCCAACACCCCCCGCACGGGCCCCCGTACGACCACCACACCGGCCGACGGGACCCGTCCGGCCGAGCCCACCGCAGGCCCCCGCACGGCGCACCGGGCCACCGCCGCACCCGCCGTCGGCACCGGCACGGAGCACCGAGCCACCGCCGCACCCGCCGGCGGCACCCGCACGGCGCCCGGTACCACCAAAGCCGCCGCAGGCACCCCCGCCGCGCCCCGTACCGCCTCCGCACCCGGCGGCGGGATCCGCACCGCCGAGCCCACCCCGGGCACCCGCACGGAGTACCGGGCCACCGCCGCACCCGCCGGCGGCACCCGCACGGAACCCCGTACCACCGCACCCGCCGACGGCACCGGCACGGCACCCGGTACCCCAGCCGCCGGAGGCGAGCGGCGGATCGAAGGGCTGTTGCTCGGGCTCGCCGCCGGGGACGCGGCCGGGTGGCCCGCCGCGCGGCACCGGGCCAGCCGGATGCCCGAGTGGACCCGCCGCCTCACCCGCGAGCTCGACACCTTCGCGGAGCAGAACGCCACCACCACCCTCCCCGTCCCCATCGCCCTCAACCAGCCCCCCGAACCCCTGCGCCTCGGCCCCTCCGACGACGCCGAGTGGGCCGCCTTCGCCGCAGAGTCCGTCCTCACCGCCGCCGGGGCCCTGCTCAGCGACCTCTCCCGGTCCCGGCGGATGCGCGCCGCCATCGACCTCGCCTGGAACGCCCTGGCCAGCGAGGTCGCCGCCGCCGCCGAGCGGGCCCCGGAAGTCGAGTCGGCCGTGCTCCCCCTCCGCGCCCGCATCTCCGTCCGGGCCGGCCTCGGCAACCTCGCCGCCGGCCTGCGCCCGCCCGCCACCGGCCACGACAACCCGCACTACTTCGACGACGCCGCCTGCGTCCGCGCCTGCGTCCTGGCCGTCGTCCACCCCGGGGACCCCCGCGCGGCGGCGGACCTCGCCGAGTTCGACGCCCGCTACACCCAGGACGGCGATGGCGTCCACGGCGCCCGCGCCATGGCCGCCGCCCTCGCCACCGCCCTGGCCGGCGCGGACACCGACACGGCCGTCGACGCCGCCCTCGCCCAGCTCCCCGCCGCCACCGAGATCGGCCGCAACGCCCGGCACGCCGTCCACCTCGCCCGCGCCGGAGGCGACACGGCCGGGGCGTTCGCCCTGGTCCCGCTCCTGGAGCACCAGATCGTGGACCACGTCTACAGCTACGGCATCGCCGCCGCCGAGACCGTCCCGGTCGCCCTCGCCCTCGCCACCGCCGCCCGCGGCCGCATCGCCGAGGCGGTCCCCGCCGCCGCCTGCCTCTCCCGCGTCGCGGACTCCGCCCCCGCCCTCGTCGGCGCCCTCACCGGCGCCCTCGGCGGCGGCGACTGCCTCCCCGCCGCCTGGCGCGCGGCCTGCCGCACCCTCTCCGGCTGCGCCCTGCCCCGCCTGGCCGGCACCGACCTCGTCGAACTGGCCGCCCTGCTCACCCGTACGGAACTCACCTCACCCAAGGGATGATTCGGACATGACGCTCACACTGGAGGACCGGGTCACCGGCGCCCTCGTCGGAGCCGCCGTCGGCGACGCGCTCGGCGGCCCGGTGGAGGGCTGGTCCCCGGACCAGATCGTCGAACGGCACGGCGGCCGCGTCCACGGCGTCGTCGGCCCCTGGCACGAGGACTGGCGCACCGCCCGTCCCATCGCCCCGTACCACAAGGGCGACGGACACGTCACCGACGACACCCTGATGACGCACGCGCTGATCCGCGTCTACGCCGCCGTACGGGACCACCTCGACGCGTACGCGGTCGCCGACCACCTCGTCCCGGACCTGATGACGGTCCCGCGCTGGATCCCGGAGCTGGAGGCCGAGGCCCTGCCCCTCCAGCGGGTCTTCCTCGCCGAGAAGTGGATGGTGACCCGGCTGCACTACGCGCACGCCGACCCCCGCGAGGCCGGCACCGGCAACATCGTCAACTGCGGCGCGGCGATGTACATGGCGCCGGTCGGGCTGGTCAACGCGGGCAATCCGGCCGCCGCGTACGCCGAGGCGCTGGACATCACCGGCGCGCACCAGTCCTCGTACGGACGGGAGGCGGCGGGCGTGTTCGCGGCGGCCGTGGCGGCGGCGTGCGTGCCGGGCGCGACCGCCGCGTCGGTGGTGGACACCGCGCTGTCCCTCGCCAAGGACGGCACCCGCGCCGCCATCGCCGCCGTACGGGACGTGGCCGTCCGCCACCGGGACTTCGAATCGGCCCTGGTCCCGCTCCGGGAGGCGGTGGCCCCCTACGACTCGGTCGGCCCGGACTACCGCGCGCCCTCCCTCGGCGCCCGCCGGCCCTCCCGGCTGCACTCCATCGAGGAGCTTCCGGTCGCGCTCGGCATGCTGCTCGTCGCGGACGGGGCGTACGAGGCCTCGGTGCTCGGCGCCGTCAACTACGGCCGCGACTGCGACTCCATCGCCACCATGGCGGGCGCGGTCGCGGGGGCGCTGGGCGGGGCCGGGGCCGTGCCGGAGGGCTGGGCGAAGCAGGTCGCCGAGGCGAGCCGGCTCGACCTGCACGGCCCGGCGGTGACGCTGGCCGCGGTGGCCCGGGACGTCTTCGCCCTGGACCGGTCCCGCCGGCGCGCCCACGAGGCGGCCTTCACGGCCCTCGTGTCCCCGCGGTGATCCGGCTCAGCTGGGCGCAGCCGGAGGACCTGATCGGGCACGAGCTGCGGCAGGCCGCCGAGGACGGCCGGGACGCCGGGCCGGCGCTGCGCGCCTGGACGGCGGCGGGCGGCCACCCGGCCCCGGCCCGCGCCGGCGCCTCCCCCGCCCCGCCCCGCCCCGGACTGCGCGCCCTGGCCACCCGCCTGCTGTCCGACCTGGCCGCCCTCCCGGTCCCCACGGCCGCCACGGAACCCACCGCCTGGCCGGCCATCAAATCCACCTGGCCCCCCGCCCCGGACCCGCACCGGGCCCCTCGACCAGACCCGACCACCGCACCGGGGCCGGCCCCCCAGCCCCACCCCGCATCCGCCCTGCCGGCCGGCCCCACGCCGCGCACCGCACCCGTGCCCCAGGCCGATCCCGGGCCGCACGCACAACCCGCGCCACACGCCGCACCCCGACGCCACGCGGCCGCCGCCCCACACCCCGCACCCGGACGCCACGCGGCCCCCGCGCCCCACCCCGCGCCCGGCCCCCGCCCGGCCGCCACCCCGCACCCCGGACCCCCCGGACACCCGCCACACGCCGCACCCGCGCAGCCGACCGATCCCGCGCCACCCACCCGGTCCGCGCCATACCCCGGATCCGCGCCGCACGCCGCGTCCCCGCCGCAGACCGACCCCACGCCGCGCCCCGCACCCGCGCCCCGGGCCGGTCCCACCCCGCACCCCCACCCCGCCGCGCCCCACCCCGCCGAGCCCCACCCCGCCGCGCCCCACCCCGCTCCCGCGCCGCAGGCGGACGCCGGGCTGGTGCGGCGGCTGGAGGCGGCCTGGGTGGGGCGGGCCGTGGGGTGTGTGCTCGGCAAGCCCGTGGAGAAGCTGCCGCTGGAGGGGATCCGGGCCCTCGCCCGCGCCGCCGGCAACTGGCCGCTGGCCGACTGGTTCACCGCCCGGCACGTCCCCCCGGAGCTACTCGCCCGGTACCCCTGGAACCGCCGCTCCGCCACCACCTCCCTCGCCGAGAACATCGACGGCGCCCCCGAGGACGACGACCTCGACCACCCCCTCCTCGGCCTGCTCCTCCTCCAGCGCCACGGCAAGCGCTTCACCACCGACGACCTCGCCCGCCTCTGGCTCGACGAGCTCCCGGCCGGCCGCACCTTCACCGCCGAGCGCGTCGCGTACCGCAACCTGCTCCTCGGTCTGGAGCCCCCGGAGACCGCCACCCACCACAACCCCTTCCGGGAGTGGATCGGCGCCCTCATCCGCGCCGACGTCCACGGCTGGACCCACCCCGGCGACCCCGCCGCTGCCGCCGAGCAGGCCTACCGCGACGCCGCCCTCACCCACACCGCGAACGGCGTCTACGCCGCCCTCTTCGCCGCCGCCACCATCGCCGAGGCCGCCGGCGGCCGCGCCGACGTGCACGGCGCGCTGCGGGCCGGCCTGTCCGTCGTACCGCCCCGCTCGCGCCTCGCCGACGCCGTGCGCTTCGGTATCCGTACCGCCCGCGAGGAGGCCGACTTCGACCGGGTCGTGGACCGGCTGCACGCCTGTTACGGCCACTACCACTGGGTGCACGCCCTCCCCAACACCGCCCTGATCGCCGCCGCCCTCACCCACGCCGACGGCGATTTCACCCACTCCGTGTGCCGGGCGGTGTCCGGCGGCTGGGACACCGACTCCAACGGCGCCACGGCCGGCTCGATCGCCGGGATCCTGGCCGGGTCCCCCGACCGCATTCCGGAGCGCTGGACCGCTCCGCTGAAGAACCGCCTCGCCACGACCGTCGCCGGCTTCGACGGCATCGGCTTCGACACCCTCGCCCACCTCACCGCCCAGGAGGCAGCCCGCTCATGACGGCCATCGCCGTGCTCGGCAGTACGAACATGGACCTCGTCGCCTACGTGCCCCGCGCACCCCGCCTCGGGGAGACGGTCACCGGACGGGAGTTCCGCACCGTCCCCGGCGGCAAGGGCGCCAACCAGGCGGTGGCCGCCGCCCGGCTCGGCGGGGAGGTGGTGATGATCGGCGCGGTCGGCACCGACGACTTCGGCGTACGGCTGCGCTCCGCGCTCACCGCCGCCGGGGTCGAGACGGCGGCGCTGCGCACCGTCGAGGGCGCCAGCGGCACCGCCCACATCACCGTCGACGACGACGGCGGCAACAGCATCGTCGTCGTACCCGGCGCGAACGGGCACGTCACCGGCCTGGAGCCGGGCGACGACTCCCGCATCGGCGCCGCCGGCTGCCTCCTGCTCCAGCTCGAACTCCCCCTGGAAGCCGTCGTCGCGGGCGCGACGGCCGCCCGCGCCCACGGGGTGCGT
Organism: Streptomyces sp. NPDC102258; assembly: GCF_055584685.1. NCBI lineage: Bacteria > Bacillati > Actinomycetota > Actinomycetes > Kitasatosporales > Streptomycetaceae > Streptomyces > Streptomyces sp. NPDC102258. Next base: position 98,955 of record NZ_JBVJLO010000022.1, read on the forward strand.
ACGGTGCTCACCCCGGCCCCCGCCCGACCGCTGCCCCGGGATCTGCTGGAGCTCATCGACCTGCTGGTGCCGAACGAGCACGAGGCCGCCACCCTCACCGGCTTCACCGATCCCCGCGCGGCGGCCGAGGCGCTGCTGCGGGAGGTGCCGGAGGTGGTGGTCACCCTGGGCGCGGCGGGAGCCCTGTACGCGGCGCGCGGACGGGAGCCGCTGACGGTGCCCGCGCCCCGGGTCCGGGCCGTGGACACCACGGCGGCCGGGGACACCTTCGTCGGGGCCCTGGCGGTGGCGCTCGGCGAGGACCGCCCGATGCCGGAGGCCCTGGCCTGGGCCGCCCGCGCGGCCGCCCTCTCGGTCCAGCGCCCCGGCGCCCAGCCCTCGATGCCCACCCGCGCCGAACTGGACGCCGCCCCTGAGCCCGAACCCGGACCCAACCCCGACCCCCAAGCCGGCGCCCGCGACGTCGGCGCCGGGGCCCTGCCGCGGCCCGGGGGCACCGCATGAGCCCCGCGGCCGCCTCCCCGGGCCCGCTGGAGGGGCTGCGCGTACTGGACCTCGCCACCCTCTTCGCCGGGCCGCTCGCCGCCACCCTGCTCGGAGACTTCGGCGCCGAGGTGGTCAAGGTCGAGCACCCCGGCCGCCCCGACCCCTCCCGCGGCCACGGCCCCGCCAAGGACGGCGTCGGGCTGTGGTGGAAGCTGCTGGGCCGGAACAAGCGGACGATCACCCTCGACCTGTCCACCCCCGGCGGCCGGGACACCCTGCTGCGCCTCGCCGCCACCGCCGACGTGGTCGTCGAGAACTTCCGCCCCGGCACCCTGGAGAAGTGGGGCCTGGGCTGGCCCGAGCTGTCGGCCGCCAACCCCCGGCTGGTGCTGGCCCGCGTCACCGCCTTCGGCCAGTACGGCCCGTACGCCCACCGCCCCGGCTTCGGCACCCTCGCGGAGGCGATGAGCGGCTTCGCGGCGATCACCGGCGAGCCGGACGGCCCGCCGACCCTGCCCCCCTTCGGTCTCGCAGACTCCATCGCCGCGCTGACCACCGCGTACGCCGTGATGACGGCCCTCGCCGGCCGCGACCGCACCGGGCAGGGGCAGGTCGTGGACCTGGCCATCATCGAGCCGATCCTCACCGCGCTCGGCCCGCACCCGCTCTGGTACGACCAGCTCGGCTACGTCCAGCCCCGCTCCGGCAACCGTTCCGCCAACAACGCGCCCCGCAACACCTACCGCAGCGCGGACGGCCGCTGGCTGGCGGTGTCGGCCTCGGCGCGGTCGGTGGCCGAGCGCGTGCTGCGCCTGGTCGGCCGGCCCGAGCTGATCGCCGAGCCGTGGTTCGCGGACGGCTCCGGCCGGGCCGCCCACGCCGAGGTGCTCGACGAGGCCGTCGGCGGCTGGATCGCCCGGCACAAGGCCGACGAGGTGATCGCCGCCTTCGAGGACGCCGAGGCGGCCGTGGCCCCGGTCTACGACGTCCGGGACGTACTGGCCGACCCGCAGTTCGCCGCCCTGGACACGGTCACCGAGGTCGAGGACCCCGAACTCGGCCCGATCCGGATGCAGAACGTCCTCTTCCGGCTCTCGGAAACCCCCGGCGGGATCCGCTGGGCGGGCCGCCCGCACGGTGCGGACACCGAAGCCGTCCTCACCGAACTCGGCCTGACCTGGGCCGAGATCGCCGCCCTGCGAACGGAGCGAGCCCTGTGATCCTGACCTGGCTCTACGCCCCCGGGGACCGCCCCGAAGTGGTGGCCAAGGCCCTGCGCTGCGGGGCGGACGCCGTCATCGTGGACCTGGAGGACTCCGTGTCCGCCTCCCGCAAGGAGTACGCCCGCGCGGCCACCGCCGAGCTGCTCACCGAGCGCCCGCCGGTCCCCGTCCACGTCCGCGTCAACGCCCTCGGCTCGCCCTGGGCAGGGGCCGACCTCACTGCCCTGGCCCGGCTGCACGGGCTCGCCGGCCTGCGGCTGCCGAAGATCGACGCCCCGGAGCAGATCACCCGGGTCGCCGACCGGGCCGGCGGGGTGGCCCTGTACGCGCTGCTGGAGACCGCGCTGGGCGTGGAACGGGCGTACGAGATCGCCCGCGCGCACCCCTGCCTGCACGGGCTGACCCTGGGCGAGGCCGACCTCCGCGCCGACCTCGGGGTCAGCGCGGAGGCGGGGCTCGACTGGCCGCGCTCCCGGGTGGTGGTGGCCGCCCGGGCCGCCGGGCTCGCACCCCCGGCGCAGTCGGTGTTCCCGGACATCCGGGACCTGGAGGCGCTGGCCGCCTCCTGTGCGCGCGGCCGGGCGCTCGGCTTCCTCGGCCGGTCGGCGATCCACCCCCGCCAGCTCCCGGTGATCGAGGAGGCCTATCTCCCCCGGCCGGAGGAGGTCACCGCCGCCGAGGAGATCGTCACCGCCGCCCGGGCCACCCCGGGCGCCCTGGCCCTGCCCGACGGCCGCTTCGTGGACCCGGCCGTGGTGGCCGCCGCCCACCGCACCCTGACCCTGTCCCGCCGCGCCGCTTCCCTGTGACCCCTGTGACCGGATACGCCGGAGGGGGCGCCGCGACCCGCGCGACGCCCCCTCCGGTGGAATCCGTTCAGCTCTTGTCGGCCCCGTTGGCGGCGCCGTCGGCCTTGCGCAGATCGGCCTTGACCGCCCCTTCGGCGTCCGCAACCGGCGCGGCCTTCGCCCCGGCGGCGTCCGCAACCGGCGCGGGCTTCGCAAGGCCGCCCTTCGCCCCGGCGCCCTCCGCGGGCTTCGTGAGGTCGGCACCCTTCGCGTCCCTGGCCGCGACCGCCTTGGGGTCACCCCCGGCCGCCACCTCGCCCGCACCGCCGGAGGCATCCGCCCCCTCGACCGTGCCACCGGGCTCGACGACCGCCTCGCGGCCCGGCCGCAGCTTCGCGGAGAGCACGAAGTAGACCACCGCGAGGACGAAGACGAACATCGCCGTCCACACGTTCAGCCGCAGGCCGAGGACGTGGTGCGCCTCGTCGACCCGCATGTACTCGATCCAGCCGCGCCCCAGGCAGTACGCGGCCACGTAGAGCGCGAAGGCCCGCCCGTGCCCGAGCCTGAAGCGCCGGTCGGCCCAGATCACCAGGGCGGCGACACCGAGGCACCAGAGCGACTCGTAGAGGAAGGTCGGGTGGTAGGTCCCGGCGACCCGGTTGGGCCCCTCGCTGATCTTCAGCGCCCACGGCAGGTCGGTGGCCCGGCCGTACAGCTCCTGGTTGAACCAGTTGCCCCAGCGGCCGCAGGCCTGCGCGATGGCGATGCCGGGAGCCAGGGCATCGGCCCAGGCCGGCAGCGGGATGCCGCGCAGCCGGCAGCCGATCCAGGCGCCGACCGCGCCCAGCGCGATCGCGCCCCAGATGCCGAGGCCGCCCTCCCAGATCTTGAAGGCGTCGACCCAGTCGCGGCCTTCGCCGAAGTAGAGCTGGTAGTCGGTGATCACGTGGTAGAGGCGGCCGCCGACGAGGCCGAACGGCACCGCCCACACGGCGATGTCCGCGACCGTGCCCGGCTTTCCGCCGCGCGCGATCCATCGCTTGTTGCCGAGCCAGACGGCGACGAAGACGCCGATGATGATGCAGAACGCGTAGCCGCGGAGCGGGATCGGTCCGAGATGGATCACGCCGGTCGACGGACTGGGGATATAGGCAAGGGTCATGGCAGACCTGACGCTACCCTGCCGGGCGGTACGGACCGCAACCCGCCCGGCAAGCCGAAACCAAAACCACACCCGGCGACGGCGCCGCTCAGTCCTGCGGGGCCCCCTGCGAGGTCCCCTTCGACAGGCCCTTCGGCGACCCCGACGGCGAGGGCGTGCCCTTCCCGGAACCCTTGACCGACCCGGAACCGGAACCGGAACCGGCCGCCCCCGATGCCGACCCGGACGGCGACGGCGACCCGGACGGAGACGGCGACGCCTTCCCGGCGCCCCCGCCCGCCTTGGCCTCGACCTTCGCCCGCAGCTTCTGCGGGGTCAGCGGATCGGCCTGATCGGCGAAGATGTCCTTGCCGTCGAGCAGGATGGTCGGCGTGCCGCGGAACTTGCCCGCCACGAAGGCCTCCTGCGACTTGCCGACCCAGCTGTTGTGCGTGCCGTCCTGCACGCAGGAGCGGAAGGCCTGGGTGTCCAGCCCGTCCACCTTGCCGGCCAGCTCCAGCAGCTTGGCGTTCTTGCCGTAGGCGTCGTTGGTCTCCTCGGGCTGGTTCTCGAAGAGGACGTCGTGGTAAGCGGGGAACCGGCCGGCGTCCTGCGCGCAGGCCGCCGCGTTGGCCCCCTTGAGCGAGCCGGTGCCGCCCATGTTCCCGTCGATCAGGGTGACGAGGTGGTACTCGACCTTGAGGAGCCCCTTGGCCTCCAGGTCGTGGATGGTGTCGCGGTAGGCGGTCTCGAAGGCCTTGCAGGCCGGGCAGCGGAAGTCCTCCCAGATCGTCAGCTGGGATTTCGCGCCGTCCTGGCCGGCCTGGATGGCGAGCGAGTCCTTGCCCGTCGCCCCCGACGGGGCGGCCACCGGACCCTTCTTCGCCGCTTTGCCGCCGGACCCGGCGTTGGCGGCGATCAGGCCGACGACGGCCGCGAGGCCGAGCACGCCGACCACCGCCGCCGACACGACGAGGGTCCGCCGGCGCTTGTCCCGGGTCTTCTCCCGCTCGCGCTCCTGCTGGAGCCGCTCCCGGGCCGATCGTTTCGTCATCGCATCGCGGTTCGCACCGTCGTTCTTCTCGCTCACGTTCGGCCAAACGAAACGGGGAGGCACTCGCGTGCCTCCCCGCCCCCGTTTCCACCCGATCGGGCGACAGAACCCCCGTCGGGGCCCGCCCGGCGTCAGGACCTGCGTACGCCTTCCGCAAGCTCGCCCGCCAGGGCCCGTACGGCGTCCAGCCCGGCCCGCTCGTCCGGCGCGTCCAGCAGCAGCTTCACGAAGGCGGAACCGACGATCACGCCGTCGGCGAAGCCCGCGACCTGCTTGGCCTGGACGGCGTTCGAGACGCCGAGGCCGACGCAGACCGGCAGCTCGGTGGTCGCCCGGGTGCGGCGCACCAGCTCCTGCGCCTCGTCGCCGACCGATTCACGGGTGCCCGTGACGCCCATGAGGGAGGCCGCGTAGACGAAACCGGAACCGGCGGCGGTGATGGTCGCCAGCCGTTCGTCACGGCTGCTGGGGGCCACGACGAAGACGGTCGCCAGACCGTGCTTCGCCGCGTGCTCGCGCCACAGCGCGGACTCCTGCACCGGCAGGTCGGGCAGGATGCAGCCGGCGCCGCCCGCCGCCGCCAGCTCGGCGGTGAACCGCTCGACGCCGTAGCGGTCGATGGGGTTCCAGTACGTCATGACGAGGATCGGGGCCCCGGTGGCCTCGTGCGCCTCGCGGACCGTGCGCATCACGTCGGCGATCTTCACGCCGCCGCGCAGCGCGATGTCGTCGGCGGTCTGGATGACCGGGCCGTCCAGGACCGGGTCGCTGTGCGGCAGGCCGATCTCCACGATGTCCGCGCCGCCCGCGACGATGGCCTTCACGGCCTCGATGGCCCCGTCCACGGTCGGGAAGCCGGCCGGGAGGTAGGCGACGAGGGCGGCGCGGTCCTCGGACTTCGCCTTGGCGAGGGTGGCGCTGAGCAGCTCGATGTTGCCGCCGGTGCCGTTCGCGTGCGTGGCGCTCACTTGTCGTCCCCCTCGGAGAACTCGTCCTCGGCGACTTCGCCGTCGGTGTCGTACAGCCCGAAGTACCGGGCGGCGGTGTCCATGTCCTTGTCACCGCGGCCGGACAGGTTGACCACGATCAGGCCGTCCCGGCCCAGCTCCCGGCCCAGGTCGAGGGCGCCCGCGAGGGCGTGCGCCGACTCGATCGCCGGGATGATGCCCTCGGTGCGCGAGAGCAGCCGCAGGGCCTGCATGGCGGCGTCGTCGGTGACCGCGCGGTACTCGCCGCGGCCGGTGTCCTTGAGGTAGGAGTGCTCGGGGCCGATGCCCGGGTAGTCCAGTCCGGCGGAGATCGAGTAGGGCTCGGTGATCTGGCCCTCCTCGTCCTGGAGGACGTAGGAGCGGGAGCCGTGCAGGATGCCGGGCTCGCCCGCGGTCAGGGTGGCGGCGTGCTCGCCGGTCTCCACGCCGTGCCCGGCGGGCTCGAAGCCGACCAGGCGGACGCCGGCGTCCGGGATGAAGGCGTGGAAGAGGCCGATGGCGTTGGAGCCGCCGCCGACGCAGGCCGCGACGGCGTCGGGCAGCCGGCCGGCGCGCTCCAGGATCTGGCGGCGGGCCTCGACGCCGATGACGCGGTGGAAGTCGCGGACCATGGCCGGGAAGGGGTGCGGGCCGGCGACGGTGCCGAAGAGGTAGTGGGTCTGGTCCACGTTGGCGACCCAGTCGCGGAACGCCTCGTTGATGGCGTCCTTGAGGGTGCGGGAGCCGGACTTCACGGCGATGACCTCGGCGCCCAGCATGCGCATGCGGGCCACGTTCAGGGCCTGGCGCTGGGTGTCGATCTCGCCCATGTAGATGGTGCAGTCGAGGCCGAAGAGGGCGCAGGCGGTGGCCGTGGCCACGCCGTGCTGGCCGGCGCCGGTCTCGGCGATCACCCGGGTCTTGCCCATGCGCTTGGTGAGCAGCGCCTGGCCCAGCACGTTGTTGATCTTGTGCGAGCCGGTGTGGTTGAGGTCCTCGCGCTTGAGGAAGATCCGGGCGCCGCCCGCGTGCTCGGCGAAGCGCGGCACCTCGGTGAGGGCACTGGGCCGGCCGGTGTAGTGGACCATGAGCTCGTTGAGCTCGGCGGCGAAGGCCGGGTCGCCCTTGGCCTTCTCGTACTCGACGGCGACCTCGTCCACGGCGGCGACGAGCGCCTCCGGGATGAACTTGCCGCCGAAGTCACCGAAGTAGCCCTCGGCGTTGGGGACGTGACCCTCCGGGTCCGGGATGAAGAACGAGCTGGTGGACATGCCACTACTCCTACGTGTACGGCGGAAATGCGCGACGGGGGGCTGGGGTGCACCGTAGGGCGCCGTAGGTCCGCGGGCCGCGCGCCCCGCCAGGGGTACGTGGCCGTGCGGACGCGGCGGCCCGCGCCCGAGCCGGGGCTCGGGCGTGGGGGCCGTCCGTGGCCTGCCGCCCGGTACACGTGTGCGTACCGGGCCGGCGGCCGTCGTCTACAGCGCGGCTCCGCCGCGCCATCGCATGCCGTTGACCTGTCCGGGCTCGGAGCCGATCACGTAGCGCACCCGCCGGCCGTGCACGCGCCGGGCCGGGGCGCGGCAGCCGCGGGGGCGGCAGCCGCGCGCCAGGGGCGCGTGCGCCGTCGGCACGCCGGCCGGGCCGTGGCCCGGTCGGGTGCGGACGCAGGGGCGGGAGGGGGGCATGGGAAGGTCAGCTCCGGCCGTGGCGCAGGGCGGGGTGGGCGCCGGCGGCGACGAGGTCGGCGACGGCCGCCTTCGGGTCGCGGCCGGTGACCAGGGACTCTCCGACGAGGACGGCGTCGGCGCCCTCGTTGGCGTAGGCGATCAGGTCGTGCGGTCCGCGGATGCCGGACTCGGCGACCTTCACGATGTGGGGCGGGATCTCGCCGACGATCCGCTCGAAGGTGGAGCGGTCGACCTTGAGGTCCTTCAGGTTACGCGCGTTGACACCGATGATCTTGGCGCCGGCCTCGACGGCCCGCTCGATCTCCTCCTCGTCGTGGACCTCCACGAGCGGGGTGAGGCCGATGGACTCGGCCCGCTCGATGAGGGAGACGAGGGCCTCCTGGTCCAGGGCCGCGACGATCAGCAGCACGAGGTCGGCGCCGTAGGCGCGGGCCTCCCACAGCTGGTACGCGGTGACGATGAAGTCCTTGCGCAGGATCGGGATGTCCACGCGGGCGCGGACGGCCTCCAGGTCGGCCAGCGAGCCGCCGAAGCGGCGCTGTTCGGTGAGGACGGAGATGACCGCCGCACCGCCCGCCTCGTAGTCGGCGGCGAGCCCGGCCGGATCGGCGATGGCGGCCAGCGCGCCCTTGGAGGGGCTGGAGCGCTTGACCTCGCAGATCACCTTGACGCTGTCGCCGCGCAGGGCCGCGACACCGTCCTTGGCCTGGGGCGCCTTGGCGGCACGCTCCTTGAGCTCGTCGAGGCTCACGCGGGCCTGCCGTTCGGCAAGGTCTTCGCGGACCCCTTCGATGATCTCGTCGAGCACACTCACGCGAGCGGCCCCCTTCCGGGTTGATGACGGTCGGCCGCCTTGCGGACACGTTCCCCTGCAAGGTCGACTCTCAAATGGTATCCGCAGGTCTCCAAGGCCTCTGCACTGACTTCGCCGAGTCCCAGGGACTGGACAGTCGGAATATGGCCTTCCCGTAGCCCCGCGTGAGGCGCCCCATGGCCTCAGGGGGCCAGAGCGGAACCGAAGGGAAGATTGCGGACAATCGAGAACACGAGGACCAGCGCCCCGATCGCCCACCAGTACGCCGGCCGCAGCGCGAGCCGGGGCACCGGGCCGCCGCGGAAGGCCCGGACGAGCCACAGCGCCAGGAAACCGGCGAAGACGAGGTAGCCGGCGACGGCCACGGCGTTGCAGCCGAGGGCGGCCGCCAGGTCCCCGCGCGCGAAGGCGTGCGCGCTGCGCAGCCCGCCGCAGCCGGGGCACAGGACGCCGGTCAGCCGTCGCAGCGGGCACAGCGGGTAGTGGCCGGGCTCGTTCGGGTCCACGGCGCCCACGTACGCGAAGGCGGCCGCGGCCCCGGCCAGCGTCAGCGCGGGCGCCGCCAGCCGCCGGGCCCGCGAGGCCGGTACGGGGGCCTGCGCGCGCGGCGGTACGGGCTGTGCGTGGGCCGGTACGGGAGCCTGCGCGTGGACCGGTGCGAGGCCCTGGGCTGCGGGAGTGCGAGAGGGTTCCACCGGGTGATTGTCTCCGCTCATGACAAAAGGCGCAGCCCGACCGGGCCGCGCCTTTCGAACCGCGGGTACCGCGCTCAGACCTTGGCGGGGACCCGGTTGGCGGCGATGACCTCGGCGAGGTCGCGGTGGTCGGCCTTCGGGGCGCCCATGCCCGCGGCCTTCATCGCGAGACCGACGACTCCGCCGAGCGCGACCACGACGAGGCCGGCCCAGAACCCGATCGGGTTCGCCAGCACCACGAAGGCGCCGGAGACGCAGAAACCGATGAAGGCGATGATGACACCGGTCCAGGCGGCCGGGGTGTGTCCGTGGCTCGTGCCCGCCATGAGTTGCTCCTCGTTGCTCTGTCTCGCGTGCGGTGCCGCACGCTCGCTGTCATTGTCCCGCACGGGGCGGGCCCTTTCACCAGGGGGTGGGGCCTTCGTGGAGGCGGCCTCCGCCGGAGGGGCTCCTCAGCGGGTCGGGTCCTCGCCCCGGTCCAGAGCCTTCCACAGGTCCTCCGGCCGGTCCGGGTCCACCGGCGCGGGCGTGCGCCTGCGCGGGCTGCCGTCCCGCTCGTAGCGGCCCCCCATCGCGGGCCAGCTCCGGCCGAAGCGCAGCGCCAGCAGACCGGCGAGCAGGATCAGCACGCAGCCGAAGGCGGTGACGTACGGCCAGGCCGTATGGGTCAGCTCCCCCACCCGGGCGGCGGTGTCGGCCGTCGCGGTGACGGCCCGCTCGTCGAGCGCCCGGTGGTCGTCGGCGGCGGCGACCGCGGAGAGCGCCCCGCCGAGCCCGCTCAGCGCGAGCAGCCCGGACACCAGCAGCCGGCCCCGGCCGCGTACGGCGAACACCGCCACCAGGGCCGCGAGGCCGACGATGGCCAGGGCCGCCGGCAGGCCGGTCACGGCCCGGCCGTCCGCGGTCAGGGGCAGCGAGCCGCCTCCCACGGCGGCGCTGCCCCGGGCCCAGACGCGGCCGGAGGCGAGCAGGACGACGGTGGCGCCGAGCGCGCCGAGCAGCAGGGCGACGGCCACGCTGCGGCGGCCGCTCCTGCTCTCGGGGCTCTCGGCGTCATCCGGTGCGGCGGGGGTCTGGGGTGGGGGCACGGCACTCACGTACCCCACTATCCCCTACGGCCTCAGCCGCGGTGGAGGCGGTTCGCCGCTCCCACGGCGCGGAGCACGGCCGCGGCCTTGTTGCGGCACTCCTGGTCCTCCAGCTCCGGCACCGAATCCGCGACGACACCGGCCCCGGCCTGTACGTACGCCGTCCCGTCGCGCAGCAGCGCGGTGCGGATGGCGATGGCCGTGTCGGAGTCCCCCGCGAAGTCGAGGTAGCCGACGCAGCCGCCGTACAGCCCGCGGCGCGAGGGCTCCAGCTCCTCGATGATCTGCATGGCGCGCGGCTTGGGGGCGCCGGAGAGGGTGCCGGCCGGGAAGCAGGCGGTGAGCACGTCGAAGGCCGTCTTGCCCTCGGCGACGCGGCCGGTGACCGTGGAGACGATGTGCATCACGTGGGAGTAGCGCTCGATCGACATGAAGTCGACGACCTCCACCGAGCCCGGCTCGCAGACCCGGCCGAGGTCGTTGCGGCCGAGGTCGACCAGCATCAGGTGCTCGGCGCGCTCCTTGGGGTCGGCCAGCAGCTCGTCGGCGAGGTCGTTGTCCTCCTGCGGGGTGGCCCCGCGGTGGCGGGTGCCCGCGATGGGGTGGACCATCGCCCGGCCGTCCTCGACCTTGACCAGCGCCTCGGGGCTGGACCCGACCACGTCGAAGCCGTTCTCGAAGCGGAAGAGGTACATGTACGGGGACGGGTTGGTGGCCCGCAGCACCCGGTACACGTCCAGCGCGGAGGCGTGGCAGGGGGTCTCGAACCGCTGCGAGGGCACCACCTGGAAGGCCTCGCCGGCCCGGATGCGCTCCTTCACGTCCTCGACGGCGGCCTGGTACTTCTCGCCGCCCCACAGGGCGTCGAAGGGCGGCAGCGCGGACTCCGGGAGCGCGGCGGGCACGTAGGGCGCGGGACGCGCGAGGTCGGCCTCCATCGCGTCGAGGCGGGCGACGGCGTCCGCGTACGCCTCGTCCGCGCCGGTGTCGAGGGCGTTGTGGTTGATCGCGTTGGCGATGAGCAGGACCGTGCCGTCCCAGTGGTCCAGGACCGCCAGGTCGGAGGTGAGCAGCATGGTCAGCTCGGGCAGCCGCAGGTCGTCGACGGTGTGCTCGCCGATGCGCTCCAGGCGGCGCACGATGTCGTAGCCGAGGTAGCCGACCATGCCGCCGGTGAAGGGGGGCATGCCGCCCGCGAGGTCGCGGGGGGTGTGCAGGGCCTCGACGGTGGCGCGCAGCGCGTCGAGGGGGTCCCCTTCGGTGGGTACGCCGACGGGCGGGGTGCCGATCCAGTGGGCCTGCCCGTCCTTGACGGTCAGGGTGGAGGCGCTGCGGACGCCGACGAACGAGTAGCGGGACCAGGAACGCCCGTTCTCCGCGGATTCCAGCAGGAACGTGCCGGGGCGTTCGGCGGCGAGCTTGCGGTAGAGCCCGACCGGGGTGTCCCCGTCGGCGAGCAGCCTGCGGCTCACGGGGATGACGCGGCGGTCGGCCGCGAGCTTGCGGAACGTGTCGAGATCCATGGCGCGGTCCCTGCCTATTCGGATGCGGCGTCGGTGCGGAGGAGGACATCGGCGTCGAAGCAGGTCCGGGCGCCGGTGTGGCAGGCGGCGCCGACCTGGTCGACCTTGACGAGCAGGGTGTCGGCGTCGCAGTCGAGCGCGACGGACTTCACGTGCTGGACGTGGCCGGAGGTGTCCCCCTTGACCCAGTACTCGCCGCGGCTGCGGGACCAGTAGGTGCAGCGGCCGGTGGTCAGGGTGCGGTGCAGGGCCTCGTCGTCCATCCAGCCGAGCATGAGCACCTCGCCGGTGTCGTACTGCTGGGCGATGGCGGGCACCAGACCGTCCGGGGAGCGCTTGAGGCGGGCCGCGAGGGCGGGATCGAGGGAGGACGTACTCATGTGGATATTGTGCCGCGTGATCGTACGGGTACGGAGCGCCGTCCGCCTGATGGGCGGGCGCGCGGCGGCGCCCGGCCGTAGGCTGTCGCGCATGTCTACCCATGCGAAGCGTGAACGCCTGCTGCTTGCGGACCTGTTGGAGGCGGCCGGCCCGGAGGCGCCGACGCTGTGCGAAGGCTGGCGGGCGCGGGACCTCGCGGCGCACGTCGTCGTGCGCGAGCGGCGGCCGGACGCGGCGGGCGGTCTGCTGCTGAACGTGCTCAAGGCGCGGCTGGACCGGGCGATGGCCGAGTACGCGGCGAAGCCGTACGAGGAGCTGATCCGGCTGATCCGGACCGGCCCGCCGAAGCTGTCGCCGTACGCGCTGAAGCAGATCGACGAGGCGGCGAACGCGGTGGAGTTCTTCGTGCACGCCGAGGACGTGCGGCGGGCGCAGCCGGACTGGTCGCCGCGGACGCTGGACCCGGTGTTCGCGGACTCCCTGTGGTCCCGCCTGGAGAAGCTGGCCCGCCTCACGGGCCGCCGCTCCCCGGTGGGCCTGGTCCTGCGCCGCCCGGACGGCCGCACGGCGGTGGCGCACAAGGGCGTCCCGGTGGTGACGGTGACGGGCGAGCCGGGCGAACTCACCCTCTTCAGCTTCGGCCGCCAGGACGCCGCCGCGGTGGAACTGGACGGCGACAAGGAAGCCGTCTCCCGCCTGACCCGCACCCGACTGGGCATCTGACCCGGGCCCTCGCAGCCGAAGTCAGCCCCGCCGGCGTTCGAGGCGCGGGGGTCCGGGGGCGGAGCCCCCGGCGGCCCCGCGCCGCAGGCGGTCAGCGGACCGGGTGGCCCGCTTCCCGCAGCGCCGACTTCACCTCGGAGATCCGCAGATCCCCGAAGTGGAACACCGACGCCGCCAGCACCGCGTCGGCCCCCGCCGCGATGGCCGGCGGGAAGTGCTCCAGCGTCCCGGCGCCCCCGGAGGCGATCACCGGCACGCTCACGTGCCTGCGTACCGCCGCGATCATCTCGGTGTCGTAGCCGTCCTTCGTCCCGTCGGCGTCCATCGAGTTCAGCAGGATCTCCCCGGCGCCCAGCTCGGCGGCCCGGTGCGCCCACTCGACGGCGTCGAGGCCGGTGCCCCGGCGCCCGCCGTGGGTGGTGACCTCGAAGGAGCCGGAGGCCGTCCGGCGCGCGTCCACGGACAGCACCAGCACCTGCCGGCCGAACCGCTCGGCGATCTCCTGGATCAGCTCGGGCCGCGCGATGGCGGCCGTGTTCACGCCCACCTTGTCGGCCCCGGCCCGCAGCAGCTTGTCGACGTCGTCCGCGGTGCGGACCCCGCCGCCCACGGTCAGCGGGATGAAGACCTGCTCGGCGGTGCGCCGCACCACGTCGTACGTGGTCTCGCGGTTGCCGGAGGAGGCGGTGATGTCGAGGAAGGTCAGCTCGTCGGCGCCCTCGGCGTCGTACAGCTTGGCCATCTCGACCGGGTCGCCGGCGTCCCGCAGGTTCTGGAAGTTGACGCCCTTGACGACGCGGCCGTTGTCCACGTCGAGGCAGGGGATCACCCGTACGGCGAGGCTCACGCCGACACCTCCCCGTACGCCTCGACCTCCACCTCGACGACCATGGACGGGTCGACGAAGCCGGAGACGATGAGCATGGACGCGGCGGGCCGGACGGCGTCGAAGAGCTCCTTGTGGGCGCGGCCCACCTCCTCCACGTCGCGGGCGTGCGTGAGGTACATCCGGGTGCGCACGACGTGCTCCGGGCCCAGACCGACCTGGGCGAGCGCCTTGAAGGCGACGCCGAAGGCCGTCATCGTCTGGTCGTACGGGCCACCGCCGTCGGCCGCGGTGCAGCCGGAGACGAGGACGAGCCCGTTGGGCAGCCGGACGGCCCGCGAGTAGCCGATGACGTCCTCGTAGGGGCCACCGGAGGAGATGCGGCGCACCGCGTCGGAGGGACTGCTCATGCGGAGACCACCTTCAGGGCTTCTTCCAGGGTGAAGGCCTTGGCGTACAGGGCCTTGCCGACGATCGCGCCCTCGACGCCCTCGGGGACCAGCGCGGCGAGCGCGCGCAGGTCGTCCAGCGAGGAGATGCCGCCGGAGGCGACGACGGGCCGGTCGGTGGCGGCGCAGACGTTCTTCAGCAGCTCCAGGTTGGGGCCGGTGAGCGTGCCGTCCTTGCCGATGTCGGTGACGACGTACCGTGCGCAGCCCTCGGAGTCCAGCCGGGCCAGGGTCTCGTACAGGTCGCCGCCCTCGCTGGTCCAGCCGCGCCCCTTGAGGGTGGTGCCGCGCACGTCGAGGCCGATGGCGATCCGGTCGCCGTGCTCGGCGATGGCCTTGGCGGCCCACTCGGGGGTCTCCAGGGCGGCGGTGCCGAGGTTGACGCGGGTGCAGCCGGTGGCGAGGGCCGCGGCGAGCGAGGCGTCGTCGCGGATGCCGCCGGACAGCTCGACCTTGATGTCCATGGCGCGGGTGATCCCGGCGACGAGGTCGCGGTTGTCGCCGGTGCCGAAGGCGGCGTCGAGGTCGACGAGGTGCAGCCACTCGGCGCCGGAGCGCTGCCAGGCGAGGGCCGCCTCCAGCGGGGAGCCGTAGGAGGTCTCGCTGCCGGAGACGCCGTGGACGAGGCGGACGGCCTGTCCGTCGCGGACATCGACCGCGGGGAGGAGCTCAAGCGTCTTCATCAGAGGGTCTCGATCCAGTTGGTGAGCAGCTGGGCGCCGGTGTCGCCGGACTTCTCGGGGTGGAACTGGGTGGCCCACAGTGCCCCGTTCTCCACGGCCGCGACGAAGGGCTCGCCGTGCGTGGCCCAGGTGACCCGGGGCGCGCGGATGGCCGGGTTGGTGACCTCCAGGCTCCAGTCGTGCGCCGCGTAGGAGTGCACGAAGTAGAAGCGGGCGTCGGCGTCGAGCCCGGCGAAGGCCTGGCTGTCGGCGGGCGCGTCCACGGTGTTCCAGCCCATGTGGGGGACGACGGGGGCCTTCAGCGGGCCGACCGTGCCGGGCCACTCGTCGAGGCCCTCGGTCTCCACTCCGTGCTCGATGCCGCGTTCGAAGAGGATCTGCATGCCGACGCAGATGCCCATGACGGGGCGGCCGCCGGAGAGGCGGCGGCCGATGATCCAGTCGCCGCGGGCGTCCTTCAGGCCGCGCATGCAGGCGGAGAAGGCGCCGACGCCGGGGACGAGGAGTCCGTCGGCGTCCATCGCCTTGTCGTAGTCGCGGGTGATCTCCACGTCCGCGCCGACGCGGGCGAGGGCGCGCTCGGCGGAGCGGACGTTGCCGAACCCGTAGTCGAAGACGACGACGTTCTTGCGTGCGGTGCGTGTGCTGCGTGCGGTCATTCCCAGATTCCTTGGATCCGCAGGACTCCGGCGGCGAGGCACATGACGGAGCCGATGGCGAGCAGGACGATGACCGACACGGGCATCTTCTGCTTCTGGAAGGAGTAGACGCCGCCGGCCAGGAACAGGCCGAGGACGATCAGGATGGTGTTGAGGCCGTTCACGACTAGAGGGCGCCCTTCGTGGAGGGCAGGATGCCGGCGGCGCGCGGGTCGAACTCGGCGGCGTAGCGCAGGGCCCGGGCGAGGGCCTTGAACTGGCACTCCACGATGTGGTGGGCGTTGCGCCCGTACGGGACGTGGATGTGCAGGGCGATCTGGGCCTGCGCGACGAAGGACTCGAAGATGTGCCGGGTCATCGTCGTGTCGTACTCGCCGATCATCGGCGCCATGTTCTCGGGCTCGGTGTGCACGAGGTAGGGGCGGCCGGAGAGGTCGACGGTGACCTGGGCGAGCGACTCGTCCAGCGGGACGGTGCAGTTGCCGAAGCGGTAGATGCCCACCTTGTCGCCGAGGGCCTGCTTGAAGGCGGCGCCGAGCGCGAGGGCGGTGTCCTCGATGGTGTGGTGGCTGTCGATGTGCAGGTCGCCGTCGGTCTTGACGGTGAGGTCGAAGAGGCCGTGGCGGCCGAGCTGGTCGAGCATGTGGTCGTAGAAGCCCACGCCGGTCGAGACGTCGACCTTGCCGGTGCCGTCGAGGTTTATCTCGACGAGGACCGAGGTCTCCTTCGTGGTGCGTTCGACCCGTCCGATGCGGCTCATGCCTGCTGCTCCTTCTTCAGTGCGCGAACCGCTTCCAGGAACGCGTCGTTCTCGGCCGGGGTGCCCGCGGTGACCCGCAGCCGGCCCGGTACGCCGTTGTCCCGGACCAGGACGCCCTGGTCGAGGATCTTCCGCCAGGCGGTGTGCGAGTCCGCGAACTTCCCGAACTGGATGAAGTTCGCGTCGGACTCGGTGACCTCGTAGCCGAGGGCCAGCAGCTCGGTGACGAGCCGGTCCCGTTCGGCCTTGAGCTGCTCGACGTAGCCGAGCAGGGTGTCGGTGTGCTCCAGGGCGGCCAGCGCGGTCGCCTGGGTGACGGCCGACAGGTGGTACGGCAGGCGCACCAGCTGGACGGCGTCGACCACGGCGGGGTGCGCGGCCAGGTAGCCCAGGCGCAGTCCGGCGGCGCCGAAGGCCTTGGACATGGTCCGGGAGACCACCAGGTTCGGGCGGCCCTCGATCAGCGGCAGGAGCGAGTCCCGGTGGCTGAATTCGACGTACGCCTCGTCCACGACGACCAGGGAGGGTTTGGCCGCCTGCGCGGCCTCGTAGAGGGCGAGGACGGTCTCCGCCTCGACCGCGGTACCCGTGGGGTTGTTGGGCGAGGTGATGAAGACGACGTCGGGGGCGTGTTCGGCGATGGCCCGCTCGGCGGCCGCCACGTCGATCGTGAAGTCCTCCCGGCGCGGGCCGGAGATCCAGCCCGTGCCGGTGCCGCGCGCGATCAGCGCGTGCATCGAGTACGAGGGCTCGAAGCCGATGGCGGTGCGGCCCGGGCCGCCGAAGGCCTGGAGCAGCTGCTGGAGGACCTCGTTGGAGCCGTTGGCGGCCCAGACGTTCTCGCGGGCGACCGGGTGCTTGCCGGTACGGGTGAGGTAGGCGGCGAGTTCCGTGCGCAGCTCGACCGCGTCCCGGTCCGGGTAGCGGTTGAGGGTGCGGGCCGCGTCGGCGACGCGCTCGGCGATGCGCCGGACCAGCTCCTCGGGGAGCTCGTACGGGTTCTCGTTGGTGTTCAGCTGGACGGGCACGTCGAGCTGCGGGGCGCCGTACGGGGTCTGGCCGCGCAGTTCGTCCCGGATGGGCAGGTCGTCGATGCCGAAGCTCACTGGTTCGGCACCTTCCACCCGAAGCGCGCCTTCAGGGCGGCGCCGTGCGCGGGCAGGTCCTCGGCCTCGGCCAGCGTCACCACGTGGTGGGTGACCTCGGCGAGGGCGTCGCGCGTGTAGTCGACGATGTGGATGCCGCGCAGGAAGGACTGCACGGACAGGCCGGAGGAGTGGCAGGCGCAGCCGCCGGTGGGCAGGACGTGGTTCGACCCGGCGCAGTAGTCGCCGAGGGAGACCGGCGCCCAGGGGCCGACGAAGACCGCGCCGGCGTTGCGGACGCGGGCGGCCCAGGCGGCGGCGTCGGCGGTCTGGATCTCCAGGTGCTCGGCGCCGTACGCGTCGACGACCTTCAGGCCGTCCTCCAGGCTGTCGACCAGCACGATCGCGGACTGCCTGCCGGCCAGGGCGGGCTTGATCCGGTCCTCGACGTGCTTGGTGGCGGCGACCTGCGGCTCCAGCTCGCGCTCGACGGCGCTCGCGAGCTCCTCGGAGTCCGTGACGAGCACGGCGGCGGCCAGCGGGTCGTGCTCGGCCTGGCTGATCAGGTCGGCGGCGACGTGCACCGGGTCGGCCGTGGAGTCCGCGAGGACCGCGATCTCGGTGGGGCCGGCCTCGGTGTCGATGCCGATCCGGCCGGTGAAGTAGCGCTTGGCGGCGGCGACCCAGATGTTGCCGGGGCCGGTCACCATGTTCACGGGCAGGCAGTCCTCCGTGCCGTACGCGAACATCGCGACGGCCACGGCCCCGCCGGCCGCGTACACCTCGTCCACGCCGAGCAGCGCGCACGCGGCGAGGATGGTGGGGTGCGGCAGGCCGCCGAACTCCTTCTGCGGCGGGGACGCCAGCGCGATCGACTCGACGCCGGCCTCCTGCGCCGGTACGACGTTCATCACGACGGACGACGGGTACACCGAGCGCCCGCCCGGCGCGTACAGCCCCACGCGCTCGACCGGAACCCACTTCTCGGTCACGGTGCCGCCGGGGACCACCTGGGTGGTGTGCTCGGTGCGGCGCTGCTCGCGGTGGACGATCCGGGCGCGCCGGATCGACTCCTCCAGGGCGGCGCGGACGGCCGGGTCCAGCTCCTCCAGGGCGGTCTTGAGCGCCTCGGCGGGCACCCTGACCCGCTCCAGCTCCACCCCGTCGAACTTCCGCGCGTACTCGATCAGCGCCGCCGTGCCACGATGATGGACGTCCTCGCAGATGGGCCGCACCTTCTCCAGGGCGGCTTCCACGTCGAACTCGGCACGGGGCAGCAGATCGCGCAGGGCGCCACCCTCGGGGAGGGCGTCACCGCGCAGGTCGATACGAGAGATCACCCTCCAATTCTCTCAGACCGATTCCCGGCACCGTTCGTCCGTATCACTGGCTGATACGCGTCCCCCATGTCACCGCCGCCCCTTAGCGTGCTCGTACACGTATCGGACAGCGGGACAGCGGGGGGCTGCCATGACCGAAGTGCGGGCGGACGGGGTGCCGCGGGACCTCACGGACGCCGAAGCGCACATGTGGCAGGCCTTCCGGGCGGGCACCGTCTGTGACCTCGGCACCCGGACCGCCGAGCGGGACGATCCGCACGGCGGGGCCGAATGGGGTCCCGAGCGGCAGGTCCGGGCCGAGGTCGTGGCGCTGCTCCTGCTGGCCGGGCCGGAGCCCGTGCCGGGCCGCGTCGCCTGCCTGAAGCTGCGCGGGGCGCGCGTCACCGGGCGGCTGGAGCTGTCGGGGGGCACGGTGGCCCCGTACGTCGAGATCCGGTCGTGCCGCTTCGACAGCGAGATCCAGCTCTCCGAGACCCGCTTCGGCACGCTGCGCCTCGACAACTGCGCGATCCCCCGGATCGAGGCGGCCCGCGTGCACACCGAGGGAGACCTGCACCTGGCGCGCTGCCGGGTGGCGCGCGGGATCCGGCTGACCGACGCCCAGATCGGCACCGACCTGCTGATCAGCCAGGCCGTCTTCCGGCGCGACAACCGGGGCCGGGCGATCGCCGCCGACGGGATGTCCGTCGCCCAGGACTTCCAGGCCGACCTCATGGAGGCGTACGGGGAGGTCAGCCTGCGGGCGGCGAAGGTGGGCGCCTCGATGAGCCTGCGCGGGGCGCGGCTGGAGAACCCGTACGGCCGCCGGGCGCTGAACGCCCCGACGCTGACCGTCGAGCGGACCCTCTACCTGACCTCGATCGCCCTCGGCCCGGACGGGAGCGATCCGTCCCGCCCGTACGACTGGGGGCAGACGCCGACGCGCGGCGGTCCGGAGCGGCCCTTGCGGTGCACGGGCGGGCTGCGCCTGGACGACGGCCGCTTCGGGGACTCCGTCGACTTCCACGGGGCCGGCTTCGAGCTGCGGCCGGACCAGGAGGTCTCGCTGCGGCGGATCCAGACCCCCGAGTTCCGCTTCGTCGGCGAGGCCCCGGAGCAGGGCCGGGTGGTGGTGTCGGGGGCGAAGGTGGTCAAGCTCGTCGACCGCTCCACCAGCTGGCCGGGCCCGGGCCGGCTGTCGATGGAGGGCTTCGTCTACGACAACCTCGCGCCCCGGGGCCACTTCCCGCTGACCCGCCGCCTGGAGTGGGTGGCGGCGGCCACCCCCGAGTACTCGCCGGAGCCGTACGAGCGGCTCGCCGCCGTGCTCCGGGACGGCGGGGAGGACGCCGACGCCCGCGAGGTGCTGGTGGCCAAGCAGCGGCGGCGCCGGGCCACCCTGCCGCCGGCCGGCCGGGCCTGGGGGCACCTCCAGGACTGGACGGTGGTCTACGGGTACCGGCCCGGGCGGGCGGCGCTGTGGATGGCGGTGCTGTGGGCGGCGGGCGCCCTGCTGTTCTCCGGGCACCCTCCGCAGCCCATGAAGGCGGACGAGCACCCGCAGTGGGACCCCGCCCTGTACGCGCTGGACCTGCTGCTGCCGGTGATCGACCTCGGGCAGGAGGGGCAGTGGAAGGTGACGGGCGGCTGGCAGTGGGCGGCGGCCGCCCTGGTCCTGCTGGGGTGGATCCTGGCCACGACGGTGGCCGCGGGCGCGTCCCGGCTGCTGCGGCGGGGGTGACGGTCCGGGGCCCGCGGCCACTACCCTGTGCCTCGTGACCACCGTTCGCCTGCCCCTCTTCCCGCTGAACCAGGTGCTGTTCCCGGGCCTCGTGCTGCCGCTGAACATCTTCGAGGAGCGCTATCGCGCCATGATGCGCGACCTGCTGAAGATCGGGGAGGACGAACCGCGCCGGTTCGCGGTCGTGGCGATCCGCGACGGCCGGGAAGTCGCGCCGACCGCGCCCGGGCTGCCGGACCAGACGGGCCTGCCCGAGCGGGGCCCGGCGGCCGGCTTCGGCGCGGACCCGATCCAGGCCTTCCACCGGGTCGGCTGTATCGCGGACGCGGCGACGATCCGGGAGCGGGAGGACGGCACCTTCGAGGTGCTCGCCACCGGCACCACGCGGGTACGGATCCTCTCCGTCGACGCGTCGGGGCCGTTCCTGGTCGCCGAACTGGAGGAACTGCCCGAGGATCCGGGCGACGGCGCGGGGGCCCTCTCGGAGGGCGTCCTGCGCGCCTTCCGCAGCTACCAGAAGCGGCTGGCCGGGGCCCGCGAGCGCACCCTCGCCTCGGCGCCGGACCTGCCGGACGAGCCGTCGGTGGTCTCGTACCTGGTGGCGGCCGCCGCCGTGCTGGACATCCCCTCGAAGCAGCGCCTCCTCCAGGCCCCGGACACCGCGACCCGCCTCGCGGAGGAGCTGAAGCTGCTCCGCTCGGAGACGGCCGTGATCCGCCACCTGCCGTCCCTCCCGGCGGTGGACCTGACCCGCGCCCCGACGAGCCCGAACTGAGCGGATGCCGAAGAAGAAGCCCCAGCCGGCGGGCACCCCGGCCATCGCGGCCCTCACGGCGGCGGGCGCGGAGTTCACCACGCACGCCTACGTCCACGACCCCGCGCACCCCTCGTACGGCGAGGAGGCCGCCGAGGCGATGGGCGTCTCCGCCGACCGGGTGTTCAAGACCCTGGTCGCGGAGGCCGACGGGGTCCTCACGGTCGCGGTGGTCCCCGTCTCGGGCTCCCTGGACCTGAAGGCCCTGGCGGCGGCGGTGGGCGCCAAGCGGGCGGCGATGGCGGACCCGGCGCTGGCGGAACGCACCACGGGCTACGTCCGCGGCGGCATCTCCCCGCTGGGCCAGCGCAAACGCCTCCGCACGGTCCTGGACGCCTCGGCGACGGCGCACCCCACCATCTGCGTCTCGGCTGGCCGCCGCGGCCTGGAGCTGGAACTCTCCCCCACCCTCCTCACCACCCTCACCACAGCCACCCTGGCCCCCATCGCCCGCCCGTAACCCGGGACCCCCGCGCCTCAAACGCCGGCGGGGCTGGATACGACGCCGTTGTCAGCCGCCGCGCCGCTGCCGGGGGCCAGCCCCCGGACCCCCGCGCCTCAAACGCCGGCGAGGCT
>NZ_JBVJLO010000023.1:0-9787 GCF_055584685.1 Streptomyces sp. NPDC102258
CCTCACCTCAACCTCACCGGCGTCACTCGATCAGTGACCACGCTGAAAACGCTCACTGAAGTGGGAGAGACCGCGCAGCCGCGTGGGGAGCAGCAGCAGAACACCGGTCAGCAGCGCAAGACACACGGCCAGCGCTACGGCCCGATCCGCGTCACCGCCGGCCCGGCCGCTCACCGCCGCGTACGTCATGATCGCCATGGCCGATGACGGACCGACCGCCACCGGACGCAGGCCCGCCACCTGCCCGTAGCCGAGGAGATCGTGTTCGATGACGATCGGTTGCGGACGGCGTCCGCCGTGCCGTCCGCGTAGTCCGCGCCTCGGAAGTCGACGACGCCGGGCTCGGCGTCCCTTCTCGCGCAGGCGGAGAGCGTCGCCCTTGCGACACGCGAGCGTGTGTCCGCGCCACGCCTTCACTTCACACTGCCCCTGAACATAGAGGAGAAACAGTCATGCAGTACCGCACCTTGGGCCGTACCGGTGTGCAGGTCAGTACGCTCGCGCTCGGCGCGATGAACTTCGGCGCGATGGGCCGCACCACACAGGACGAGGCGTCCGCCATCGTCGGTGCCGCCCTTGAAGCCGGCATCAACCTCATCGACACCGCCGACGTCTACAGCAACGGCGAATCGGAGGAGATGGTCGGAAAGGCGATTGCCGGCCGACGCGACGATCTCGTCCTCGCCACCAAGGCCGGCCTGCCGATGGGGGACGAGCGAGGCCACCAGGGCAGCTCGCGGCGCTGGCTCGTCACCGAGCTGGACAACAGCCTGCGCCGCCTCGGCGTCGACCACGTCGACCTCTACCAGATCCACCGCTGGGACCCGACCACCAGCGACGAGGAGACGCTGTCGGCCCTGACCGACCTGCAACGTGCGGGCAAGATCCGCTACTTCGGCTCCTCGTCCTTCCCGGCCCACCGGGTCGTACAGGCGCAGTGGGCCGGGAGGGAGAACAGGCTCGGCCGCTACGTCACCGAACAGCTCAATTATTCGATCCTGCAGCGCGAGGCGGAGAGTCACGTGCTGCCCGTGACCGAGGAGTACGGTCTGGGTGTCCTGATCTGGGGCCCGCTGGCGTCAGGCTGGCTGTCCGGCGCGGTCCGCAAGGGCCAGGAGGTCACCACCAACCGCTCGGCCTTCTGGCCGCAGCTCTTCGACCCCACCGCACCCACCGGCCAGGCCAGGTTCGACGCGGTCGAAGAGCTGGCCGGCGTTGCCGACGAGGCCGGTCTGACGTTGATCCAGCTGGCGCTCGGCTTCGTCACCACGCGTCCCGCCGTGACCAGCGCCCTGATCGGCCCGCGCACCATGGAGCACCTGCACTCGCAGCTCGCCGCCGCGGACACGATGCTCTCCGCCGACGTACTCGACGCGATCGATTCGATCGTCGCCCCCGGTGCCGACCTCGTCGCGATGGAAGCGGGGAACACGCCGCCCGCCCTGCTCGACGCCTCGCTGCGCCGCCGCTGACCCCGCCTCGGCGACGAGAAAGCCGCCACCGACGCGCAGGACCAGGCCCTCGCCGCGCTCCCGGCTTCCCTGCCGCGCTTCGCCACCCACCTCGAACTCCACCGCGGCCTCATGCTCGCCCGCTCCGGAGACAAGACGGCCGGTATCGCACACGCCAACACCGCTATGAACGCCCTGCCGCCGGAAAAGCACAGCCTCACCCTGCGCATGCTCGTAGGCGAGATCACGGCCTGAGCAGGACCCCGCCGCCGCGTTCGCGGCGGCGGAACCCCTCTCGGGCCGAGCCCCTACGGATCAGACGGCCACCCCCACACGGCTGCGCACCAGGTCCCCGCAGCGGATCCCACCGCCCGGATGCCACTCCAACACCGGTGCAGCGGCCGTCCCGTGCTCCGCGCACCACGACACCGGCACCAGGCCCCCACAGTCATGCCGTACACACGGGCACTCGTCCCCCGGGACGGCGTGGGGCACGCCATGGCGGATGACGCCGTCACCGGCATGGTAGGCACCGCCCCGCAGTCCGGCCGGCCAGGACAGGGCAACGTACGCCCACCCCTTCACCGGCTGGTCCCGCTCCACCAGCTGCACGTCGCCCACCGCGGCGAGGGGCTCCGGCCCGGGCACGGGCATGAGCAGCCGCTTGACGGTCAGCCCCGACGCCCCCGTGCTCCGCTCCGCCAGCACAGCGGCGTCGTCTTCCGCGATCCAGCCGGACAGACAGTCCGTCCCCTCCGGTTCGTCGGCCAGGGCCAGGTGCGGGTCGGCCACGCGGACCATCGGCAGGCGCCCACCCGACCCGTACGCGGACAGGCCAGCCATGGGCACCGCGGCGAGAGCGGTGAGCTGCACGGGCGGAGCAGAATCCGGGCGCTCACGGGCAAGCCGCTCCCCGCGTCCGTTCCTAGTGTGGGGTCCCGCGTCGGGTCTGCTCCCCGGCGCCGACCGATCCCTTGCCTGTCTCAAGAGGAGTTGTGCCATGTCCCAGCACCCGAATGGCCCGGCCGCCGCGCCCACCGTCGTCCTCGTGCACGGCGCCTTCGCCGATGCGTCCTCCTTCGCCCGTGTCATCCCCGAGCTGCTCGCCCGCGGCCTGGAGGTGATCGCCCCGGCGGTGCCGAACCGCAGCCTGCTGGGTGACTCCGCGTACATCGCCTCGGTCGTCCGGCAGATAGCGGGGCCCGTCGTTCTGGTGGGGCACTCCTACGGAGGCGCCGTCATCACCGTCGCGGGCGCTGAGGACAACGTCTCCGGGTTGGTCTACCTGGCCGGCTATGCCCTGGAGGAGGGCGAGAGCCTCGGCGAACTCCAGGGCCGCTTCCCGGACTCCGACCTCGCGGGCGCGCTGGTCTACACCCCGTTCCCCGTCGAGGGCTCGGCCACCGCGGGTACCGACGTGTCGGTCCGGGCCGACGCGTTCCCCGCTGTCTTCGCCGCCGACGTCGACCCCGGCCTCGTTTCCGTCCTCGCCGTGTCCCAGCGTCCGCTGGCGGCTCAGGCGTTCGCGGAGGCCGCCCCGGTCGCGGCGTGGCGGACCAGGCCGTCGTGGGGGCTTGTGTCGGCGGCGGACCACACCATCAACCCGGAGGTCCAGCGCTACGGCTACCGGCGGGCCGGCATGACCACCGTCGAGGTCGACTCCTCGCACCTGGTGATGCTGGCCCACCCCCACCGCGTCGCCGACCTCATCCACGAGGCGGTCCGGGACACCACCCACTGAAACCCGCCCGGGTTGACGCATCGCCCTCGCCGTGCACCGGCTCCCCTACGTGCTCACCCTCCCCGCCCGCGGAACGCTCCTCTTAGACGTCGTGGCCGCGCTGGTCGGCGAGCCCGGCAGTCTGGCTCGGGACGGCGGCCGCCCTCGGCACGCTCACCGCCGTCTGCCTCCTCCTGGCGTTCACCGGTGCCACAGCGCTTGGAAACGTCAAGCTCGCACCGGCGCTCGGGACAGGCCGGGGAGCCGACGTCTCGGACGGTGAAGGCGCGGAAGGCATGAACGGTGCGAGCATGCCGACGCGACTCGTCGGGTGCAGGCCGGACTTCGATGCCCGCCCGGTCCGGCGACAAGGCGGCACGAGCACCTGCATGTCCGTGACCATGCTCCCGCGGGCAGGGGACCGGTGGCGGTATCGCGGCGGCGTAGTCCCGGCAGCGCGCGTAGTCGCCGCGGCAACCTCGTCCGGGTGGACGTTGGGGAACTCGACGTCACCGCCGAGGCGGACCAGCAGGCCGGCTCGGGCGCGTGGGCCGACCGCGGCGGCGGTCACCCCCGGCCAGCGCGGCGGCGACACCATACCGAGGGCATCCGTGAGCCGGTCCGCCGCCGCCCCGGCACCCACCGGGCCGCGCAGCGCGGCGCGGACCGCTTCCGGGTCGGGGGGCCTCCACCACCGCCCGCGACCGCAGCCGCTGGCCCGTGGCCACGGCCGGGACCAGGCCGGAGCCGACCGCCCGCCAGGCTGCGGGCGGCACCCGCAGCCGGGCCGCCGCCTGGTCTTCGTCGTACGCCTACGGGAAACAGAACATCGCACAGCCTCAGGGTTGTCCCGTAAGTGATCTTGCCGTGGGATGATCTTGGTCGTGGCTGGTGTGATCACGGCGTCTGAGCCGTCCTGGATAGCCCCGTTCGCCGGACTGAGCCCGCGTGCCTTCGGCAAGTTGATGAGGCAGCTGCGCCGCGAGGGCGGCGACGCGCCGGGCCGTGGCCGGCCGTGGAAGCTGTCCCTGGAGGACCGGGTGCTACTGGTGGCCGCGTGCTGGCACACCAACTTGACCCTGCGCCAACTCGCGCCGCTCTTCGGCGTGTCCAAGTCCACCGTCGATCGCGTCATCGACCACCTCGGCCCCAGGCTCGCGCTGGCCCCGCGCAGGCACTTCGCCAAGGACGCGGTGCTGATCGTGGACGGGACACTGGTACCCACCCGCGACCACCAGGTCGCCGAGCAGTCGAAGAACTATCGCTACTCGACGAACCACCAGGTGGTCATCGACGCCGACACCCGCCTGGTCGTGGTGGTCGGCCGGCCGCTGCCGGGGAACCGCAACGACTGCCTGGCCTGGGCCGAGTCCGGTGCCAAGCGGGCGGTCGGCAACACAACGACGATCGCGGACGGCGGCTACCTGGGCACTGGGCTGATCATGCCGCACCGCCGACGCAAGGGTGAGGAACTGCCCGACTGGAAGGAGGCCCACAACAAGAGCCACAAACGGGTTCGCGCCCGCGTCGAGCACGCCTTCGCCCGTATGAAGCCCTGGAAGATCCTGCGCGACTGCCGCTTGAGAGGCGACGGTGTGCGCCACGCGATGCACGGCGTCGCCCGCCTACACCTCGCTCTCACGGGATGACTCCCGCCGCATGCGGGACCTGAGAGGTCCACGGCAGACCGGCCTTGGGGAACATCGGGGCAGCCGATATCGGCTGCCCCGATGTTCCCCAAGGCCGGAGACAGCTCCCCACCTCGCAGTCTCGGAGGAGAATCAGTCGAGGCAGAACTCGTTGCCCTCGATGTCCTGCATCGTGATGCACGACTCGTTGACGCCATCGGCGCGCTGCGTCAGCACGTGTTTCGCGCCGAGCGCCATCAGCCGTGCGCACTCGGCCTCGAGTGTGGCCAGGCGCTCCTCACCCACGAGCCCGGCGCCGGCCCGCACATCGAGGTGCACCCGGTTCTTGACGACCTTGCCTTCGGGAACTCGCTGGAAGAGCAGGCGCGGGCCCACACCCGAGGGATCAGTGCACGCGAAGTAGATCTCATCCTCGGGCGGCAGCGAGCGGTGGTACTCCTCCCACGTGGCAAAGCCCTCCGGGACCGTCGGTACGACGTACCCCAGCACCTCGCACCAGAAGGTGGCGAGGCGCGCAGGCTCCGCGCAGTCGAAGGTCACTTGGAACTGCTTGATCGTTGACATCGGCGCACGATAACAAGGTCCTGGCTCATCTCCCCAGGTCGGGAGGTCCCGCACGTCGTCGGGAGGAGGCACCTGCTACCCGCTGCTGTGTCGCGCGGTCGCAGGGGTGAACCGAGGTCAGTGCCTCCCCAAAGGAAACCTGGGATGCGATCCCGGCCAGCCACTCTCGTGCCGCCAGAGATCAGTTACGGGACAACCCTTCGGCGGCGGGATCAACACCGGCCCGGGGAACTCCGCGGCAGAGAGCACCGGGACCCCGCGCCGGCTGACCCTTGACCGGCTCCCTGCCCGCCGTCCTGCTCACGTCTCCTCCGCCACGAACGCGCTGCTCCAGGCGCGCGGATCACGCCGATGACGTCTACTGGGAGCCGTCGCCAGCCGCGCGGACGTCTCCGTGTGCCGACATCGCTCACGACCGGCCGGCGCCTGATGCCGGCAGCCCACGCGTACCCCCTGCAGAAAGGTCTCCTGATACGCTTCCCCGCCCGCCTCGGTGTCACCGCCGCGATGGCCACCGCAACGGCCCTGCTCTGCGTCGTACCCGTGGCCGCGTCGCCGCTGCCCGTTGCACCGGCGGCTACGGCGGCCCTGTCGGCTCCGGCCTACGCGGCCGGCCCCCTGGAGACCTATGTGGACCAGGCCATCGCCAACCCGCGACTGCTCAACACGCTCATCAACTGCCTCCTCGACCGAGGCCCCTGCACGCCCCAGGCACGAGAGCTCAAAGCTGTGATGAGGGAGGCGGTGAACACGGGCTGCGCGCGGTGCTCCGCCGACCAGAAGGCGGCCACGACCAAGCTCCTGGACTACCTGCGCGTCCACCGTCCCGCCGACTGGCTCGCGATCACCCTCAAGTACGGCGGCCCCGTCTCCGCCAGCTGACCGGCCAGAGTCAACCGCACCGACCGCCGCCGCAGCCCGGAGACAGACCCGGCGCCAGCCGCACAGCGGCAAGCCGGCGGCCACCGGCGAAGTGATTCGACCCAGCCAATCACAGCACGGAAACAAGGGGCGGGTGTCGCCTGCCGGACCGGCCGGAGCCGGAGCTGACCCGTGTTACATGCGCCGCCAGGTACACGGGCTGACGACCAGAGCCCTCGCGGAGACGTAGTCCTGGCAGCGCGCGCAGTCAGGCGGTGCGGCCAGCGGAGCCGGGGGTGTACCGACACCTCAGCACAGCTCCTGTGTGCGGACCCCGGCCCGGTTGCGCCGATTCGGTTCGAGCCTGGGCCTGCGGCTCGCGGGCGGTCGTCGTGAGCGTCCAGTGGAAACCGTCCGCACCAGCCAGGCCTGGAGGAGCGGGAGGCTTCCCTAGCGGCTGAGGACGCAGGACAGGCCGGTGACTTCGACGGGGGTGAGGGCGGCTCCGGCGATATTGCCGACGGGGCTGCAGGTGAGGGTGGCGCTGTCGGAGGCCCGCACGATGGTGAAGGCGGTGGTGATGGTGCCGGTGGCGGGGGCGCCGCCGAAGGCCGCGCAGT
This sequence comes from Streptomyces sp. NPDC102258, assembly GCF_055584685.1. Lineage (NCBI taxonomy): Bacteria > Bacillati > Actinomycetota > Actinomycetes > Kitasatosporales > Streptomycetaceae > Streptomyces > Streptomyces sp. NPDC102258. The sequence continues at coordinate 6,866 of NZ_JBVJLO010000023.1, forward strand.
TGGTCAGGCCGGTACCGGGGCCGCCGCTGACGGTGCCTTCGAGGTCGTCGCACAGGTAGCCGGGCGAGACGGCGTGGGCGGTGGTGGCGAAGGCGAGGACCCCCGCGCCGGTGGTGAGTGCGGCGGTCGCGACGACGGCGGTGCGCTGTGCGGCGGTGCGGAGGCGGCGGGTGTTCATGGCGTGGTTCTCCTTATCGTGGGCGGGGGCCGGGCTGGGGATGGAGCGTGCAACGGGACTGGCCTTGATCACTCGGGTCCGCGCGGCGGTGGGCGGTGGTGGTGAGGAGCCGCGGATGCCGGGTTCGCGGAAGGCGGCCGCCGGTGGTCGGGATGCCGGCGAGAGCGGTCGGTCAGCGGCCGACCTGATCGGAACGGGTGGAACTTCATGAAGCTCACTTCCCAGCGGAGGACCGATGGTGGTCGGGGGTGGGCGTTCGTGGCTGCGGCGCACCGGAGCACTCCCGCAGCGGATACCCGCCCGTTCCGCGTCGTGGTGCGGGCCGGCCGCTCGTGCGCGCCGGGGCATGCGCCGGCGGACTGACGCGCCCCTCACATCCTTGGGACCAGGGACGGGCGGGACCGCCAAGCCGCGGGGCCGGCCGGCCCACGTCGCCAGGTGTCAGTACTCGATGAGGACGGCGCCGTCCGCGCCGGCCTGGCCGGCAAGGCCCGTGCCGGTGTCGCTGTCCCCGCCGTTGCCGCCGGCTCCGTAGGCGTTGCCGGCGATGGCCGCGGCCCCGCCACCGCGCCGCCGCCCGCGGGCTCCGAGGTGACGTTCGCCCCGGAGTGGCCGTTCGAACCGAAACCGCTCGGGAGCCGGGTGACCCGGGCACCGCCCGACACCGCCGTGCACGCGGCGTAGCCCGGGAGCGCGAGTTCACCGCCTCCCCCGCCCAGAAAGACCTCCAGATGCCCCAGGGTGCCGCCGCCGGCCCCGCCTTCCGCCTGCAGGACGTCGCTCCTGCTGCCGTTCCCGCCGCGTCCTGCGGGAGCAAGACGGGTGGAGGTGCCGCCTCCGCCGCCCGCGCCGCCGTCGGCGAACATCCAGACCGGGCCCGCGACGGGATCGCCCACGGTGGTGGCCGCCCCGCCACCGCCGCTCGCACCGATACCCCCGACACTGCCTAGAGAGTCCCCGTCCCCTCCGGTCTGGCCGTTGCCGCCCGTGCCGTTGCCAGTGCCACCCACGCCGCCCTGCCCAGCCGTATCGTTCTGGCCGCCGGTGCCACCCCGGCCGCCGGCCGCCACGAAGAACGGAAGCGCCACCGGCGAGGTGTGCGCGGGCAGGGTGATACGGCAGCTGACCCCCGCCCCCGCGCCACCGCCCCCGCCCCCACCGCCCTCCGGACCGAGAAGTCCTTCGTTCAGCGGAGACCCGCCGCCGCCACCACCGCCGCTGCCCCACAACGTGGCGGTGACCTCGGTGATCCCGGCGGGGATCTGCACGCTGCCCGCTCCCGGAGCCTGGAAAAGCTGCGAAGCGACCCGCGAACTCCGGGGCGCCTGGCCGGCAGCGGCCGAGGCGGGAGCGAAGGGCGCGGTGGCAAGGACGCTCGCCCCGGCCAGTACCAGGGCCAAGGCCCCGGTGACCGCAGGCAGACGGCGGTGTACTGGAGGCAGAATCATGAACTCCCCTTCGAGATCGATACGGAACACAACGAACAGCGCGCCCAGCACCCGTCCACCGGCACCGGCACCTCCGGCACACCGACGGCCCGGACCTTCTGCCTCGTGACCGCGACAGCGGACACGAGACCGCGAAGCAGACGGACGGACGCAGCCTCGTGGCCGGCGCTACTCGCCCCGCGGCCAGCCCTCCGGTCCTCGCCCAGGGTGGCCAGGCAGTACTCCGGCACCTGGGCAGGTCGGGAACTGCCAGATAGGGGTCGGTGTCCACACCGCGTCGTGTCCGTCGTCCCGGCGGCTGTTCCTGCCCGGCAGCCGAATCGGGGTACCAGGCCAGCACGATCGAATTCGCGTCATGTTCCTGCCGCATGCACCAAGGCTCTAGGCAAGCGCCCCTTCGAACCGGAGGCTTGGGGTCGACCAGCGGCAGCAGCAGGCCGTTGGATACTCGTCACGCCGTTCTTGGGGGAATCATGAAGAGGCCTGGCATTCTTTCCGCGATAGCTCTGGCACTCGTGGCCACACTGAGCCCTGTCGCCACCGCGCAGGCGGCACCGGCTCCGAGCGGGCCCAGCGTGGCCGGCGCAACGACCATCAGCGAAAGCACGGGTACCACAAGTGCCCCCGTGGTCAGCAGGACCCGTGCTGGCAGTGCAGCCTGCGACGTCAGCTTCTCTGGAAACGGTCCGGCAGCCGCAGTGGTCCTGTGCGGGTCCATTGTCAGGCGCTTGGACTGGCCCGACGGCCGGTACGAGTTCGTGGTCATCGGTAGCGATCGCCAGATCTGGCACAGCTACCAGTACAGCGCCAACGGGTCATGGGCCACCTGGGGAACCCTCGGCAACAGCCATGACGTCCAACATGGCGTCTGGGGCTGGTTCTCCGGTGGAAATCCCACCGTGCAGGTGCTCGGCGGCAACGGCGGCTACTGGTGCAACACGTTCAACGGCAACGGCACCTGGACCAACTGGTACGCCTGCTAGTGATCTGAGAGGCCCAGAGGCCCAACAACGTGGCGCCCGAGCGGGCTGGCGCTGCGGGGTGTGCGTGCTGGTTGGGCCCTGCCATGAGGGCGGCCGTCCCCAGGAACACCCGGTCCTCACCCGGCCCGGCCGGGGTGAGGGCGGCGAGGGGGGAGCGGCGGCCCGGGGGTGTGCGCCGCACCTGCCTCCAGTCCACCTCCGGCCGCACCCGCTCCAGCAGGGTGACGTCGAAGGCCGAGTAGAGCGGGACGTCGACCACGCCTCCGGCGGCGCGTCCGTAGTCGACGGCGACCGTCCCGACCGGGGACACCCG